>DATDGI010000050.1:0-18826 GCA_036522155.1 Streptosporangiaceae bacterium
GGCGCTGCCCGGCGGTCGCGCAGCCAGCGCAGGCAGACCGCGATCACCGTCAGGTACAGGAAGTAGGTGAAGCCCTGGGGCGAGAAGTAGTCCTGCCCAACCCAGTTGCCCAGCTCGAACAGCCAGGCGGCGGTCCAGATCATGCGCCGGTCGGCGGTGAACGCCCGCGCGATGAGGATGACCGGTCCCAGCCACAGCAGGTCGGTGACCGGCAGTGCCCAGTTCGCATAGCTCAGCGCGGATGCCTGGCCGGACGCATGCAGGAGGAAGGCGTTGAGCGCGAAGAAGCCGGGCCAGCCCTGGTAGGGGCCGAGGATGCCGCCCAGGTTGAAGTTGACCCCGTGATGAAAGATGTAGTCGATGACCCCGACGTGCTTCCAGGCCCAGGAGTAGCGCAGCGTCTGGTAGAGGATCGCCGGGGTGGCGTGCAGGATCGCGACCAGCAGGAGCGTGTGCGCGGCCAGCACCGGCCACCGGCTGGCCCGGCGTACGACGGCCCAGCTGAAGCTCACCATGAGCAGCCCGGCCGCGGCCCAGAAGGTGGCCGGGAGCACCATCACCAGCCCGAGGCCCGCGGTCTCCACCCGGGCGACATTGGTCGTCCTCAGGGCGACGGCCCACAGCGCGGCGGTGCCGGCCAGCCCGGCCCAGGGAACCAGCGCCGCCAGCCTGGACAGCACGGCCGCCCGCCTGCTCCCGGGCCGTGCGGCCGCCACCGGGCTGGCCGATGGCCCGGCCACCCGGCCCACGGCGTAGCCCACCGCGGTGATCAGCACCGCGAGCACCAGGGCCGCGGCCGACCCCAATCCGGACAGCTTCCCCCGTGCCGCCCGCTCCAGCGACCGGCCCACCCCGCGCGGGATCGTGGACAGCACATAAGAACGCTCGGAGGCCAGGGCGCGGCCGGAGCCCGCGAGCCGGGCGACCGTGGCCTTGGACAGGCCCTCGGCATAGCAGCGTGACCTGAGGTATCCCCAGCGTGCCCGGCGGGCGCCCACCCGGTGCCGGACCGAGGCGGCAGGCTCGTAGAGCAAGACACCGTCGGGGTAACGCTGGCCGACCCGCAGGCACAGTTCGGTCTCCTCGCAGCCCAGCGGGATGGTCCCCACCCGGCCCAGGCTGGTGGAGAAGCCGCCGACATCCGCAAGCACCTCGCGGCGGAACGACATGTTCGCGCCGATGAAGTTGCGGACCTGCCCGCCCTGGCCGTTGAGCCCGCCCATGCCCCGGTAGGTGCAGCCGACCACCCAGTCGAGCTCGGGCGGGAACCAGGGTGGCCGGCCCGCCTCCCAGTCGGGGTTCACCAGGCCACCGGCCCCGACCACCCGGGGATCGCGGTAGCAGTCGGCCAGCCGGGCGATCCAGTCGGGGTCGGCGGCCGCATCGTCGTCGAGGAACGCGACCACGTCCCCCTCGGCTCCGGTCACACCCGTGTTGCGCGCCCCGGCCAGCCCCTGCGCGAGCCGGTTCGGGATCACGGCCACCCCGGGCAGGTCAGCCAGGGCCCGGCGGAGCAGGCCCGGGCAGTGATCCACCACCAGGATGATCTCCAGCGGTGCGGCGCTCTGCTCACGCAGGGACGCCAGCGCCCGGGTCAGGTCATCCCAGCGGTCCTCGGTGTAGCTGCAGACGACAACGGAGACGGTGGGCGGGCCGGTGGTGCTGGGTGGGCTCACGACGGCACCCGCCCCGGGCGCGGCCCGGGGCGGATCCTCGACGGAGGTGACTCCGCCGGCTCCTATTTCGACGTCACAAGCGGCACCAATATCGCTCACTCAGCCGTCCCCTGAGCCGCCGTCCCGGGGCTCGCCCACTGCTGGCTGACCGGCTGGCCGAGGAACCCCGGCCAGGTAGGGAACTCGTCGGTCTGAGAGGCGTTCCGGCCGGTTCCCCTGGCCCCGTCGGCCAGCGCGCGGACGCGCGCGGGCACCGCGGCCCGGCGGCGCTCGGCCAGGATCGTCCGCAGCACCCGCATGCCGTCGCTGAACGCGCTCAGGTTGCTGACCCCGTGAATCCGTGGATGCTCGAAGCTCGGTACCTCGGTGACCACCAGCCCGGCCGCCGCGACCCGGACGTGGATCAGGGTCTCGACCTCGAAGCCATCGCCCCAGAGCCGCCCGTCCCCGGGTGGGGCGGCGGCGGTGGCGTCGAGCCCGAGCACCGGCACATGCCGCCGCCAGAAGGCGTTGAAGCCATAGCACAGATCGGTGTAGCGGGTGCCGTAGCACAGGTTGACGAACTCGCTCAGCGCCCGGTTGCCCAGGGTCCGGAACCGGGTGATGTCGCTGCTGCCGCCCCCGGGGGCGAACCTGGTGCCCTTCGCGAAGTCGGCCCCGTCGGTCAGCGCCCTGACGAACCGCGGGATCTCCCCCGGGTCGGCGGAGCCGTCGGCATCGACCATCGCGATGATGTCCCCCGTGGCGGCCGCGAATCCACAGGCCAGGGCATTCCCCTTGCCGTTGCGTGTCTGCAGCACGATGCGGACATCGGGCCGCAGCCGCTGGGCGACCGCGAGCGTGTCGTCCACCGAGTGGCCGTCCACCACTATGACCTCGTAGATGTCACGAGGCAGCCGGGCAAGAACGTGCGGTAGGTTGCGGGCTTCGTTCAGGGTCGGAATCACCACTGACACCCGGTACCCGGGCACGCTCGAACTCGTCTGGTCCGTCATGGTCCCCTCCATGACCGCAGACGAAGCGAGCGGGGGTGGCCTGCCCTGACCTGACGGCGGGACCGGCCGATTCGCCTTTTCCTAGCTTGGGTGTGGTTGTCGGGCTATGCCGACGTAATCTAACGGTCATCCTGACAGACGAGCATCCGTCTTCGACAGGGTTTTAACGAACCCGGCGTGTTGAATCAGGTGGACGCGGCATTCCGCGGCCGCCAGCAGCACGCTTTGTAATCATTCAGAACGGTACGGTGACCAACACCCCGGCCATCAGCGGCCGGGCCGGGCTGGGCGGGCCGCACGCCACCAGCGCCACCGGGTCCAGCGGGGGCAGTCGCACAGCGCACAGTCCGAACCGTGCCGGTAGTGACGATGGGCGCGCCGGTCATGACCGCAGGTACAGAGCGCCTGGCCGCCCGAACCCCCTGTCATGGCCGCCCGTCCCGGCCGGGGTCAGCGCGGTCGCCGTGGCCGCACGCCGCGCTGTCCGTAGGGCACATGACTGCCATCACGATCCCTGGGCCGCCGCCTATATTGTCTGGGGCGGGGCGCGTTTTCCTGATTCACCAGGGACAACGCGTAACCCGGTGTGAGCATACCGCTCAACCAGCACGCGATCGTGATTGCTCAGCCGAGTTCTACGGAATGGCCTGGCACGGCCAGCGAAATCGGTCCGCCGAAGGCCGATCCGCTGGCCTCCGCCTGGATCCGGGCCGGGTCATTCCAGGGCACCAGGTGGGTGAGAATCAGCTGCCCGGCGCCCGCTCTGGCCGCATGTTCGGCCGCCTGCCCGGCCGTCAGGTGCAGGCCAGTGGGCAGGCCGGGGCCGGTCAGGAAAGACGCCTCGCACAGCAGCAGGTCGGCCTGGCGGGCCAGCCCGACCAGCGCGGCGGATTCGCCGGTGTCGGCCGAGTAGGCCAGGGCCCGCCCGGCCTGTTCCACCCGGAACCCGAACGTTTCGACGGGATGGTTGACGTGCGCGACCGTGACCTGGAACGGGCCGATCGTGAGCGTCCCCGGGGCCAGCGTGACGAAGTCGAAGGCCCCGGCCATGCCGGGATGCTCGCCGAACCCGTAGGCCTGGGCCATCCGGTGCGCGGTCCCGGCTGGGCCATAGACCGGGATCCGCGGCCGCGGGCCGTCCGGGTGGTAGGTGCGCGCGACCATGTAGGAGCACAGGTCAAGGCAGTGGTCGGCGTGCAGGTGGCTGAGGCAGACCGCGTCGATGCTGTCCAGGCCGGCATGCCGCTGCAGGGCGCCGAGGGCGCCGTTGCCGAGGTCGAGCAGGAGCCGGAAGCCGTCCGCCTCCAGCAGGTAGCAGGAGGCGGGGCTGTCCGGGCCGGGAAACGAGCCCGAGCACCCGATGATCGTCAGCCGCACCCCGCCAGGCTACGCGGCCCGGGCCGGCCCGCCAGCCAGGCCCGGAGCTGGCCCGCGGGCTAGGCCCAGAGCTGGCCCTCCAGCCTGGCCTCGGCCTCTTCCAGGGTGCCGGTGTAGGCACCGGTGGACAGGTACTTCCAGCCGCCGTCGGCGACGATGAAGGCGATGTCGGCCCGCTCCCCCGCCGCCTTGGCCTTGGCCGCTATCCCCAGCGCGGCGTGCAGCGCGCAGCCGGTGGAGATGCCGGCGAAGATGCCCTCGGCGGCCAGCAGCTCCCTGGTGCGGCGCAGCGCGTCCGCCGAGGACACCGAGAACCGGCTGGTCAGCACGGAGGGGTCGTACAGCTCGGGCACGAAGCCCTCGTCCACGTTGCGCAGGCCATAGACGAGCTCGCCGTAGCGCGGCTCGGCGGCCACCACCGCCACCCCTGGCACGTGCTCACGCAGGAACCGGCCGACTCCCATCAGCGTGCCGGTGGTGCCCAGGCCAGCCACGAAGTGGGTGATCGAGGGCAGGTCGGCCAGCAGCTCCGGGCCGGTGGTCTCGTAGTGGGCCCGGGCGTTCGCCTCGTTGCCGTACTGGTAGAGCATGACCCAGTCCGGGTGCTCGGCGGCGAGCCGCTTGGCCACCCGGACCGCCTCGTTTGACCCGCCCGCGGCCGGCGAGGAAATCACCTGCGCCCCGAACATGGCCAGCAGCTGCCGGCGCTCGGCCGAGGTGTTCTCCGGCATCACGCAGATCATCTTGTAGCCGCGCAGCCTGGCCACCATGGCCAGGGAGATACCGGTGTTGCCGGAGGTGGGTTCCAGGATGGTCGTGCCCAGCGCCAGCAGCCCGTCCTTCTCCGCCTGCTCGATCATGAAGAACGCGGCCCGGTCCTTCACCGAGCCGGTCGGGTTGCGGTCCTCCAGCTTGGCCCACAGCCGCACATCCGGCGCGGGCGACAGCCGCGCCAGCCCGACCAGCGGCGTCCCGCCGACCGAGTCAAGCAGCGAGTCGTAGCGCATCAGGCTCCTGTCGCCGCCGGCCGGTGCCCGCCCGTGAGGCCGCCCCGGCCGATGTGGTCAGCGCCCCCCGCCGGCCACGGCCGGCAGGACGGTCACGGTGTCGCCATCGGCCACCGGCGTCGCCAGCCCGCCGAGGAAGCGCACGTCTTCGTCGTTGAGGTAGACGTTGACGAACCGGCGCAGCCCGGAGCCGTCGACCAGCCGGTCGCGCAGCCCGCTGTGCCGCGAGTCAAGGTCGCTGAGCAGCTCGGCAAGGGTGGCACCGGCACCCTCGACCGACTTCGCGCCCCCGGTGTAGGTGCGCAAGATCGTCGGGATACGGACCTCGATGGCCATGGATGTCGCTCCTGCTGTCCTGCCGTCAACGCGGCTGCTCTTGGTGTCCAACGGGCGGCCCGATGGGTTCATTCCGGCCGGGGCCCGGCCCGCCGGCCACGATCCGTACCTCCTCCTCGGTCACCACCCCTTCCAGGATCCGGAACGAGCGGAACTCGGCCTGATCCGGCTCGCGGGTGGACACCAGCACGTAGTGTGCGCCCGGCTCGCTTGCGTAGGAGATATCGGTCCGGGACGGGTAGGCCTCGGTGGCGGTGTGCGAGTGGTAGATGACGACCGGCTCCTCGTCCCGCTCGTCCATCTCCCGCCACACCCGGAACTGCTCGGTCGAGTCGAACCGGTAGAACGTAGGCGAGCGCTCGGCGTTGAGCATCGGGATGAACCGCTCCGGCCGGTCGCTCCCGGCCAGGCCGGCGATCACCCCGCACGCCTCGTCCGGGTGATCCGCCCGGGCGTGGGCCACGATCTTGTCGTGCAGGTCGGCGGCGATCGTCAGCATGGGTGTGAGCGTATCGGGGGCGCCCGCTCACGCCAGCGCCCGGACCAGGGTGTCCTGCACGTAGCCGAGCCAGTGATAAACCTCCAGATATGCCGAACGCGCGTCCGCGGGGTCGGTCTCGTCCAGGTCGTACTCGTAGTCCTCGGTGATGCCAAGAACGGTGCCGATGGCCAGCCGCACGTCGTTCAGGGCGCGCAGCCAGTCCTGGGCAGCCTCGCCCGCCAGCCGCACCCGGCCGCCGCTGGCTGGCAGCGTGCCGAGCACGGTGCGGGCGGCGGCCACCTTGCCCGCGCGCAGGCCTGGCTCGGTGTACCGGCGGAAATCCCCGGCCGCGTCCGGGTCGTCCCGGTAACCGTCCGGCAGCAGCCGGGCCAGCACCGGGTCATCCGGCGCCGTGGCCGGGCCGCCCAGCTCGAACGGCTCGATGCCGGCCAGTCCGGTCAGGTCGTCGGCGGGCGGCAACGGCACGGGCCGCTCGCTGGCGGCCGCTCCCGGCGTCGCGGGCCAGTCCACCGCGTCACTGCCGACCAGTTCGGCCACCTGGCTCACCAGGTTGCGGACGATGACGGCCTGGGCGGCGGTGAAGCGCGCGGTCACGCCGTCCCGGCTGCGGCGGAAGCCAGGCGTGTCAGCCTCCTCCCCGCCGCCGGTCACCGGTCGTGGCTCACGGTGGCCCACAGGCCGTACCCGTGAAGAATCTCGGCGTGCCGCTCCATCGACTCCCGGGTGCCGGCGGACACCACGGCCTTGCCCTTGTGATGGACATCGAGCATCAGCTTCTCGGCCTTCGGCTTGGCGTAGCCGAACACCTTCTGGAACACGTAGGTGACATAGCTCATGAGGTTGATCGGGTCGTTCCAGACGATCGTCACCCAGGGCGTGTCGGGCACGGCATCCAGGCCGGCTTCCTCGCGCTCAACCTCGGCGGGGGCCACGCTCACTGGCGGTCACCTCCCATGGCAGACCCCTCCAACTCTGCCAGGGTCCGGCCGTGGGCGCGAACCGGCTACGCGGGCGGATTCCGTAGGCTTCCTCTTGTGGCAGACGACGTGGGCACGGCTGGGCCAGCGCCGGGCAGCACCGGCCTGCTCACCGATCATTACGAGCTGACCATGCTGACCGGGGCGCTGCGCAGCGGCGTGGCCGGCCGCCGGTCCGTGTTCGAGGTGTTCGCCCGGCACCTGCCGCACGGCCGCCGGTACGGGGTGGTGGCCGGCACCGGGCGGCTGCTAGATGCCCTGCCGGCGTTCCGCTTCGGGCCGGACGAGCTTGCCTTCCTGCGCGGCACCGGCGTCGCCGACGAGGCGGCGCTTGCCTACCTGGAATCGTTCACCTTCACCGGTGACATCTGGGGCTACGGCGAGGGCGACTGTTACTTTCCCGGCTCACCGATCCTGGTGGTGGAGGCGCCGTTCGCGCAGGCGGTCGTGCTGGAGACGCTCGCGCTGTCGATCTTCAACCACGACAGCGCGATCGCGTCCGCCGCGTCCCGGATGGTGACCGCGGCTGACGGCCGCCCACTGATCGAGATGGGCTCCCGCCGGACCCACGAGCTGGCCGCGGTCGCCAGCGCCCGGGCGGCCTGGATCGCGGGCTTCGCCACCACCTCGAACCTGCGGGCCGGGCATGACTACGGCATCCCCACCGCCGGGACCAGCGCCCACGCGTTCACGCTGGTGCACGACAGCGAGCGGCACGCGTTCAGCACTCAGCTGGCCGCGCTGGGCAAGGGCACCACCCTGCTGGTGGACACGTTCGACGTGGGCCGGGCGGTCCGCGCGGCGGTCGAGCTGGCCGGGCCGGACCTGGGCGCGGTCCGTATCGACAGTGGCGACCTGGCCATGGTCGCCCGGCAGACCCGGGCGCTGCTGGACGAACTGGGGGCGGTACACACCAGGATCGTGGTCACCGGCGACCTTGACGAGCACTCCATCGCGGCGCTGGCGGCGGCCCCCGTGGACGGCTACGGGGTGGGGACCGCGCTGGTCACCGGCTCCGGGGCGCCCACCGCCGCGCTCGTGTACAAGCTGGTGGCCAGGGCGGACGAGGCGGGCAGCGGGGCGGAACTGCGGCCGGTGGCCAAGCGCTCGGTGGGCAAGCCCGGC
This sequence comes from Streptosporangiaceae bacterium, assembly GCA_036522155.1. Lineage (GTDB taxonomy): Bacteria > Actinomycetota > Actinomycetes > Streptosporangiales > Streptosporangiaceae > UBA9676. The sequence continues at coordinate 7,996 of DATDGI010000050.1, forward strand.
CGGGGCGGCCGGAAATGGGCGGTCCGGCAGCGCGGCAGCCACGGCCAGGCCGTCGCGGAACGGGTCACGCTGGAACCCCCCGACCCGTCCCCGGCCGACCGGCCCCTGCTGCGCCAGCTGGTCAGCCGCGGCGAGATCGTCGGCCGCGAGCCGCTGGCCGACGCGCGGCAGCGGCACCGGCAGGCGGTGGCGGAACTCCCGGCCCACGCCCGCCAGCTCTCCCGCGGCTACCCCGCCATCCCCACCCTGATGGACCCCTGATCACCCGCTTGCGCGGCCGTTGCGCGCGGCGGAAGGGGTTGGGGAGGTGATGTGCGGCCGGAAGGCGCGGCGGTAGGCGTGCGGGGTGGTGCGCCGCTGCTGCCGGAAGTGGTGCCGGAGCACGGTCGCGTTGCCGAACCCGGCCTGGCCGGCGATCGCATCGACCGTCTCATCGGTCTCCTCCAGCAGCTGCTGGGCCAGCAGGATGCGCTGGCCGGTGAGCCAGCGCTGCGGGCTGGTGCCGGTCTCCTGGACGAACCGGCGGGCGAACGAGCGCGGCGACATGTGCGCCCGCGCGGCGAGCTGGCCGACCGTGAGCGGCTGGTCGAGGTGGCGGTTCATCCAGCCGATCACGCGGGCCAGCGAATCGGCGGGCGCGGCGGGCACCGGCCGGTCGATGTACTGGGCCTGGCCGCCGTCGCGGTGGGGCGGCACCACCATCCGCCGCGCGATGGCGTTGGCCACCCGGCTGCCCTGCTCCTTGCGGACCAGGTAGAGGCAGGCATCGATGCCGGCCGCCGTGCCCGCGCTGGTGATCACCGGGCCGTCGTCCACGTACAGCACCGACGGGTCGACCCGGGCGGCCGGGAAGCGGCGCGCCAGTTCGGCCGTGTTCCGCCAGTGCGCGGTGCACCGCCGGCCGTCCAGCAGCCCGGCCGCGCCCAGCACGAACGCGCCGTTGCAGACGCTCAGCACCCGGCTGCCCCGGGCGACCGCCGCCCGCAGCGCCGCCAGCAGCGGCTCGGGGAACTCCTGCCGCTGGAAGCCGCGGCTGCAGTCCGCGACGGCCGACACCGCCACCAGGTCGGCCGCCGCCAGCAGCTCCACGCCGTGCGGGGTGTCCAGCGTGAACCCGACCGGCGAATGCAGCGGGCCCGGTTCCCCGGCCACCACCGCGAAATCGTAGGCGGGCAGGCCGTCGCCGGTCCGGTCGATCCCGAAGACCTCACAGACCAGGCCCAGCTCGAACGGCTCGAAGCGGTCGAGCACCACCACGGCGACGTTGCGCAGCATGCCCCAAGTATCCGCCATCGATGGCAGGATGTCGACGGTATATGTCATTACTGCCACTTCCCTGGGCGGCTGGCCCGGGCGATGATGGGGTCATGGCAATCACCGATCACACCTCGCGAGGGGTCTGGCGGGTGGCGCGCCAGTTCGCTCATGGCGTCGCCGGGGTCGCGGCCGAATGCCACTACGCCCAGCGCAGGCTCTTCGAACTGCGCCTCGAACTCGACCGGTACGTCATCGAGAGCGACCGGGCGCCGGGCACCTTCAGTGAGTTCTGCCTCCGCTCGGCCCGCCCCCGCTGGCGGGAACCTGCCGCCGGTGAGCGGGCCAGCGGCGCGGCCGTGCGTCCGGTAGCCTCCGGCCATGCACCCAAGCGCGGTCCACGTCGCTGACACCCTGCGTGAGCTGGGCACCACCGGCGAGGTCAGGGAACTGCCCGAGCCCGCCCCCACCGCCACCACCGCCGCCGCCCAGATCGGCTGCGAGGTGGGCGCGATCGCGAACAGCCTGGTGTTCAGCGCGGACGGTGCGCCACTGCTGGTGCTGACCAGCGGCGCGCACCGGGTCGACACCGGCAAGGTGGCCGCCCTGGTCGGCGCGGCCGCCGTCCGCCGGGCCGACCCGGACTTCGTCCGGGCCGCCACCGGGCAGGCCATCGGCGGGGTAGCGCCGGTGGGCCACCCGCAGGCGTTGCGCACCCTGGTGGACGTGTGGCTGGCAGGCTACGACGTGGTCTGGGCCGCGGGCGGCCACGCGCACACGGTCTTCCCGACCTCGTTCGCCGAACTGGTGCGGATCACCGGCGGCACCCCCGCCGAGGTGGGTGACGGCTCACCCCGGCCAGCGGCGCCGCCCGCCCGCTGACCGATGCCGTACGCTCGCGGTGTGCGGGCCCTGATGATCGTCGATGTGCAGAACGACTTTTGCGAGGGCGGCTCGCTGGCCGTCGCCGGCGGGGCGGCGGTCGCGGCGGCGATCAGCGCTCTGCTGGGCACCGGCCGCGGCGGCTACCAGCACGTGGTCGCGTCCCGCGACTACCACGTCGACCCGGGCGGCCATTTCTCGGCCACCCCGGACTTCCGCGACTCCTGGCCGCCGCATTGCGTGGCCGGCACCGGCGGCGCGCAGTTCCACCCGGCGCTGGACACCGGCGCGATCGAGGCCGTCTTCAGCAAGGGCGCCTACGCGGCCGCCTACAGCGGGTTCGAGGGCACCGACGACGCGGGCACGCCGCTGGCGGACTGGCTGCGCCAGCACGGGGTGGACGAACTGGACGTGGCCGGCATCGCCACTGACTACTGCGTCCGGGCGACCGCGCTGGACGCGGTACGGCAGGGGCTCGCCACCCGGGTGCTGCGCTGGCTGACCGCCGGGGTCGACCCGGCCACCACCGCGGCCGCGGTCGGCGAGATGCGGACGGCCGGGGTCGAGGTGGCCGACGCGCCGGTGCCTCAGTCGCCGCCCTCGGGCAGCGACTCGTAGATCCGCTGGCAGTCTGGGCAGACCGGGAAGCGCTTGGGATCCCGGCTCGGCACCCAGACCTTGCCGCACAGCGCGCGGACCGGGGTGCCCATCACCGCGCTGTCGACGATCTTGTCTTTCAGCACGTAGTGGGCGAAACGCTCGTGGTCGCCGTCACCGGCCGAATAGTCGGGCCGGACATCGGCATCCTCACGGGTGTCCTGCTGCGGAAGGACCTCGGTGCTCACGCGGCAAGCTTACTCGCTCGTCAGTTCTGGGCCGGGTCGTCCGGATAGGTCGCCACCAGCGCCAGCGTGCCGCCGGCCCGGCGCAGGACCATCGGCCAGAGCTGCTCCGGCTCGGCCGCGAACGGGTCGGCCGGCTCGGCCTGGAGCACATACCAGGCGCCCTCATCGATTTCGGACTCCAGCTGGCCGGGGCCCCAGCCGGCGTACCCGGCGAACACCCGGAGCGAGGCGATGCCGCCCGCCAGCAGCTGCGGCGGGGCGTCCAGGTCCACCAGGCCCAGCCGGGACCGGGGCGCGACGGTGTCCAGCGCCCGCCAGCCGAGCGGTTCGTCCTCCCCCGGCACCATGGCCAGGCCCAGCGCGCTGTTGGGCGAGACCGGGCCGCCCTCGAACACCACCGACGGGCCGGTGACCAGCTCGGTCCACGACTCCAGCACCTGCTCGACCGGGATCTCGGTGGGCCGGTTCAGCACCACGCCGAGCGTGCCCTCGTCCGGTTCGTCCTCGACGATCAGCACCACCGCCCGCCGGAAGTTCGGGTCGCCCAGCAGTGGGGTCGCCACCACCAGGCGCCCGGCCAGCGTTTCCGCCATGCCCCCATTCTGTCCGAAGACGGCCAGGGAGTCCCGCGCTAGCGGCGCCCGGCGCGCGTGTCAGGCCGGCCGGGGGTTGGGCGGCCGCCGGCCGCGTCGCGCACGGCGGCCGCCACCGCCGAGGCCACGTCCGGGTGGAACACCGACGGGATGATGTAGTGCGGGCTGAGCTCGTCGGGGGAAACCACACCGGCCAGGGCCCGGGCCGCGGCGACCAGCATGTCGTCGGTGATGGTCCGGCTCTGCGCGTCGAGCAGCCCGCGGAAGACGCCCGGGAAGGCCAGCACGTTGTTGATCTGGTTCGGGTAGTCGCTGCGACCGGTCGCCACCACCGCCGCATGCTCGCCCGCGGCCATCGGGTCGACCTCGGGCACCGGGTTGGCCAGCGCGAACACGATCGACTCCGGCGCCATGGTGGCGATGTCGTCGCCGGTCAGGATATTCGGCGCGGACACCCCGATGAACACGTCCGCGCCGCGCACCGCGCCCGCCAGGTTGCCGTCGTAACCGCCGGGGTTGGTGTGCTCGGCCACCCAGGTCAGGCTCTCCCCCATGCCCGGCCGGCCCTGGTTTACCGCGCCCTGGTCGTCACAGATGATCACGTCGGACGCGCCGGAGGCGAGCAGCAGCTTGAGCACCGCCGTCCCGGCGGCGCCCGCGCCCGCCATCGCGATCCGGACCGTGCCCAGCTTCTTGCCGACCACCCGCAGGGCGTTGGTCAGCGCGGCCAGCACCACGATGGCGGTGCCATGCTGGTCGTCGTGGAAGACCGGGATGTCGAGCAGGTCGCGCAGCCGGCGCTCGACCTCGAAGCACCGGGGCGCCCCGATGTCCTCCAGGTTGATGCCGCCGAACGCGGGCGCGATGATCTGCACCGTGCGGACGATCTCGTCGGTGTCCTGGGTGTCCAGGCAGACCGGCCAGGCGTCGATGCCGGCGAACCGCTTGAACAGGGCGGCCTTACCCTCCATCACCGGGAGCGCGGCGTACGGGCCGACGTTGCCCAGCCCCAGCACGGCGCTGCCGTCGGTGACCACGGCCACGCTGTTCCGCTTGATGGTCAGCCTGCGCACGTCGTCAGGGTTGGCCGCGATGGCCAGCGACACCCGGGCCACCCCCGGCGTGTAGGCCATGGACAGGTCGTCCCGGTTCCGCAGCGGCACCTTGACCTGGGTTTCGATCTTGCCGCCCAGGTGCAGCAGGAAGGTGCGGTCGCTGACCTTGACCAGGATCACATCGTCGATGGCGGTCAGCGCCGCCACGATGGCCTCGGCATGCTCGGAGTCGCGGGCGGCGCAGGTGACGTCCACCCGCAGCTGCTCGTAGGCGGATGGGGTGACATCCAGCGCGGTCACCGCGCCGCCCACCTGCTCGACCGCCTGGGTGAGCTCGCTGACGGCCCGGCCCCGCGAGGGCACCTCCAGCCGCACGGTGATCGAATAGGACACGCTCGGCGCTACCGCCACGATCTCCTCCGCTCCTGGCCCTGCCCGTGCAGGAACAATCGTGCCATCACCGGGGCGTGCCCCGGGCCCATCGGGGCCGGCCGGCACGTACCCTGCAAGGGTGCACGCGAGGAGCATGGACGGCCACCCTCCCGCCCCGCCGGAGGGCGCGATCGACGTGGCCAGGCTGCGGGTGGCGATCGCCCGGCTGTCCCGGTGGCTCCGCCGCCACGAGCTGGTGGGCCTGACCCCGACCCAGCTGTCCGCGCTGGCCACCGTGGAGCGGGCCGGCCCGCTCCGGCTTGGTGACCTCGCCGCCGCCGAGGGCATCGCCCCGTCCACGCTGACCCGGCTGGTCACCGCGCTGGAGGAGCGCGGGTACGTGGAGCGCCGCGCGGTGCCGGGCGACGCCCGCGCCTGCACGCTGGCGATCACCGCGGCCGGGCACGAGACGCTGGAGCGGCTCCGCCAGGAGTCGACCACCCGGCTGGCCGAGAGCCTGCGCGCGCTGTCGCCCGGGCAGCTCGCCGCGCTGGCCGGGGCCCTGCCCGCGCTGGAACTGCTGGCCAACGCCGACCCGCGCGATCCCCGCTCCCGCTGACCCGCCCGGTCAGAAGAGCAGGCTGGACAGGGTGGCCCGGGCCTTGGTCACCCGGGGATCCTTGGGCGGGAAGATGTCAAACAGCTCGATCAGGTGCAGCCGGGCCCGGTTCCGCTCCTCGCCGGCCGTCCGCCGGATCACGCCGAGCAGCCGGTCGAACGCCTCCCCGGGCCGGCCGCTGGCCATGTCCAGGTCGGCCACCTGGGTCTGGGCGTCGACGTCGCCGGGGCTGGCGGCGGCCGCCTTCCTGGCCGCGGCCTCGTCGTAGGAGTTGACCCGGCGGAAGAGGTTCACCTGGGCCAGCCCCTGCACCGCGATCGGGTGGCCCGGGGTGGCCGCCAGCATCTGCTCGAAGGCGGCGGCCGCCCCGTCCAGGTCGCCCCGTTCCATGGCCTGCTGGGCCTCGATCAGTCCTGGCTCGGAGTACACCTCATCCGCGGGCACGCCGTCCGCCGGCGCGGCCGCGTCATCATCGGGGTCCGCACCGCCCGCCCCGGGCATGCCCAGCTGCTTGACCGCCTGCATGAGCTGCCCCAGCCACTGCCGGACCTGCGCCTCCGGCAGCGCGCCCAGGAAGCCGGGCACGAGCTGCCCGGCGATGACCGCGACCACCATCGGGATGCTCTGCACCTGCAGCGCCGCGCTCAGCTGCGGGTTGGCATCCACGTCCACCTTGGCCAGCACCCAGGCACCGTTGGCCTCCGCGGCGAGCTTCTCCAGGATCGGGCTGAGCTGCTTGCAGGGGCCGCACCATTCCGCCCACAGATCCATCACGACCGGGACGGTGCGGGAGCGCTCCAGCACGTCGATCTCGAAGGTGTCCTCCGACACGTCGAACACATAGCCGTCCTGCGGGCCGTCAGGGTCCGGTCCGCTGGGCCCGCCCGCTCGCGCCGCCGCCTGCTGGCTGCGCTGGGCGGCAGCCTGCCGCGCGCCCAGATCGACCGCGCCGTAGAGCGAGAAATCCCGCGGCTGCTGCATAACTCCATCCTGCCGCATCCCGGCCCCAGCTTGGCCCACGACCACGGCCAGCGCCAGGGCGGCCCGGCCCGGCTGCGTAAAGGTAGCACCTTTAGTGCTACGATTGACAGGTGGGTGATACATCTGAGGGCCGGATTCAGCCGAGGCGGGCAGCTGGCGCGCGGCGCATCGGCATACGCGAACTCCGTCAGCACGCCAGCGTCTACGTGGATCTGGCCGAGAAGGGATTGATCGTGGACATCACCAACCGCGGCCGGCTCGTCGCCCGGCTGGTGCCCGCGCGCGAGCCGGAAAGCCCGCTGGAGCGCCTGATCGCGGCCGGCGTCATCTTGCCGGCCGAGGAGCCCGGCAATCTCCTGGACATCGAGCCGGCTCCGCCGGTGCCGCCAGGCCAGCCGACAGCTAGCGAGATCTTGATGCAGATGCGCGAGGAGGAGCGGTATTGATCTACCTGGACTCCTCGGCACTGGTGAAGCTGGTCATCGCCGAGGCCGAGACACCGGCCCTGATCGGGTGGCTCGCCGTTCGCGCAGATCTCCCGCTGGTGTCCAGCATCATCCACCGCACCGAGGTGCCGCGCGCAGTGTGGCGGGCCGACCCCAGCGCGCTGCCCCGGAGCTACCGCCAGGTCCGGGGGGTGGAGAAGGTGGCACTGACAACCGAGCTGCTGGACATGGCGGCCGCACTCCCGCCGGCGGCCATGCGGTCGATCGATGCCATCCACCTGGCCTCGGCGCTGTCCATCCGGCGTGATCTCGCCGCGTTCGTCGCCTACGACAAGCGGCTGCTGGCTGCGGCCAAAGATGCCGGGCTCCCGACCGCCAGCCCCCACTGACACCAGGACGCCGGCTCACCGTGGCCCGGGCTAGAACGCGGGGGTCTCGGCGTAGGTGCCCCACTCGGCGCGCAGGGCATCGCAGATCTCGCCCAGCGTCGCCTCCGCCTCGGCCGCGGCCAGCATCGGCGGGATCATGTTCTGCCCGGACCGGGCCGCGCCGATCATGGCCGCCAGAGCCCCGTCCACCGCAGCCTGGTCGCGCGCGGCCCGGCGCCGGACCAGCTCGGCCACCTGGTCGCGTTCCACCTGGTGGCTGACCCGCAGGATTTCCACCGGCTGGCCGACCGAGCCGGTGTAGATGTTGACGCCGACCACCTTCTTCTCGCCCTTCTCCAGCTTCTGGTGGTAGGCGAAGGACGCCTCGGCGATCTGCCCGGAGAACCAGCCGTCCTCGATCCCGCGCAGGATCCCGCCGGTCATGGTCCCGTCCGGGCTCATCGACCTGATCCGGGTGAAGATCTCCTCCGCCTCGGCTTCCAGCCGGTCGGTGAGCGCCTCCAGGTACCACGACCCGCCCAGCGGGTCGGCCACGCTGGCCACCCCGGTCTCTTCCATGATCACCTGCTGCGTGCGCAGCGCGATCTCCGCCGCGCGCTCGCTCGGCAGCGCGAGCACCTCGTCCAGGGCGTTGGTGTGCAGCGAGTTGGTGCCGCCGAGCACCGCGGCGAGCGCCTCGACGGCCGTCCGCACCACGTTGTTGTCGGGCTGCTGGGCGGTCAGCGACACCCCGGCGGTCTGGGTGTGGAACCGCAGCCACTGGGCCCGCTCGGTGCGCGCGCCGTAGGTGTCGCGCAGCCACCGGGCCCAGATCCGGCGGGCGGCCCGGAACTTGGCGATCTCCTCGAAGAAGTCGATGTGGGCGTCGAAGAAAAACGACAGGCCCGGCGCGAAGACGTCCACGTCGAGCCCCCGCTCCTGCCCCAGCTCGACGTACCCGAACCCGTCCGCCAGGGTGAAGGCCAGCTCCTGCGCGGCCGTCGAGCCCGCCTCCCGGATGTGATAGCCGGACACCGACAGCGGCTTGTAGGCCGGGATGTGCGCCGCGCAGTACTCCATCAGGTCGCCGATCAGCCGCAGGTGCGGCTGCGGCGGGAAGAGCCACTCCTTCTGGGCGATGTACTCCTTGAAGATGTCGGTCTGCAGGGTGCCGTTCAGCGCCCCGATGCCGGCGCCCTGCCGGCGCGCGGCCGCCAGGTACATGCAGAACACCGGCACCGCCGGCCCGCTGATCGTCATCGAGGTGGTCACCTGCGCCAGCGGGATGCCGGCGAACAGCAGGTCCATGTCCGCGGCCGAGTCGATCGCCACCCCGCAGTGCCCGACCTCGCCCGCGGACCGCGGATCGTCGGAGTCCCGGCCCATCAGCGTCGGCATGTCGAAGGCCACCGACAGCCCGGTCCCGCCCGCGCCCAGCAGCATCCGGTAGCGCTCGTTGGTCTGGCAGGCGTTGCCGAACCCGGAGAACTGGCGGATCGTCCAGGCCCGGCCCCGGTAGCCGGTCGGGTAAAGGCCGCGGGTGAACGGGTACTCGCCCGGCCAGCCGATCCGCTCGAAGCCCGGTACGACCGCCCCGGGCGGCGGCCCGTACACCGGCTCCACCTCAAGCCCGGACAGCGTGGTGAAGTCCGCGTCGCGCAGCCGTGATTGTTCATAACGGCGCTGCCAGCGCTGACGGGCGGCTTCGGCTGGGTCAGCCATGGCGATCCTCCTGCGGCGGAACCGGCACGAGCGGGAGATAGTAGGACGTCCTACTATCTCCCCCAGTCTAGCCCGGCCCGGCCGCGGCAGGTCCGGCCCAACCGGCCGGGGCCGCCGGCCGTCTCAGTAGCTGCCGGGACGGTACAGGGGCACGCCCCGGCAACGCGGGCCAGCAGCCAGAAGGTGTGGTACAACCTGTGCAATCCCATATCACCGACGCCGTCGTCACAGCCGGAGGCAGCGTCGCCACCCTGCTGGCACCGTGGGGCGCTCCGGCGGGTACCGCCAGCCGGGGAGATGCCGTGGAGAAGTTCCGCGCCACCGACCGGGCGGCGGCCGAGGAACTGTTCAACGCGTCCTACCCGCGGCTGGCCGGCTGGGTCCGGCGGCTGGTCGACGACGACGACACCGCGCACGAGATCGCCGCCGAGGCGTTCACCCGGCTGCTGGCCCGCTGGTCGTCACTGGAGAATCCGCAGAGTTACCTGTACATGATCGCGACGAACCTGGTCCGTGATCACTGGCGCCGGACCGGGCGGGAGCGCCGCGCGCTGCGGGCGGTGAGCGCGGGTACCAAGGGCGACCCCGTGCTGTACCCGGCGCAGGATGTAGATGTGCGGGCCCTTATCGCATCGCTGCCCGACCGGCTGCGGCAGCCGTTCCTGCTCTACCACTACGCCGGGTTCCCGATCCGGGACGTGGCCACCATGCTCGGCCGCCCGGAGGGGACGATCAAGGCGGACCTGCACCACGCCCGGTCACGGCTCCGCGCCGCGCTGGGGGAAGCCCGTGACTGACCCGCGCGATCGCCTGGAAACCTGGCTGAACGAGCCGGTGCGGCCGATGCTGCCCCGGCCGGGCACATTCGACCGGGTCAGCCGTGAGGGCCGCCGCCGCCGTACCCGGCGGATGGTGCTGTCCGTGGCCGGCGCGACCGCCGCCGTCGTGGTCGCCGCCGTGGTGATCCCGCAGGTGGCGATTCCCGCGCTGGAAGGCGGCCGGAGCACGCCGGTGAGCGCGGCGCGCGGCACCACCGCCCCGGCACGGCCGACCCCGGCCTCCCCGGCCCCGGCCACCTCGCCCACGCCCACCCCGACCACGGTGACGGCCCCGCCGGTCACGACTTCGGTGCCGCCGCCGCTGTCGGTCACGTTCGTCGGCCAGTACACCGGCTGGGTGCTGGGCCAGGCCCGGCCCGCCGCGCAATGCGACCTGGCGGCGGCCGCGCCGTGCCTGGTGCTGGAGCGCACCGACAGCGGCGGCACCAGCTGGCGCCCGGTCGGCGCGCCGCCGGCCCATGGCCCGGACGGCGCCACCGGGGTGAGCCAGGTCCGGTTCCTGAACCGCAGCGACGGGTGGGCGTTCGGCCCGCAGCTGTGGGCGACCCACGACTCGGGCCGTACCTGGACCCAGATCGCCACCGGCGGGCTGCGGGTGACGGCGCTGGAAACCCGGGGCCGGCAGGTGTTCGCGGTATGGGCGCACTGCACCGGGACCGGGCCACGGTTCGCCGCGCATTGCTCGGGTTTTGCCGTCTACTCCAGCCCGGCGGGCAGCGACCACTGGCAGCCGGTGCCGGGCGCCTCGGCCGGACCGGCGGCCGCCCCGGCCGGTGGCTCCGCTGCCCTGATGCTGACCGGGAGCACGGCCTACCTGCTGCCGCCGGACGGCCTCCTGCTGGCCGGGCCGCCGAC
>DATDGI010000051.1:0-3299 GCA_036522155.1 Streptosporangiaceae bacterium
GCTGTACTACGGCGAGGGGCTGGCGGCGGGGAAGGTGCCCTACACCGGCCACGCCGTCGAGTACCCGGTGCTGATCGGCGGGGCGATGCAGGCGGCGGCCTGGCTGGTCAGGAACGTCAGCGTGGTGATCAGGGGCCGGGAGTTCTTCGACGTCACGGTGGCCCTGCTGGCCGCCTGCCTGGTGGTGGGCGTGCTCGCGACCGCCCGCGCGGCCGGCCCGGGCGCGCGCTGGCAGGCGCTGATGGTGGCGCTGTCCCCGGCCCTGATCCTGTCCGCGTTCATCAACTGGGACATGATCGCGCTGGCCCTGACCGCGCTGGGCCTAGCGGCCTGGGCGGCGCGCCGCGGCGTCTGGGCCGGCGTCTTCGTCGGCCTGGCGGTGGCGGCCAAGTTCTACCCGCTGGTGGTCTTCGGCCCGCTGTTCCTGCTGTGCCTGCGGACCGGGCAGTTGCGGGAGTTCGGGAAGACCTTCGCCGCGGCCGCGGCCGCCTGGCTGGCGGTCAATGTCCCGGTCATGATCGCCGCCCCGGCGGGCTGGGCCAGGTTCTACGTGTTCAGCAAGGGCCGCAACGCCGACTGGGGCTCGATCTGGTATCTCTTCGAGCATTTCAACGTGCCGGTGCTCGGCAACCCGCAGCTCAGCTCGCTGAACCAGATGTCGGCCGTCCTCCTGGTCATCGCGTTCCTGGCCATCGCCGTGCTCGCGCTGGCCGCTCCCCGCAGGCCGCGGCTGCCGCAGCTGTGCTTCCTGGTGCTGGCCGCGTTCCTGATCACGAACAAGGTGTGGTCGCCGCAGTACGTCCTCTGGCTCGTCCCGCTCGCCGTTCTCGCCCGCCCGCGGCTGTGGCCCTACGTGCTGTGGCAGCTGGCCGAGGTCGGCTACTTCCTCGGGATCTGGGGCTACCTGCTGTTCGTGTACCGCGACGGCGCGGTGATACCGGGCTACAACGGCATCAGCACCGGCTGGTACTTCGCTGCTCTCCTGGCCAGGCTGCTCACCGTAGCCCTGCTTTCCGCCTACATCGTGCGGGATATCTGCTATCCCGAACGAGATGTGGTGCGAGCTCACGGTGCTGATGACCCGGCCGGTGGTGTCCTCGACGGCGCCCCCGACGTCCGCAGGCTCCGCCTGACCCTCCGCCCCTGACGGGTTTCCTCCGGTCAGGCGGGCAGGTGCTCCTTCAGCCAGCTGATGTCGGCGGCCAGGCCGCCGTCTTCGGCGGGTGTCTCGCAGATGGCGGGCGCGCCCGCGGCGCGGACGACGGCCAGCAGCAGCGCCGGGTCGATCGTCCCCGTCGCGATGTTGGCGTGCCGGTCCCGGCCCGAGCCGAACTCATCGCGTGAGTTGTTGCAGTGCACCAGGTCGATCCGCCCGGTGATCGCCTTGATCCGGTCCGCCGCGTCGGCCAGGTCGATGCCGGCCGAGTTCGCGTGGCAGGTGTCCAGGCAGAACCCGATGCCCCCGCCGTCGCCCGCCTCGCCCGCCGTCGCCTCCCACAGCCGGGCGATCGCGTCGAGCGACTTGGCCATGGCCCCGTCACCGCCAGCGGTGTTCTCGATGAGCATCGGCAGCGGGCGCTCGATCCGCTCCACCGCCTTGCGCCAGTTCTCGAAACCCTCCTCGGGGTCGACGCCCGCGAGCACGTGACCGCCGTGCACGATCAGCCCCTTGGCCCCGATGGACGCCGCCGCCTGGAGCTGCTGATCGAGCAGCTTCCTGCTCGGGATCCTGATCCGGTTGTTGGTGGTCGCCACGTTGATGACGTAGGGCGCGTGGATGTAGATATCCATCCCGGCCGCGTCGTACGCGGCCCGGATCGCGCCCGGGTCGCCGCCGGGTATCACCGGCCCCTTCCAGCCCTGGGGGTCGCCGAGGAAGAACTGGGCGGCGTCGGCTCCGAGAGCGGTCGCGTCGGCGAGCGGGTTGTCAACGTGGAAGTGGGCTCCGATGCGCGGCATGCCCAGAGCCTAGTTCGCGCGGCGCCTAGCCGGCGAAGCCGCCCTTGGACAGGCCGAGGGCGAGCCCGACGAACCCGGCGATGATGCCGGTCACGATGAGGACCCGCTGCTCCCTGGTGGCCGAGATCATCTGCACGTACAGCCCGACCAGCATCGAGGCGAGCCCGCCGCCGGTCGCGATGACGTGCACGAAGGCCGCTACGTTCGGCACGTTCCTGACGATCATGCCCAGGACGAAGGAGACAAGCCCGACCACCAGCGTGAAGATGGTCATGATGTTCACGGCCGGGTGGCGCTTCCCGTCAGAGTTCAGGATGTTCTGACGCGGGCCGCTCCGAACGGTGCCTGCCACGGTGACCACCTCCTCGATGTCAGGGCGAGCATACGCTTCACCGCACAGTCTTCCCCGTGCCGAACACAGGAATACCACAGGTCTCGCCCCGGCCGGCGGCCGCGTCGCCGGTTACCGCGCACACCGGAGGTATTGCTACACTGAGGCCCGCTGCGGGTAATCCGGCCGGTCTTCGCGTCGGCTCGTGACCGCGACACCTCCTGCCACGGAAAGACCGTGGCCGCATTAGTCCAGAGGAGGCTCAGGACGCCCATGCGCCATTACGAGATAATGATCATCCTCGACCCCAACCTCGAGGAGCGCACCGTCCAGCCGTCACTTGACCAGTTCCTGACGGTCGTGACGGGCGGCGGCGGCAAGGTCGACAAGGTGGACATCTGGGGGAAGCGCCGCCTGGCGTACCAGATCGAGAAGAAGTCCGAAGGCATCTACGCCGTCGTGGACCTGACCGCCGAACCGGCCGTCGTGCAGGAACTCGACCGCCAGCTCAACCTGAACGAGGCCGTGCTGCGGACCAAGGTCATGCGGCCCGAACACCGCCACTGAGCAGAATTCGCGACAAACCGGAGTATCCCGATGGCTGCAGGCGACACCCAGATCACGATCGCGGGGAACCTTGTCGATGACCCCGAGCTGCGCTTTACCCCGGCCGGCCAGCCGGTGGCGCGGTTCCGGGTGGCCTCGACGCCGCGGTTCCTGGACAAGAACACGAACGAGTGGAAGGACGGGGACAGCCTGTTCCTGACCTGCAACGTGTGGCGGCAGGCGGCGGAGAACGTCGCCGAGTCACTGACTCGCGGGATGCGGGTGATCGTGTCCGGGCGGCTGCGGCAGCGGTCTTATGAGACCAAGGAAGGCGAGAAGCGCACCGTCTACGAGGTCGAGGTCGACGAGGTCGGCCCGTCGTTGCGGAACGCGTCGGCCAAGGTCACCCGGTCCACCCGGTCCGGTGGCGGCGCTGGCGGCGCTGGCGGCGGCGGCGGCTTCG
>DATDGI010000052.1:0-9134 GCA_036522155.1 Streptosporangiaceae bacterium
GGCGCTCGGTTGCGGGCTGGATGAGCTGGCTGGCGATGGCGCCGCGGTCGCCACCCACCGCCGACAGCCGGGAGACCGCGAGTGACGCGGTTACCAGCTGGACCATGATCTGGTCGACATTGTCGGCGACCAGCACCGGGACCGCTGGATCGTCGATGAACCGGGCCAGGTACTCCGAGTTCGCGCCCCGGCCGATGGCGACGGCCAGCCGGATCGCGTCCCGGCCGGCCGGCACGGCGAACAGCACCCGCAGCCCGGCCTCAAATTCGGCCGGGTCGGTGGGCCGGCCGTCGGTGATCAGCAAGATGGCTGGCCGCAGCGCCCTGTTTTCCAGCTCGCCGGGCTTGAGGGCCTCGGTCACGAGCTGGAACGCGGCCCCCATCCGGGTCAGGCCCTTTTCCACGTGATGCAGCGGCTTCCAGCGCGCGGTCGCCACCGGCACCGGCTCGGCGATGTGCCATTCGGCCCGGTCGGCGAAGGCGATCGCCCGCAGCATCACCTGGGCCTGCTCCTGGTCGCGTTCCCAGGCGGCCAGGTGAGGGAGCATGCTCGCGATGGCGAAGTTGAGCGCCTGCATGCGGCCGTCGGTCTTCATCGATCCGGAGCAATCGGCCAGGATGAAGAAGTGGAGCGGGCGCCGTGAGATGCCGCCACCAGGCATGATCGTCATGCTGTCTGTCATGCGCCCCGCTCCCCCAGGCAGGCATCACGGCCTGCCTCGTCAGAGGCAGCCCAGACTATCCTCCAGCGGCCGGGTCCGGCCGCTGCTACCACACAGATAGCACGGATTTGGGGCGGCTGGAACTGGCCGTGAGCACCCCCCGGCGCCGCTGGCTGAGAACGCGGGCAACTCCCGGTGGCGCGGGGCGCGTGTCCACTGGCCAGATTGAGCACGTTCCGGCCGGGCTTGCTAGGATTCCGCGCACCAGCGGCCGGTGGGGGAGGTCCTTCATGACCGAAGGAACAGGGCAGGGGATCGACCCGGGGGGCGAAGCACGCGGCGTGCTCCAGTCGGCCGTGACCGACTACGGTGCCCGGGTGCTGTCGAACGCCGCCATCATCGATGGCATCTGTGAGGACCGGCTGCCGGACTCGCCCCGCGAGGCCAGCCTGATCAGCATGGCCGTCCGGGCTGACGTGGCCGCCATGCTCCAGCAGCGGGCCGGTGGGGTCGGTGCCGACACCGCGGTCAGGCTGACCGCCGCCAACCTGGCCGAGTCGCGATCGCTGGACCCGGCCGCCGCCATCTGGGTGGTCAGCGAGTTCGGCCGGGCCCTGGGTTATCAGGTGTCGGAAGGCTTGCAGCCGGCCGCGGGCTCGGGGGCCCCGGGCGGCCTCGGTGTTCCGCCGGCCCCGGGGACCGCCCCACCCGCCAGCCCGGGCGGCGAGCAGCTGACCGTGCCGCCCGGCGCGCCTCCCGCGCATCCGCCGACCGAGCGGGCCCAGTACCCGGAGACGGTCACCACCGGGCCGGGCGGCCCCGGCGCCACACCACCGGTCGGCCCGGGTTACCCCCCGCCCGCTGGCCCGGACTACCCTGGCGCCACACCACCAGCCGGGCCGGGCGGACGGCCACCCACGGCCCGTTCGTCCCGGCGCGGCCTGCTCGTCGGGGGCGGGATCCTCGGGCTGGTGATCCTCTACGTCATCCTCGCCGGGACCGCGCACCTGCCGCCGTTCAGCAAGGCGACGCCCAAGCCCACGCCGACCCTGAGCACGCACCCCCCGAGCCCGAGCCCGACCGCATCCACGTTCACGCCCACCGCCGGGGATCAGACCCTGGCCGCGATCATCCCGGCCGATGTCTCGGCCAATAACAGCTGCGCCCCGGTGCACGCGCCGCATTTCGGTGCCACCGCGGAGTACCACTGCTCGGGAGCGCCGAACATCCCGCCCGGCTACGTCCAGTACTACCTGTTCGCCACCAAGTCAGCGATGAACGCGGCGTACGCATCGTTCCTGTCTAACTTCGCCCATATCAGCAAGAATTCGGGCCCCTGCTTCCAGGTCCACGGGACGGCCGCGTTCAACACGTTCGCCTCGTGCGAGACGCAATACTCCTTCGGCAACACGCCCGAGGGCCGGGTGGCCGAGTACGTCTACAAGGGCAACCCCGACATCAGCGACACGTTCAACCGGGACCTGATCCTGGTCGACATGCAGGCCAGCAGCGGCAACACCCTGATCAAGTGGTGGGACCACTCCCCCAACTGGGTCAAGGACTAGCTACCGGCCCGTACCGCTCCCGGCTACGGGTGGCGGGTTTCCACCGCGGACAGGTGGCCGCCGGTGGTGATCAGGACGATGTGGTCGACCATCGCGTTGCCGGGCAGATCGACGGTCAGGTGCTCGCCGTTGGCCCAGTAGTACTCGGCCGACAGCAGCGCCCCGTGGTCGATGTGCCCGACGGTGAGATAGCGCCCGGTGCCGTGGCAGATCTCGGTCACCTCGAAGTTGCGGTGCGGGTCGAACCGCCCGGCCAGGGTGCCGGCATCCTGGTGGTAGAAGATCTCCTTCTGGTGCAGGAAGGGATGGCACTCGACGCCGGTGCCGACGAACCCGTTGCTGGGGTAGTGCATCCCGGCCACACCGCAGATGGCGATGTCTTCCGCCGCCACGTAGGCACCGCCGGGGATGATCACCCGCTTGCTGTAGCCGTCGTGCAGGTGGTACTCGATCTTGTTCAGCTTCGATCCGGCCGCGAAGGGGTCGGTGACGCTGACCGACGCGCTCAGCCCTGCGCCCTGCTCGGTGGCCTTCACCACATGGTTCTGCGGGTGCGAGGCCACCGGCGAGGGCGACGCGGCCGTGGAGTGACCGGACGGCGACGGCCCCGAAGATGACCCCGGTGACGAGGGCGGGGAGGCTGACGAGCAGGCCAGGCCGGCCGTCACGGCGGTCACGGACACCGCCGCCACCACCCACGTGCGTGCCCTCATCGACCCTCCGGGCAGTCCCGGCCGGTATTCCCGCGGCTCCGGCCGATCGTGATCAGGCGCAGCATACGCTCGTGCCAGACAGCTCAGCGAACGTGCCAGGTGGGGGTGCGGGGTTTCACCGATGACGGGCCGGGCGGCAGCCGGGCGGTTCCGGGTGGTGCCGCTGCTGGCACTGCTGGTGGCGGCGGCCACGCTGGTGCTGCTCGCGGGTTGCGCGGTGCTGCTCTACCTGACCAGGGACTACACCCAGGCCGTTTACGGCAGCGGCGGCACGGTGGCCGCGCTGGTGGCCTGCGGGACCGGGCTGCTGGTGGCGGGCAGGCAGCCCGGCAACCCGATCGGCTGGCTGCTGCTCGGCTGGGCCGCCGTGGTGGCGGTGGTGGGGGCCGGCCGGCTCTACTCGGTGCTCGACTACCGGATTCATGCCGGGGCGCTGCCCCTGGGCCAGACCGCACTGCTGCTCCAGGAAGCCGCGTTCGTGGTCGCCATATGCGCGGGCCTGATCGTCGCGCTGTTCCCGGACGGCAGGCTCCCCTCCCGCCGCTGGTGGTGGCTGCTTGGCTGCTACTGCGCGGCCGGTGCCGTGTTCACGATTGGCCAGCTCACGCGCCAGGCCGCGGCCATCAGCGGGCCGCCGGTGCGGGTCTACCCGACCGGTGTCCCGGTCGCTAGCCCGCCGCTGGCCGGGGCGGCGGCGGTGGTGGTCATCGCCGGCCAGGTGGCCGGGTGGCTGGTCCTGGCGGGCCTGCTCGTCTTCACCGGGCGCCAGGGGGCGGACTTCCGGCGGTCCACCGGGCTGCGCCGCCAGCAGCTGAGACTGGTCCTGACCGGGGCGGCCTGCTGCGCCGTCGCCACCGCGATCACCATCTTCGCCCGGGACTACTCCTACGGGACCGCGCAGGTGGTGCAGTCCGCGGCCGATCTGGGGGCCGCCGCGCTGCCGGTGGGGATCGCGGTCGGCATCGCCCGGTACCGGCTCTACGACCTCGGCCGGATCATCTCCCGGACACTGGCCTACACGATCGTCACCGGTCTGCTCGCTGGCATCTATGCGGGCCTGGTCGTGCTGGCCACGCAGGTGCTGCCGGTGTCATCGCCGGTGGCGGTGGCCGGCGCCACCCTGGTGGTCGTCGGGCTGTTCACCCCGCTCCGGCGCGGGGTGCAGCGGGTGGTGGACCGCCGGTTCAACCGCGCCCGCTACAACGCGGAACGGACCGTGGCCGCGTTCGCGGCGGGCCTGACCGAGTCGGTGGACCTGGAGGCGGTCCGGGCCGGCCTGCTGGCCGCGGTGCAGCAGAGCCTGGAACCCGCGCACGCCTCGATCTGGCTGGCCGACCGCCCCTCCTGACCGCCGCTGGCCCGGCGGGCCGTGCGGCCGGGCCAGCTACGGCGCCGGCGTGGTAGCGGACGGGGTCGGCGTGACCGTCGGCGACGTGGTCGGCGACGGCGACGGGCTGGGGCTGGGCGTCGTGGCGGTGGGTGACGGTGTAGGCGACGTGCTCGGCGACGCAGAGGCCGAGCTCGTCGATGGCGACGGTGACGGGTGGGCGGGGGCCGAGCTCACGCCCTGGGCCGGCCCCATCAGGTTGGGTGTCTGCACCGGGTGCCGGCTCGGTGCGAACAGCAGCGCGACCGCGGCGACGGCCACCGCGGCCACGGCGATGACACCGCCGGTCGCCGCGCCCGCGGCGAAGGCCCGGCGGTCCCGCCGGTTCTCGGTCCGCCGCCGTTCGCGCAGCCATTCGGGCAGTGTGGCGCGCTGCGCGGCCCAGCTGTTGACCGGCGCCGCCGCCATGCCCAGCGTCGGGAACAGCAGCAGTGCGGCCAGCAGCGGCCCGCTCAGCTCGTTGTACTTGGTCAGCGCGCCGGCGATGCCGGCCAGGCCGAACAGGGCCAGCGTGGACTCGGCCCAGTTGGCCCGCAGCGCCTCCCACCACTTGGCGCGCTCGCTGGTCTTGGGCGTACGCAGGAAGGCCGCCTTGCGGGCGAACAGGCCAAGCACCGACGCCCGCGCCACCACCAGTGAGGTGGACTGCCAGATGAAGAAGGCACCCACCGCGTCCCGCCAGGTCGCCCCGGTCCCCCGCCGCAGCAGCGCCACGGCCCGGACCAGCCCGAGACCGACCAGCACCGGCACGGTGGCGACCAGGAAGACGGTGAGCTTGCGGAACAGGTCGCCACCGCCGATGGCCAGGTTGAACGCCCCGGCCAGCAGGAAGACCAGGAAGAACAGGCCCAGCAGGTCGCCGTACCATTGCAGGCCGCCGGCCAGGTACGACCAGCGCTGCGCGGTGGTCAGGTGGTTGCCCTGGGTCTGCCGCCCGGGGATCATCGACCGCCAGTGCAGGCGCAGGATCTGGATGCCACCGAAGCACCACCGGTAGCGCTGGCCCTTGAGCGCCTCGAACGTCAGCGGCATGATGCCGCGTCCCATCGTCTGATCCATGTGCAGGCCGTGCCAGCCGGCCCGGAGCAGGCGTATCGAGAGTTCGGCGTCCTCGGTGATGCACCACTCATCCCAGCCGCCGAGCTCATCCAGCGCCACCCGCCGGATGAGGCCCATGGTGCCCGCGAAGATCGCCCCGTCGTGCTCGTTCCTGGACGGCTGGGAGACCGCGAAGAAGTACTTGTAGGAGTAGTACAGCCGCCGGTAGTAGCGGGCGTGCCCCCAGTCCCGGTAGTCCTGCGGCGCCTGCACGAACCCGATCCACGGGTCTGCGAACGGCGGCGCGCACCGGCGCAGGAATCCCGGCCTGAGCTGGTAGTCGGAGTCGACCACGCCGATCACATCGGCGGCCGGATCGGTGAGGTTGCGCAGCGCGTAGTTCAGCGCCCCGGACTTGTACCCGGGCCAGTCCATCAGGTGCGCGAACTTGACCCCGTGCCGGGCGCACCAGTCCTCGACCGGCCGCCACAGCCGCTCGTCGTCGGTGTTGTCGTCGATGCAGATGACCTCGAACCGGGGATAGTCGAGCCGCAGCAGCGAGCGGAGCGTGTCGATGACCATGCCCGGCGGCTCGTTGTGGGCCGGCACGTGCAGGCTGACCATGGGCAGGTCCTGGTCGGCGGCCTGGAACGTCACCTGCGGGGTGACCCGCCTGCGCCAGTGCTCGGTGCCGAGGGCGTCGCAGATCTCCCACAGGTAGGCGCAGGACATGATGGCGGCGGCCACCTCGAACAGCCACAGCAGCAGGCCGCCCACGGTGCCCACGAACCCGAGGTGGCTGGCGAACGTCCATTCCAGCGCGTAGGTCAGGTAGACGGCGAACAGGAAGACGCTGGCCGACCAGCACAGGTGGGCGCGGGCCCGCCAGCGCCGGGTGGCGGGCAGCCAGACCAGGCTCGCGACCACCACTCCGGCGATCCCGGCCACGATGTTGTGGTGGGACACCTTGAGCAGCCGCAGCGCGCCGGCCACCAGCGCGGCCAGCACCGCGGTCCCGGCCACGGCGAGCACCAGCCGCCGGATGGCCGGCCAGGCCCCCGGGGTCCGGTCGCGGCGTCCGCCCGGCAGGAACAGGGCGGCCGAGCCGAGCGGGGCCGCCACGATGGCCGCCAGCAATAACGCCTGAAGCATCGCCTGGCCGCTCCTTAACCCCCGCATCACCTTCCTCACCCATTCCCGGCGGATCCATGCCAATCGGGCGGGGCGACTTCGGCGGCCGTGGCCGCCGGGACCGGCCGGGCGGCCGGGGCCGGCGCGGCTAGCCCGTCAGGTAGGTGACGAGCCACGCCAGGGTGCGGGACCAGGCGTCGGCCGCGGCGGCCGGCGCATAGCTGCCCCGCTCGTCGCAGTGGAAACCGTGACCGGCGTCCGGGTAGCGGACGACCTCGGTGGGGACCGGCGCCCGGGCCGCCTGCTGCGCCAGCCTCTCCACGTCAGGCACCGGGATCGACTGGTCCAGGTCCCCGAACAGGCCCAGCCACGGCACCCGCAGTGACGCCGCCGCGTCGGCCAGCGGCGGGTATCCGAAGCGGCCCTGGCCGACACCACCGCCGTAGAAGGTCACCGCCGCGCCCAGGCCGGCCCGGGTGGCCATGATCAGCGCGATCGAGCCGCCCATGCAGAAGCCGACGGCGGCCCGGCGGCCGGCCGCGATCCCGCGCGCCGCCAGCAGGGCGAGCGCGGCATCGGTGTCGCTGGCGATCTGCCCGGCGCGCAGGCCACCGAGCAGCGGCCGGGCCCGGTCGAACTGGTCATAGCCGAGCACCGGCGCGCCTTGGCGGTGGAACAGCGCCGGAGCCACCGCGAGATAGCCGGCCCCGGCGAGCCGGCCGCAGATGCTGCGGATGTGGCTGGTCAGGCCAAACGCCTCGTGCAGCACCACCACGCCGCCGGCGTGTGGGCCGGCCGGCTCGGCCAGCACGCCGGGCACGGACCCGGCCCCGTCGCCGAGCACGATGTCGCGCGGATCGGCCATGGCTGCCTGCCTCCCTCGGGTCGTTCCTGGGTCAGCCCCGCGGTGGTCAGGGCTCCAGCGGGCCGCCGGCCTGCCCGGCCCTGGCCGCGTAGAACCGCCAGACCTGCTCGTGATAGCCGGGGCCGAAGACCGGCAGGTCGGGATGGTCGCCGGGATCGACCTCCAGCGGCACACGTCCCATCTGCCAGCAGGTGACGGTGAGCTTGGCCAGCGCGTGCACGTCGATGGCGGCCAGCATGGCGGCCGCGACCGACTCGCCGGTGGCGACCAGCCCGTGCCCGCGCAGCAGGCAGACCGGCCGGTCGCCGATGGCCGCGAGCAGGCCGCCGGCCCGGGCCGCGGTCCGGATCAGGCCCGCGAAGCCATAGACCGGGATACCACCCAGGGCCAGCCGCATCGCGGGCACGTTGTAGGCGCCGGCGATCGGCCGCAACGGCACGTCCGCCACCGTGCAGGCGACCACCGCAGGCGGATGAGCATGCACAACGGCGGTGCAGTCCGGGCGCGCGGCCAGCAGCGAGGTGTGGATCGGCAGCTCGGACGGCAGTGCGATCGGCGGCTCGCCCGGATGAAGCTGCCCGTCCAGGTCGGCCAGCGCGATGTCGCCGGCCGTGGTGAATAGCAGGCCGTGCTCGGTGTCGCGGCGGCCGCGGACCAGCAGGTGCCGTTCGTCCACCCGCAGGCTGACGTGGCCGAGCGTGGTCTCGGCCAGTCCCTCCAGCGCGAGCACCCGGCAGGCGAGCGCGACCAGGCGGCGCTCGGCGGAGTAGGGCCGGGCGCCGGTCATGTCGCCGCCCCGCCGGCGCCACCCGGGCCGTCGCCGGCCGGGCTAACGCTGTCTGGGTCGCCGCCATCCGGGTGGTGGCCGGCCGGGCCGTTACCGTCCGGGCCGTCCCCCGCGGCCGCGCCGAGGAACACCGCGCCCAGGTCCCTGGCGCCGACCTCGGCCGCTGGCCCCTGGACCTCGACGGCCCCGCCGACCAGGACGTACGCCCAGCCGGAGACGGCGATCGCGGCGGCGGCCCGCTGCTCGACGAGGATGACCGCGACCCCGGCCGCGGCCAGCGCGGCTACGTCCCTGGCCAGCAGCTCGGCGCTCGGGACCGGCGCCAGGTTCGCGGTCGGCTCGTCCAGCAGGACCACCGACGGCGAGGACATCATCAGCCGGGCCATGGCCACCGTCTTGCGCTCGCCGCCGGACAGGCGGCCGGCCGCGGTGCCGTCCAGCGGGCCGAGCACCGGGTAGGCCTCGTGCACCCGGGCCAGTGCCGCCTTGCGCTCGGCCCGGCCCAGGTGGTAGCCGCCCATGAGCAGGTTCTCCCTGACCGTCAGCGACGCGAAGACCTCCCGCTCCTGCGGCAGGTAGGCCAGCCCGCGCCGGGCCCGGGCCTCGCCTGGCAGCCCGGCCAGGTCGGTGCCGCCCAGCCAGACCTGGCCCGAGCGCACCGGCAGCAGCCCGGCCAGCGCCTTCAGCAGCGTGCTCTTGCCCGACCCGTTCGGGCCGAGGATGGTGACGATCTCGCCCCGGCCGGCCGACACGGTCACCTCCCTGACCACCAGCCCGGCGCCGTACCCGGCGGCGACCGACTCGGCCCGGAGCAGCGGCGGCGGCCGCTCAGTCGCCACTGTCACCTCCCAGGTAGGCGGCCACGACCTCGGCGGTGGCCCGCAGTTCCGCCATCGGGCCCTCGGCCAGCACCCGGCCGCGGGCCATCACCACCACCGGGTCGCACAGCCGCTCGACCATCCGCAGTTCGTGCTCGACCATCAGCAT
>DATDGI010000053.1:0-1544 GCA_036522155.1 Streptosporangiaceae bacterium
TGAGGTACGCCTCCGGCGTGTTCATGAACTGCCGCGCCGGCTGACCGGCGAACACGTTGGTCAGGTACGGCTTGCCACCCGGCTTGTTGTCCGCGGGCACCTGGCTCTGAATGGGAACGAAATACCCAGACATGACGCCTGCGGCCCCGAACCGGTCTGGGTTCTGCAGCGCGATGTTGGCGGCGCAGTACCCGCCCTCCGAATAGCCGGCCACGCCCCAGGCCCGGCCCGGCGGCTGCACCCGCACGAACCGCGCGATGTAGTCCGGCACATCCTCCGCGACGAAGGTCATGTCCTGGATACCGTGCGGGTCGTTGAGGCACTGCAGCGCGTACTGCTGGCCGCCATCGGTATCGGGCATCACCAGGACCGCAGCATCCGACGGATGAACCACGAGCAGGCTGAGGAAGGTCGGGATCACGTCGAGCACGGAGACCCACGCCTCCGGGTTACCCGGGGAGCCGTGCAGCAGTTCGATGACCGGGAACTTGTAGTGCGCGTAAGCCTTCTGGAAGTACTGCGGCGGGAGGTAGACGTACACGTCGCGGACCAGATGGCTGCGCACGCCCGTAATCGTCGTCTGGAACAGGTAGCCGACCTGGGCGTCTTCGGCGGTGCTGGTGACCCGGCCGATGTCCTTGTCGAACTGCTTGTGCGAGCCGGCCCCGGCGACGGTGTACTTGGGGATGGTACTCGCGCCCTGGCCGGTCAGATCGCTGACCATCCCGCCCCAGGTCTGGTAATAGTCGTAGAACTTGTTGACCGAGGCGATTCCGAAGACCATGGCCGGGAGGAAAGCCAGGCAGGCGGCGAGCACGCGGAACACGACCTGCTTAGCCACGGCCACCCAGACGATCAAGGCCCCGAAGACCACCATCAGAAGCAGGAAGAACCCGGTTCCCTGGGGTTCAAACACTCGGGGTCTCCTCGCCGGAGTCTGGCCAGCGGGCTGGCTCGCCAACCCGGGCAGGCCATAACAGCGCACTGCCGTGATCACTTCTGCGAACGTCCGAGACGTGACAGTGAGTTCCCCCGGTGAGCACGCCGAAACGCTCTCGGCCCGCGGTTGGCGGTGGAGGTGGGATTTGAACCCACGGAGGGGTTGCCCCCTCACACGCTTTCGAGGCGTGCGCCCTCGGCCACTAGGCGACTCCACCGTGGGCGAGCTTACCTGAAACGGCGGCCCGACGGTGGCCTGGCGGGCCCGCTGCTATCCGCCGCGCTGCCTGCGGGCGGCGAAGAACTCACGGAGTACGGCACCGCACTCGCTGGCCAGGACACCGCCGATGACTTCCGGCCGGTGATTCAGGCGCCGGTCCCTGAGTACGTCCCAGAGCGAGCCCACGGCACCGGCCTTCGGATCTTCCGCCCCGTAGACGAGCCGGCCGAGCCGGGCCAGGGTCACCGCCCCCGCGCACATGGTGCACGGCTCGAGCGTCACGACCAGGGTCAGGCCGGTCAGCCGCCAACTGCCAACGGCCCCGGCCGCCTGCCGGATCGCGATGATCTCGGCGTGTGCGGTGGGGTCGCGGTCGGCTTCCCTG
>DATDGI010000054.1:0-4038 GCA_036522155.1 Streptosporangiaceae bacterium
GTTCTATATTCAGCAGTCAGCTGCGCGGGTGACCAGCCCTTCAGCTTCGAAGACTCCCGTTCCGGAAGTAGAACGTCCGCAATCCGTTCTAAAGTGCGGACATGACCGACATTGAAACTCCACAGGAAGGCGCACGAGTGCGATCTCTAACCGAAGGCATGTGGTGGGGAACCGCTATCGAGGCGCCTGACCCCGGCGCGCTGGCGAGGTTCTACTCCGAGCTGCTCGGGTGGAACATCGGTCACGAGGAGCCGGGCACGACGATCCTCGCCGCTCCCGAGGGATCCATCTATGTCGTGTTCCAGCAGGCGACCGGTTACCAGGCCCCCACGTGGCCGCCCGCCGACGGGCAGCAGCGCCCGATGATGCACTTCGACTTCCAGGTCGGAGACCTCGACTCCGCGGTCGCCGAGGCAGTCGCCCTCGGAGCCTCGGTCGCTGCATACCAGCCGCAGGACAATGTCCGGGTCCTCCTCGACCCGGCCGGCCACCCCTTCTGCCTCTGCCGCGACGACGGATGATTGCCCGACCCAACGTCGACGACGAGGCCCGGCGTGCTGCCCTGACGCGACTGCCTGGCTAGGGGTGTTTGCCTTGACCTAGACCCCAAAAAGTGGACCGCGCTTGGGACAATCTGGCCCTGACGACCAGGAGCCAGCAATGCCCAGGCACTACCCCGCGGAGTTGCGACGCCGGACCTGCGAGCGGATGCTCGCCGGTGAAGCGGTCAAGGACCTTGTCGCCGAGCTCGGCATCGCGAGCGTCACCTTGTATAAGTGGCGGCGCCAGGCGCTGATCGATGCGGGACGGCGGCCCGGTGCCAAGAGCTACGAGGCGGATCCGTTGCTGCAGGCGCGGCGGCGGATCAAGGAGCTGGAGGCCGAGCTCAAGGCGGTGAAGGCGGCCAGCGCCCTGTTCGAGGAGGGCGGGGCCGACCCAAAAGAAAGTTCCAGGTTGTCCGCGGGCTGAACAACCTGGGTTATTCCGAGCGGTTCGCCTGCAAGGTGGTCGGCCTGGACCGCTCGACCTACTACGACATCAAGTTCCGCAAGCCCACCGACCGCGAGATCCGCCGCCTGCTGCTCGCCGATGCCATCGCCGACATCCACGCCAGATCCCGGGGCACCTACGGCAGCCTGCGCATCCGGGCCGCCCTGGAGATCGAGCAGGGGCTGATCGTGAACACCAAGCTGGTGAAGAAGATCATGCACCAGCTGGGCATCCGCGGCCTGCCCGGGCCACGCAAGGGCATCAAGAACCTCAAGAACGCCCCCACCTGCGAGGACCTCGTCCAACGCCAGTTCACCGCCACCGCGCCCAACCAGCTGTGGCTCACCGACATCACCGAGCATCCCACCCACGAGGGCAAGCTCTACTGCTGCGCCGTGCTCGACCTGTACTCCCGCAAGGTGGTCGGCTGGGCCATCGACCGGCGCTGCGAGGCAGCCCTGGTCAACGACGCCCTCGCCAAGGCCGGCGCTACCCGGCAGACCTCGGCCAAGACGGTCATCCACTCCGACCACGGCAGCCAGTACACCTCGTGGGCGTTCACCGAGAACGTCCGCCGCCTCGGCCTGGTCAGCTCGATGGGCACCGTCGGCGACTGCTTCGACAATGCGCCGATGGAGTCGTTCTGGGGCACGATGCAAGTCGAACTGCTCGACCGCCACCCGTGGCGGACAAACCTCGAGTTAGCGATCGCCATCGCCGACTACATCGAGCACTTCTACAACTCCAGCCGACGGCACAGCTCGCTCGGCTACCTCACACCCAACGAATTCGAACATCTACACTCAACCCAACCCCCGGCCACGTTGTCCTAACACGTGGTCCACCAAATGGGGTCAAGGCCTCAGAGTGGGGCCGGTGGTGTCTAGTTTCAGGACATCGAGGACAGGTGTCTCAAGACATCGAGGACAGTCCGGGTAGCTCCTGAACCTGGCTTCCAGAGCGGCGTGTCTCACGACATCGAGGACAGCCGGGCGTGAGTTTGCGGGCATGTCGAAAGCCCGGCTTGTCATTACTGCTGTCACTGTTGAGAAGCGCCCGGTGGCCGAGGTGGCCCGCACCTACCGGGTTGCCCGGTCGTGGATCTACACCCTGCTGGCCCGTTACCAGGCTGAGGGCGAGGCGGCGTTCGAGCCGCGGTCGCGGCAGCCGCGGACCTCCCCGGCCGCGATCGGCGGCGAGGTCGTCGACCTGATTGTGCGGCTGCGCAAGGAGTTGTCGGGCCGCGGCCTGGACGCCGGGCCGCACACCATCGCCTGGCACCTGCGCCACCACCATCAGCTGACGGTATCGGCGGCCACGATCAGCCGGTACCTGACCCGGCGCGGCCTGGTCACGCCGGAACCGAAGAAGCGGCCGACGTCGTCCTACCTGCGATTCGCTGCCGAGCTGCCCAACCAGTGCTGGCAGTCTGACTTCACCCACTACCGGCTCACCCGGCCCGACGGCCGGCCGGGCGCCGATACCGAGATCATCTGCTGGCTGGACGATCATTCCCGGCTGATCCTGCACCTGACCTGCCACCGGCGGGTCACCGGCCCGGTCGTGCTGGCCGCCTTCCGCGCGGCCTGCGCCGAGCACGGCGTCCCGGCCTCGACCCTGACCGATAACGGCATGGTCTACACCACCCGCTTCTCCGGCGGCCGTGGCGGCCGCAACGCCTTCGAGCACGAGCTGCGCCGCCTGGGCGTGAAGCAGAAGAACGGCAAGCCGAACCACCCGCAGACCCAGGGGAAAGTCGAAAGGCTCTGGCAGACGGTGAAGAAATGGCTGGCCGCCCAGCACCCCCAGCCCGCCGACCTCACCCAGCTCCAGGCCATGCTCGACGCCTTCACCAGCTACTACAACACCCGCCGGCCGCACCGGTCGCTGGCCCGCCGGGCTACCCCGGCGGCCGCATATACGGCGCGGCCCAGGGCCGCCCCCGGCAGCCGCTCCGCCGACACCCACGACCGCGTCCGCGCCGACATCATCGGCACCACCGGCACACTCACCCTCCGCCACGCCGGCAGGCTCTACCACATCGGCGTCGGCCGGACCCACGCCGGAACCCACATCCTGATGCTGGTACAAGACCTGGACCTGCGCATCATCGATGCCGCCACCGGCGAGCTCCTGCGCCGGCTCACCCTGGATCCTGGCCGCAACTACCAGCCCACCCGGCACCCGACCGGACCCACACCCTGGAAACGATCACACCCCGAGCCCTGACGTGGGTTCGGGGTGTCCTCGATGTCTTGAGACATCACATGCGCGGAGGGTGTGGGATTCGAACCCACGGTGACGCTTGCGCGCCACAACGATTTTCAAGACCGTCGCCCTCGGCCACTAGGCGAACCCTCCGCCGACAACGATAGCGGTGCCCGACCGACCTGCAGCACGACGCCAACTGATGAGTAGGCTCACGTCAGAAAGGAGGCCGCATTGCTCCCGCCGTTCGGGTTGTCGGCCGCGCTGACGCAGTGGCAGTTCGCGCCGGCCGTAACCGCGTTCGCCATCATTGCGGTCACTCTCTACGGCTGGGGCGTCATCCGGGTTAAGCAGCGGCACCCAGCCCGGCCCTGGCCAGTGTGGCGCACGTGCGTGTTCACCGCGGGCATCGCCGTCGTCGTCATTGCTATCCAGAGCGGTATCGGCGCGTACGACGATTTGCTGTTCTACGACCACATGGTCCAGCACCTGCTGCTGCTGATGGTGGCCCCGCCGCTGCTGATCGCCGGGCAGCCGCTAACCCTGCTGCTGCACGCCAGCCGGAATCCGCTGCATACGTGGGCTAAGCGCGTCCTCAGGTCGCGAGTGGCCAGCTTCCTGACCTGGCCGGTATTCGGCGCCGTGGCGTACGGGCTCGCGGTAGCAGCCGTGCACCTGAGCAGCCTGGCGAACACCATCGACAAGAACCCGACGGCGCACGCTGCCGAGCACACCCTCTTTGTGCTGGTCGGCTACCTGTTCTACCTTCCGATCCTCGGCCAGGAGCCAATCAGGTGGCGGTTGTCGTATCCGATTCGGTTCGTGATCTTGGTGCTGCTC
>DATDGI010000055.1:0-2023 GCA_036522155.1 Streptosporangiaceae bacterium
GAGGCGCACCGCCGCCGCCAGAGCGCCCACCTCGACGCGATGCTCGCGCTGTGCGAGACCGTCCAGTGCCGCCGCGCCCAGTTGCTTGGCTACTTCGGCGAGCAGGCCACCGCCTGCGGCAACTGCGACACCTGCCTGTCCCCGCCGCAGTCGTGGGACGGCACCGTCGCCGCGCAGAAGCTGCTGTCCACGGTGTTCCGGCTGCAGCGGGAACGGCACCAGCGATTCGGCGCCGGCCACCTGATTGACATCCTGCTCGGCCGGGCGACGGCCAAGATCAGCCAGCACGATCACGCTTCGCTGACCGTCTTCGGGATCGGCACCGAGCTGACCGAGCCGCAATGGCGCGGCGTGGTGCGCCAGCTGCTGGCCCAGGGGCTGCTCGCGGTCGAGGGCGACTACGGGACGCTGACCCTGACCGAGGCCAGCGCCGAGGTCCTGCGCGGCCAGCGCGAGGTGCTGCTGCGGCAGGAACCGGAACGGCCCGCCCGCGCGGCCAGGGCCCGCCGCCCGGCCGCCGTCGTGGCCGACCTGCCCGCCGAGGCCGCCGGGCTGTTCGAGCGGCTGCGGGCCTGGCGCGCTGCCACCGCCAAAGAGCAGGGCGTGCCCGCCTATGTGATCTTCCACGACGCGACCCTGCGTGAGATCGCGGCGACCCGCCCCGGCTCGCTGGCCGGGCTGGGCGAGGTGAGCGGCATCGGCGAAAGCAAGCTAGGCAAATACGGCGAGCAGGTGCTCGCGGTGGTCACAGCCGGCGGAGCCGGCTGAGTATCCCGGCAGTCCGGGCGCCGGTGCCGGGAGGCCGGCGGCCTGCGGCGCCATCGCCCCGACCGGGAGCTGGGTGGCTGGCGCGGGACGGTAGGTTGGCGGGGTTGCCGTCCGTACCAGGGAAAGAGGGCCGATGGGGCCGGGACCCGGTCATGCCGCACGCGAGCCCGTGCTGTGGAACCCGTTCGCGAACATGGCCAGCCTGGCGGCCGGGGGCGGGCCGGTCACCATCGTGGGCGGGGAAGGCTCGTCGGTGTTCGACGACACCGGCCGTGCCTACCTGGACGCGCTGGCCAGCCTCTGGTACTGCAACGTCGGGTACGGCCGGGCCGAACTGGCCGATGCCGCGGCCTCGCAGATGCGGGCGCTGGCCGCGTACCAGGTCTTCGAGCACTTCTCGAACCCGCCCGCGGAGGAACTGGCGGGCCGGGTCGCTGACCTGTCGCCGGTGCCGGGCGGCAAGGTGTTCTTCACCCCCGGCGGCGGCTCTGACGCGGTCGACACCGCGGCCAAGCTGGCCCGCGCCTACTGGCGGGCGGCCGGCCAGCCGGGCAAGCAGATCACCATCGGCCGGGCCCACGCCTATCACGGCATGAACGCGTACGGGACCTCGCTCGGCGGCATCCCGGCCAACAGCGACGCGTTCCTGCCGCTGGTCTCCCAGGTCGAGCACGTGGCCTGGGACGACCCAGCGTCGCTGGACAAGACCATCGAGCAGCTGGGCCCCGGCCGGGTGGCGGCGTTCTTCTGCGAGCCGGTGATCGGGGCGGGCGGGGTCTACCCGCCGCCGCCGGGCTACCTGGCCGCCGTGCGTAAGACCTGCCGCCGCCATGACGTCCTGTTCGTCTCCGACGAGGTGATCACCGGCTTCGGGCGGGTCGGGACCTGGTTCGCCAGCGAGCGGTTCGGCCTCGACCCGGACCTGATCACGTGCGCCAAGGGCCTCAGCTCCGGCTACGCCCCGATCGGGGCGGTGATCGTCGCGCCGCGGGTGGCCGAGCCATTCTGGCGGCCCGGTTCCCGCGAGGTGTTCCGGCACGGGTACACGTATTCGGCCCATCCGGCCGCGTGCGCGGTGGCGCTGGCCAACCTCGCGCTCATCGAGCGGGAGGGCCTGGTCGGGCGGGTGGCCGGGCTGGAGCCGGTGCTGGCCGCCGCCCTGGCCCCGCTGGCCGGGCACGACCTCGTCGCCGAGGTGCGGGCCGGCACCGGCCTGCTGGGCGCGGTCGAGATCGCCGAGGATGCGCGCACCGCC
>DATDGI010000056.1:0-10044 GCA_036522155.1 Streptosporangiaceae bacterium
GTTACCGGCGGTCAACTCGAGAGCGGTGCGCAGGAAGCCGAACTCCACGCGCCGGGCCTCGTGGGCGATGGCGAGGATCCCGAGCCTGACTCGCTGATGAACGACGTCATCCAGGCCGTTGACGGGGTGCTCGGTCATGACACCGGCCGCCCGGCGCGCCGTTCAGCAAGAGCGAATCCGATACTGCCGAGCAGCAGCACCGCTGCCGTGGTGACTGGAAAGAGCCAGCGGGAGTGAGGGGTAAGGGTCCAGAAACCCACGATCACGATGAGCAGGTACACGAGGCCGAACCCCAGCAGCGCGCGGTTGCGTTCCACCCGGGCCAGCACGAGCAGTGCCAGCCCGATCGCGCCCTCGGGGCTCACCAGCCGGTTGAGGAATGTCATCCCTGGTGATGGTGGGGCAAAGGGGTACCCGATGGCTCCCGGGTGGAGGACCAGCCAAAGCGAAACGGCGGTCGCCACCACGGCAATGATGACGCCGGTTATGACGTAGGGGCGGACCCGGGTGCCAACCCCGCGGCTGCGGGTCCGGTGCACGTAGAAGGCCGCGATCGCGGCGTAGGCCAGCACCAGGGCGAGCGGCCAGTAGACGTATGACCCTGGCGAGAAGGCGATGCAGACTCTCCCGGGCGGGTTCACCCTGCAGTCGAGATGGCGGCTGCTGAGGGTGACGGGTACCGAGGCCAGCGTGAGCGCAGCGAACAGCAGCAGGGGGAACCAGGTGCCGCGCTGGGCCCGACGGACCTGGCGAGTCAGGCGGCGCGTGACCGACAGAAGCTCGCGGGGATCATCTGGCGCGATCGGCGTATCTGTCATGCAGCTAGCTTTGCATTACAGAGTTCTCTTTGCAAGAGAAATCTAGCTGGAAGGCTAGCGCGGATGGCGGGCGAGCGCGGTGCCGCCCGGGTATGGCACGCTGATGGGGTCGAGAGGCGCTGCGACGGACCAGGTCCGCCACGCTCGACATCCGCTTCATCGGCAAGGGCGCCTTCGGCCGATGGAGGCGGTCATGACCCTTGTGGGTCGCGTCGCTGCGCTATGGCGGTACCCGGTGAAATCCATGGCTGCGGAGGTACTAGACGAGGCCGACGTCTCGTGGCACGGCCTCGCGGGCGATCGCCGGTGGGCGTTCATCCGCGAGGGGCAGGAGCACAGCGGCTTTCCCTGGCTGACGATCCGGGAACGGCCCGAGCTGGCCCACTACCGGCCCCGCTTCGCCGAACCGGACCGGCCCAACGCCTCGGCGACGCTGGTGCGTACGCCCTCCGGCGTCGAGCTCGACGTGGCCGATCCCGCGCTCGCGGCCGAGCTCGGGCCAGGCGTGCGCGTCATCAAGCAGGACCGTGGGGTGTTCGACACGATGCCCCTGTCACTGCTGACCACGCAGACCCTGGCCGGCCTTGGCCGGCTGGCCGGCACCGACCTGGCGGCCGGTCGGTTCCGCCCCAACCTCCTCGTGGATGCCTCCTCGCGCGGCTTCCCCGAGGACGCCTGGGTCGGCCGGGTCCTGCGCATCGGCGGGTTGCGTATGCGCGTGGACCAGCGCGACAAGCGGTGCGTGGTGGTCACCATCGACCCGGTGACGCTGCTCCGGAATCCGGCGATCCTGCGCGCCATAGCACGGGAACGCGACGCCCGGCTCGGGGTCTACGGCTCGACCGTGGAACCGGGCCGGGTCGCGGTGGGCGACCCGGTCGAGCTCGAACATGCGCCGGGGAGAGTCCCAGCCGCGCCGCTGAGCTGAACATTCGGTGTCCAGCCTTCTCACCGGCGCATGGCCGCCGATGTGGCGTCGGCGGGAATCCGCTCGGCCAGGAACTCTTCCCACGTCCGCTGGCCAACTGCCCGGTCCGGGGCCAGGTTCGCGCCCGCCTGGACGGCGCGGGCCGCCCGCCCGGGCAGCCGGACCGGGACCAGCAGCGGGCGCTGGCCGCGGGCCCGCAGGTATCCGCGGAGCAGTTCGGCAATGCCGTACACGCGCGGGCCGGCCAGGTCGGGCACCAGCCCGGCGGGGCGGCCCAGCGCCAGTTCCACCAGCTGGGCCGCCACCTCGCCGCTATCGACCGGCTGGAACCGGAAGCCGGCCGGGACCGGTATCACCGGCAGCTTCGCCATCTGCTGCGCCACCGTCAGGATGAGGTCATGGAACTGGGCGGCCCGCAGCGTCGTCCACGGCAGGCCGGAGTCTGCCACCACCCGCTCGGCGGCCGCCTTGGACGCGAAGTAACCGAACATCATGCGGTCGGCGCGGCTGACGACCGGGATCCGGCCTG
Organism: Streptosporangiaceae bacterium; assembly: GCA_036522155.1. Lineage (GTDB taxonomy): Bacteria > Actinomycetota > Actinomycetes > Streptosporangiales > Streptosporangiaceae > UBA9676. The sequence continues at coordinate 2,276 of DATDGI010000056.1, forward strand.
CGCCCACGACCGAGATGTACACCAGGTGCTGCGCCCCGGCCTGCGACGCGGCCCGGACCAGGGTCTGCGTCGTGGCGTCGTCGCCTGTGTTGCGGCCCGCGCAGTGCACGATGACCGGGGTGCCCTCGACCGCTGCTGGCACACCCTCGCCGGTGGCCAGGTCACCGGCGACGTACTGGATCCCGCCCCCGGTCTCGTGGGGGCGCCGGCTGAGCACCCGCACCTGGCACCCCGCGTCCAGAAGGCGCCTAACGACCTGGCGGCCGAGCGTGCCCGTACCACCGGTGACCAGGATGGGTGATGTCATGACTCCGCCTTCCCGTGCCAAGTACCCGCTCCGCCCCGCATGTCACGTCCATGGACGGCCGGGTGTCAGTGTGGTGACACCCGCCAGCGAGGGACCGTGACAGATGGCCGACAGCGACTGGCTGGCAGCTGTTTTCGAGGAACACCGCGATCACCTGCGGGCGGTGGCCTACCGGCTGCTCGGCTCGATGAGCGATGCCGACGACGCGGTCCAGGACACCTGGCTGCGGCTGGCCGGAACCGACACCAGTGAGGTGGAGAACCTCGGTGGCTGGCTGACGACGGTCGTCGCCCGGGTCTCGCTCAATATGCTCAGGTCGCGGCGGCACCGGCAGGAGGAGCCCGTCGGCGATTCCTGGCCCAGTGACGCGGAGCTGGCCGCCTGGACCGGGCCGGTGGCCGGGCCCGGTGGGGCCGGCCAGGCCGGCCGGGCCGCCGATCCGGAGGATGAGGCGGTGCTCGCCGACTCGGTCGGCCTGGCCCTGCTGGTCGTGCTGGACACACTGACCCCGGCCGAACGTCTGGCCTTGGTGCTGCATGACATGTTCGCCATGCCGTTCACCGAAGTGGCGGCCGTGCTCGGGCGCTCGGTGGAGGCGACCCGGCAGCTCGCCAGCCGGGCCCGGCGCCGGGTCCGCGGCGCGCCCAGCCCGGACCGCGCCGCCGATCTGGCCCGCCAGCGGGAGGTGGCCACCGCGTTCCTCACTGCCGCCCGCGGCGGCGACCTCTCGGCCCTGGTCGCGGTGCTGGACTCCGATGTCACACTGACCGCCGACGCGACCGCCGTCCCGACCGGCAGGCCGGCCATGCTCCAGGGTGCGGACCTGGTCGCGAGGGGCGCCCGGCTGTCCGGCGACCGGGCTGCGCACTCCCAGCTCGCGCTGGTGGACGGGGCCGTGGGCATCGTGTTCGCGCCCGGCGGCCGGCTGCACACGGTACTGGCGCTGACCGTCAGCCCGGCGCGGAAGATCACCGCCATCGACATCATCGCCGATCCCGACCGGCTGCGACGGCTGCGCCTGGCCGTACTGCCGGAATAGCCGGTTGACACCACCGCGTTCGCGATCTGGGCCCGGCTCGTGCTGGGCACGATGTGGAGCGCGGCACCCACGGTCAAGCAGGAGCATCAGCTCCGTACCAGCGGCCCGTACGGCATCACCAGGCATCCCATCTACACCGGATGCTGGGCATGCTGCTCGGCTCGCTGCTGCTGGCCGGCGGCCGCTGGACCGTAGCCTTCCCGGTCTACCTCGTGCTGCTGGAGATCAAGATCCGGGTCGAGGAGAAGCTCATGCTGGCCGAGTTCCCCAGCGACTACCCGCGCTACCGCCAGCGGGTGCCCCAGCTGATCCCCGGCCTGCGGCTGATCAGCCGGCGCAAGCTGGCCAGCGAATAGGCGCCCTAGCGGAAGGTGGGCGGCTGCCGGAAGAAGGCGCTGGAATCCCGGCTGAACAGCAGCACGATCGCGGCCAGCCCGACCAGCCAGATGACGAGGCCGATGATGAGGCTGACCGCGGCCCGCAGCGCCGCGAACGAGATGAGCAGATCCAGGGTGCTGATGCCGAAAAAGACCGCGGAGAGGATCCGGGCCCAATTGTGCCCCCGGCCGTTCGCCCAGGCCATCCACAGCCACAGGCCCGCCGCGATGACCGCGCCGACGACCAGCCCCACGACCTGGACGCTCTGCGCCGCGTGCAGCTGCGATGCGGTGTAGTTCGGGTGGAGCTTCAGCAGGGCCGTCTTGATGCTGTTCCTGGACAGCAGGGCCACGATCAGGGCGACCAATTCGATCGCGGCGCCCGCGTACATGAGCTTGACGGCGTTGAGCACCGAGCGTGGCGGCTGGATGCGCTGAGGCTCCGGCACCGGTCCCGGTCCCGATGTTGGATACGGCTCGTACATGGCGGCCTTCCGTCCGGTCCCGTCCAGGGTACCCCGCGAACTTGGGCCGCGGCAGGGCACGGATTGCTGGCCCGGTGGGCACCGGCCACGGCTGCGCCTGGCCAAAGCCGGTCTGGCCGTCACCTTGCTCTAGGGTTGGGCGGTGCCCACGCCCTGGTCAGCGCCGCGCCCGACGCGAGCCGACCTGGACGCGGCCAGGGACAAGACGATTCCCGACGTCATCGGGCCCGGCCTGGGCGTGCTGTTCGCGGGCATCAACCCGGGGCTGTACTCCGCCGCCACCGGGTACCACTTCGCCCGGCCCGGCAACCGCTTCTGGCCCGCGCTGCACCGCTCCGGCTTCACCCCGCGTGTCTTCCGTCCCGATGAGCAGGAACAACTGCTCGGCCTCGGGCTCGGCATCACCAACATCGCGGCGCGTGCTACCGCCCGGGCCGACGAACTCCGGCCGGAGGAATTCATCGAAGGCGCCCGCATACTTAACGGAAAGCTCCAGCGACTCCAGCCTGCCTGGCTCGCGGTCCTCGGGGTCACTGCCTTCCGGATGGCTTTCGCCCGGCCCAAGGCGCAGGTGGGCCCGCAGGACGAGGCCGCCGGGCCGACCCGGATATGGGTATTGCCCAACCCCAGCGGCCTCAACGCGCACTGGACCGCGGACGCCCTCACGGCCGAGTTTGCGCGGCTGCGCATCATCCGCTGCGGGGGAGGCCATTCCCAGGCCATCGGGTTACGCTCGGCGTCGTCCGGATAAGTGGCAGCTAGCGCATATCACCGCGAGTGCGGGCCGCCTCGTGCTCGGCGTATGCCGAAAGCCAGCTGCTCACCGGCGGCGGAAGGGGAAGCAGCAGTGGCAGCGGAGACAGAGTTCACGATCGGAGCCCAGGCCTACTGCTCCGACGGCTTCTGCGGTGAGGTGATCCGGATCATCTTCGATCCGGCCGCTGGCGCGGTCACGCACCTGGCCATAGAGCCCAAGCACCAGCCGGAGGCCGGCCGCCTCGTCCCGGTCGAGCTGGCCGAGTCGTACGACGGCGCGGTCCGGCTGCGGTGCACCCTCGCCGAATTCGCCAATCTCGATCCGGCCGAGGACATCCAGGTGGTGCAGGGCTACCAGGGCGGGTACGGCGAGGCCGAAGCGGTCCAGGGGTACGGCGACGTTGGCAGCTTTGGCGTCGGCGGTTCCGTCTCTGGCATGGGTATTCCCATGGGGGTACCCCACTCGGTGAAGACCGTGATCGAAGAGGTCGTCCCGGTCGGCGAGACAGAAGTCGGCCGGGGTGAGAACGTGTACGCCACCGACGGCGAGATCGGGCGGGTGCATGGCTTCCTGGTCGACCCGGACGATCACCGGGCCACCCACGTGGTTCTCCAGGAGGGGCACCTGTGGGGGCGCAAGGAAGTCGCCATCCCGATGAGCGCCGTGAAAGAGGTCGACGCGGGCATCCGGCTCAACATCAGCAAGCGGCAAGTCGAGGAACTGCCACCCATCGAGTGAGGCTAACCTCCACGGTCACGTGGTGGTCGAGCAGGAAGCCGCTCCCACGTTGACATTAACGGTGTCGCCTGGGTCGGCATACAGGTAGATGTCGGCGTAGCCAGAACCGTCAGTGTGGTAGCTCTGTGACGCCCCATTGCTCGCGGTCGCGGTGGCGGTCTGATCGGGCTGGTTTGAGTGAACGTAGATGTCGTAGTCACCGTATTCGGCGTTGTAGGCGGCCGTGACGGTACACCACGACGGCGGCGGTGATGGTGCGGGCGTTGGCGAGGGTGAACGCCCCGGCCGAGGGACGAGCCCAAGTCGCACTTCGGCAGTCAGCCAATCCGAGGCGATCGCCAGCTGGGCCGCGGCCAGGCTGACTTGTCCATCGCAGACGGCGTGGTTGAGCGCGTTCTCGACTCTGTCCTTCGTGTTGGGGATAGGGCCGACTTCCGGCCATAGGTTGGTGATGTCGTTGCTGCCACCCAGCTCGAGCGGGACCAGATGATCGAGCTCGCTCTCCGCGCTCGCCGGGATGCGGTAGTGGGGGTAGGCGACGTGGTATTTCGCCCATTCCGTCTGTGGCTCGGGCGGCCGTACCCTCCCGGTCCACCCGGCCCGGCAGATGGTCGAGTGGATGTCAGCCTGGGTAACGACCGGGTCGATGCTGCCGGGCGTGCAGGAACCGTCAGGGAGCTTGCCACGGTCCCGGGTGTGACACGACGACAGGTGAATGGAATAGGTGACATGCCGCGGATCGTGGATGCGCTTCAGCGTCGCATACGAGCCGGACAGCGATGCCTGGCTCACAAAGAAGACGGCAGTTATAGCCAATGCCACGACCGACTGAAATGCGTAAGATCTATTCATTGCCCCCGCTTTTGCTACCGCCGGCGCCACCCAGCCTCGGGCACTGTACCAAGAACACAGGCAGCTCAACGGATCGTCTTGTGGTCAGTCGGTGGCGTGCAGCGCTTCCTGGACGGCTGACAGCAGCGCTCCGCCTGCTAGGCCGACGAGAGCACGGCGAGGAAGGTCAGATTGGTATTTCTTGCGTCATTGGCATGATTGGTCCCGGTCGCGACCGCGGGCGGCCATCCGGGTGCGTCCCGGCGTCCGGATCACCGGGGCTGGGAGCTGATAATGCCGGGTTCCCGCCGCCTGAATTGCCCGCCATGCCGCTCCTTCCTCGGGCCGCGAAGCCGGACGAATGTGCATCTGGCCTCCCACCGGGGCTAGATCCAGGAAAGGAACGCTCCGGTCACGTTGACTGGCTGTCCGCCAGCCGGGCGGCGCGGGTATTCAGGTAGCGCTGCTGCGGGATGCTGCCCGCCCGCCGGGCCGCGGCTAGGTAGGACTCGCGGGCCGCGGCCTGGTCACCAGCCATCTCCAGCAGGTGGGCGCGGACTGTGGGCAGCCGGTGGCCACCGGCGAGCCGCTCGTCGCCGGCCAGCTCACCGAGCAGGGCCAGCCCGGCCGCTGGGCCGTGCACCATGGCGACGGCGACGGCGTGGTTGAGCGCCACCACCGGGTTGTCCGAAATCTGCATCAGCAGCTCATAGAGCGCCAGGATCTGGGGCCAGTCGGTGGCATCGGCGGACAGCGCCTCGCCGTGCAGGGCGGCGATCGCCGCCTGGAGCTGGTACGGCCCGGTCGGCCCGTGCGGCAGCGCGCCGGTGATGAGCGCCACTCCCTCCGCGATACAGGCGGCATTCCAGCGGCCGCGGTCCTGCTCGGCCATCGGGATCAGCTCCCCGTGCGGCCCGGTCCGGGCGGGCCGCCGGGCGTCGGTGAGCAGCATCAGCGCCAGCAGCCCGGTCACCTCGCTGTCGTCCGGCAGCAGGCCGTGAGCGATGCGGGCCAGCCGGATCGCCTCGGCCGTGAGTTCGCCGCGCTGCAGGCTCGGCCCGGACGTGGCCGCGTACCCCTCGGTGAAGATCAGGTAGAGGACGTGCAGTACCGCGCTCAGCCGTTCGGCACGATCTGGTGGTTTGGGCAGAGTGAAGGGGATGCCGCTGGCGGCGATGGCCTGCTTGGCCCGGCTGATGCGGCGGGTCATGGCCGGCTCGGGCACCAAGAAAGCGCGGGCGATCTCCGCGGTCGTCAGGCCGCCCACCGCGCGCAGGGTCAGCGCTATCTGCGACGCCGCCGACAGCGCCGGATGGCAGCACATGAACAGCAGGATCAGCGTGTCGTCGGCGCCGGTGGGCGGGTCATCGGCGGCTGGGGCCAGCCACTGGTCCGGCAGCGCCCAGCTGGCCACGGTGCTCTCGCGCTGCCGCCGGGCCTGCTCGCTGCGCAGCAGGTCGGTCAGCCGCCGGGAGGCGACCGTGATCAGCCAGCCGCGCGGGCTGGCCGGGATGCCCTGTTCCGGCCACTGGGTGGCGGCCGCCAGCAGCGCCTCCTGGACCGCGTCCTCGGCGGTGCCGAAATGGCCGTACCGCCGGACCACCGCGCCGAGGACCTGCGGCGCGAGCTGGCGCAGCAGGTCCTCGGTTCCGGTGCCCGGCACGGTGGGTCAGAGCTCCAGCTCGTCCCGGGACTCGGCGATCGGCCGCACGTCTACCTTGGCCACCCCGCGGACGTATTCCGGGCCGGGGCAGTCAGCCAGCCGGCTGGCGATCTCGGTGGCGCGGTCGAAGCTGTCGCACTCGATGATCCAGTAGCCGGCCAGGACTTCCTCGGTTTCCGGGTAGGGGCCGTCGGTCACCACCGGCACGCCGCTCTCCAGCCGGAGCCGGCGGGCGTGCACCGGCGCGGTCAGGCCGCGCGCGTCGACCAGCTCCCCTGACTCGGCCAGGTCCTGGCTGAACGACCCCATGAACGCACCCATGGCCGCGGCTTCCTGCGGGGACCACGCGGGCTTCCCGGGCGCGGGTGAGCCGGTCAGCGCGTCGTAGTCCTGCTGCGAGCCGAACATCAAGAGCATGTACTTCATGGTCTCTCCTCGTCGGTGGGCACCAGTCTGGTGCCTTTCGCCAGAGACGTCGGTGCGGCCGCCCCGGACCGGACATCCACCCGCCACCGATCCGCCAAACGCGGTTACTGTGGCCCGGTGCGGGTCGCTACGTGGAACGTGAATTCAGTCAAGCAACGGGTCCCGCGGCTGCTGCCGTGGCTCGACCAGCGGCAGCCCGATGTGGTCTGCCTACAGGAGACCAAGCTCGCCGACGGTGCGTTCAGCAAACTTCTCGGCGCCGAGCTGAGCAGCCGCGGCTATGAGGTGGCGCTGCACGGCCAGGCGCAGTGGAACGGGGTGGCGATCCTGTCCCGGGCCGGGCTGGCCGACGTCGCCGCCGGCATCCCCGGCGGGCCCGGGTTCCCCGAGCCGGAGGCACGCGCCACCGCCGCGACCTGCGGCGGGGTCCGGGTTCATTCGGTGTATGTGCCGAACGGGCGGGCGCCAGGCTCTGACCACTATCGGTACAAGCTCGCCTGGCTGGCGGCGCTGACCGAGATGGTCGGCGCCGGGCCGGAGTCGGCGGTGGTGTGCGGGGACATGAACATCGCGCCCACCGACGCCGACGTGTTCGACCCGGCGGCGTACGTCGGCCAGACCCACGTCACCGAGCCGGAACGGGCCGCGCTGGCCAGCTTGCAGGCGCTGGGCCTGCACGACGTGGTGCGGGACCGCTGGCCGTCCGAGCGCGTGTTCACCTACTGGGACTACCGGGCCGGGATGTTCCACCAGGACTTCGGGATGCGGATCGACCTGGTGCTGGCCACGGCGCCGGTGGCCAGCCGGGTGAACGCGGCGTGGGTGGACCGGCAGGCCCGGAAGGGCACCGGGCCGAGCGACCACGCCCCGGTGATCGTCGACCTGGACGAGGCGCCGGACGGCGACATCGGCCCGGTCGTGCCGCCGCCCTCGGCGCGCCCGGCCAAGAGGGGCTCGGTCAAGCTGCCGCAGTCACCGTGACGCTCGCCTCAGGATGAGCCCCCGGCCGCCTCCTGCCCGCGGGAGCCGTACGGCGGGGCGAAGATGACGAACAGAGCGAGATCCTCACGGATGTCGGTGAACTGGTGCTTCTCGTGGGTGGGGACGAAGATCACCGAGCCCGGCCGTACCTGCGCGGAACCGGAC
>DATDGI010000057.1:0-2815 GCA_036522155.1 Streptosporangiaceae bacterium
GGCCCTAATCTGCCCTTCCCGTTGCATCACGCGATGATTGTGAACTACCGGGGCCAGCTGTGGGTGATCGGTGGCTTCATCCCGCAGGGCACCAATATGGAGGCGGCCGCCTCGAACAAGGTGCTCATCCTGGACCCGTCCAAGAACCGCTGGGTCGAGGGTCCTCCGCTGCATCATGCGCGGGCGGCCGGCGCGGCGGTGGTGGTGGGGAACCAGATCGTTGTGGTCGGCGGGCGGACCGGTGGGAGATTCCCAGAGGAGGTCAAGCCCACTGAGATCTTCAACGGCAAGAGCTGGCACGACGCCCCCGCGATTCCGGTCCCGGGCGATCACCTGGCCGCCGTGACGGACGGGACGTATGTGTACGCCATCGGCGGGCGCACTCTTGAACCCTCGGCCAACCACAATGCGGTGCAGCGCTTCGACCCGGCGACCGGCCAGTGGACCCAGCTGACGACGCTGCCGGTCGCGGACAGCGACATGGGCGCGGCGTACCTCGACGGCTCGCTGATCACCTTCGGCGGGGAAAACGGGCTGACCGTGTTCAACACCGTCCGGGCCTACGATCTGGCTACCAAGACCTGGTCCACGCTGCCGCATATGGCCCAAGCCCGGCACGGGATGGGCGTGGCCGTGATCGGGAACACCATCTACGCCATCGACGGGGCATCCCTGCCCGGGCACAACGGATCCACCCGCACCATGCAGTTCCTCAGCTTTCAGGGGTAGGGGAGTCGCGTCCGACAGCGGCCACCCGCCATGGGCCCGGTTACCTGGTGCGGGAGCCAGGACAGCGGCACCAGCGCGCGGCCCGGATCTGCTGGACCACGTTCCGGCCGGGGATCCCGGTCACGCCGCCGCCCCCTGGGTGGCAGAACCCGCCTGGCGGCCGCGGGTGGGCGCCTGGCTGGCCGTGCCGGGAACTAGCAGCTCGCGGTTGGACACAACACCCGGCCCTATGCCGGTCCCAGGGCAGGCATCCGAGACCCGGGCGGTGTCCTCGGCCACGTCCGAGTAAGCCGGCAGCGGGAGCCGTCTGGCAGGCATCTGCAGGCAGCTCGCGCGGCTTGCAGGGCCTCAGCGGCCGCGATGGGACTCGTACCGGAAGCCTTGCCTGCCCACGAAGACACGGGTTCCGCTCTGGAGCGGGACAGGGACATTGGGCTCCAGCGCCTGGTCGGAACGTTTACCCGGCGGCCGGATGCGGGTACCGTTCGCCGAGCCGAGGTCGGTCAGGAAGACCCGCCAGCCTTCCAAGTGGACCCTGGCATGGATTCGCGAGGCCGCCTCGTCAGTGATGCACAGCGGGTGGGCTTCGCCCGCTGCTACGGAGGGATCCAGCGCCGGGTTCCGGCCGACGACGCAGTCGGCAGTTAGCTCCAAGGCTGAGTCATCGTCGAGAACCAGCGCGCCCAGCGGCGGCCGCGGGCCGGGCTGCGGGGCCGGGCCCCGGCGACTCCTCGAGACTCCGCAGACCGCGCAGGAACGCGCGTCCGGGTCGCCGAAGTGGCCATTCTGGCAGTACACGCCAAGCACCATGGGCGCGCCGGCGGCAGCGCCCGTGCCGTCCCCGGGCGTGCCGGCAAACGGGAGCGGCGGCACCTCGGCTGGGCCGGTTGCTTCGCGGACAGGCACCGCGGAGCCAGACGGCTGTGCGACCGGGGCAGCTCCGAAGCCGGGAACCTGGGCTTTCTCTGTCGCGGGACGGACTGGGCCGCCTTGCGGCAGTGCAGCAGGCTCCACGGCGGCGGCCTCCACCGTCCCGGGTTCTGAGGTCCCGGGTTCTGCCGTCCCGGGTTCTGCCGTCCCGGGTTCTGCCGTCCCGGGTTCTGCCGTCCCGGGTTCTGCCGTCCCGGGCTCGGCCGCGGGAGGCTCTGCCGCATCTGGCTGCATCGCGGGCGGCTCTGCCGGGTAGGGCCGTTCCCCGGCCTTGGCGGCTTCTTCTGCCGTCGGGCTGGGCGCGGCGGCACCGGCGCCGACTGCCGAATCCGGACCTGCCCCGTCCGGAGCAGCGACATCGTGCACCAGCGGCGCCGCGGCCTCGTGTGCCGGCCCGCCCTGCGGCGGCGCTGCGACCGGCGCGGCCGGAAGGCCAGAGTGATACGACAGGCCGCCCGCCCGGACGGTGCCACTCTCAAGGCGCGAGAAGCGGTCCGTACGGTCACCAACTCCACGACCGGTGCCCAGCCCGCCGCGGACCGCATAAACGGGAATTCCCACCACGCACCGCAGCACCGCAGCGGGCTGACCGGCCACCAGCCGGTCCGTCCCGTGCGCGGTGGTGACCTCTGCCCAGGCAGTCCCGCTCACGATGACCGCGAGCCCGGCGCCTACCGGACCGACCGCGATGACCGCCGGTCCCGGTTGCCCCTCCTGGCCAACGCCCCAGGTCTCATCGCTCTCGACCAGGTCCTCGACCGCGTCGGCAAAGCGGCGGCCGTCACCACCGCCCTCGCTGGTCTTGGCCAGCAAGTCCAGGAGCTTCTCAACCAAGCCCCGCTCATCGATGGCGCTGAGCAAGATCAGGTCCCCCTGGCGCGCGAGCACCCCGTCACCAGGTACTGCCCACAGCCCCCGCCGGCCTACGCTCTCGTTCACCCAGTCCCCCCCACGAGATGGCCAATCTCACATGTGCATGCTGCGCAGGTCGCGTACCCGAGCCCGCGCAGTAACTCGAAACTGAAGGAAGCATCACCGTCAAAGACGAGATACACGACAGGACCCCCTCTGTGGCCAGGACGGACCGTGAGGATGGGCGAATACCCCAAATGTAGCTGGCACACCACACACCAGACCAACCCCGCCACCTGGCCTC
>DATDGI010000058.1:0-5036 GCA_036522155.1 Streptosporangiaceae bacterium
AACTGGCGGCTGCGGGCGGTCGGCCCGGACCCGATCCGCGCCGAGTACGGGCGGTGGTTCGCCGATCCTGGCCGGTTCGAGGAGTTGCGCCGCCACCCCCTCGACGGCGGCACGGGTGAGGTGGTCGAGTACACGCTGAGCTGGAGCGAGAACGGGGTCCCGCACGCGGTGCACCACATGCACCTGCTGAGCGTGGCGGACGGCCAGATCGTCGCCGACACGGTGTTCTGCGGCGGCCGCTGGCCGGCCGCGCTGCTGGCCGAGATGGAAGCCGCCCATGCCTGACCTGCGGCCCGGCGGCTGGCGCAGCTACCGCGACGTGGCCGAACTGGTCGCGGGTGCCTCCGAGCGGACCGTCCTGGCCGGGGCCCCCGGCAAGTCCGGGGCGCGGCTGGAGCAGGTCGTCATCGACGGGGACCGGTACGTGCTCAAGCACCTCGACCTGGCCGGCGACTGGACCATGCGGGCGTCCGGCTGCCTGCCCGGCGCACCACTGGTGCTGTGGGAGCGGGGCATCCTCACCCGGCTGCCGGGCTGCTTCAACCAGCCCATCGTCGGAGCCGCGCTGGAACCCGGGGCGGGCACCGGGCCTTCCGGCGGCTGCGCGCTGCTGATGCGGGACGTATCCCAGTGGCTGGTGCCCGCCACCGACGCGCCGATCGGCGCCGGCCAGCACGGGAGCTTCCTGGCGCACATGGCCGCGCTGCATGCGGCGTTCTGGGGCTGCGGCCCCGAGTTCGATGTGGTCCCGGTGATGCATCGCTACCTGGAGCTGTCCCCGTGGACGGCGGAAGCCGAAGCAGCCACCGGCTCGGCCCAGCTCGTCCCACAACTGGTCGGCCGGGGCTGGCCGCTGCTGGCCGAGGTGGCCCCGGCCGCCGCCGCGATCGTCACCCCGCTGGCCCGCGACCCCGGCCCACTGGTGGACGCGCTGGCCACGACCCCGCAGACGTTCGTGCACAGCAACTGGAAGCTCGACAACCTCGGCACCGACGACGCCGGGCGGACCGTCCTGCTCGACTGGGAACAGCCCGGCCGCGGCGCGGCGCTCAGCGACCTGGCCTGGTACCTGGCGATCAACTGCCGCCGCCTGCCGCAGTCGAAGGAGGCGTCGATCGCGGTCTACCGTGACGCGCTGGAGGCGGCGGGCATCGACACCGCTCCGTGGTGGGACCGCCAGCTCGCGCTGTGCCTGCTGGGCGCGCTGGTGCAGTTCGGGTGGGAGAAGGCGCTCGGCGGTTACGACGAGGAACTGGCCTGGTGGGAGGCCCAGGCCGGGCCGGCCGCCGCCCTGCTCGGCTGACCCGGGCCGGGCCGCTGACCGGGCGGGCCGCCGACCCGGGACCCGGCCGGGATCAGCCCGGCATGGCCGCGCGCCAGGTCTGCAGCCGCTTGCCCGCCGCCTGGCGGAGCACGTCCGCGTAGTCCCCCGCCTGGCCGGCCAGCCGCGCGGCCCGCTCCTCGGCCCGGGCCAGCCAGTCCGGGCTGGCGCAGGCGGCGGCCACCTCGCCGGTCCACCACCATGCCTCGATGGCGACCGCGGCGTCCACCGCATCCAGGTCGGCGGCCACCACCCCGGGGTCCACCGGCTGGCCCAGCGCCCGGCCCGCCAGGTGCCGCAGCAGACGGGCGACGCTGGTGTAGCGGGGGACGCCCAGCGCAGCCGCCCGGATTTCGAGTTCGCTGGCGTCGGCGAGCGCTCTCTCCGCCTCGCCCCGCACCAGCCAGAGCCGCCCGCTGATGAGCCGGTACTTCAGCGCCAGCCGCCAGCCGAACACGAGGTCACCGTCCAGCAGCGCGTGCGCCTGCGCCAGCCGGGACTCCGCGCCGTCGGGATCGGAGGCGTCCAGGCCGTGCTCGGCCAGATCGAGCAGCGCGGCGATCTCGACCTCCACCGTCCCCTGCCGCTGCTGGGCCTCGGCCAGCGCGGCCAGGTGGTGATCCAGCGATTCCCCGGTAGCGCCCAGGTTACGCAGCACCCAGCCGGCGAAGTTCACCGCCCGGCCAGCGAACCGTGGCACCTGGCGGCGTTCCACCTCGGCGGTGTAGCGGCTGAACGCGTCCAGCGCAAGCGCCGGGGCCCCGGCCAGCGCATGCGCGTGCCCGGTGAACAGCAGCGAGTGCAGGGTGGCCGAGGTGTGCTCCACCCCGGCCTGCCCGCGCGCCGCCGGGCGCAGCAGCGCCAGCGCCTCCGGTACCCGGCTCTGATGGGCCCGCAGCACCCCCAGCCAGGCGGCCGCCGTCACCCGGTCGGCACCGCTGGCGAGCGAGAACGCCTCACCGAGCAGCAGTTCCGCCTGGGCCAGGTCACCGGCCGCGTGCTGGGTGCGGCCGCCGACGGCCAGGCAGCGTGCCCGGGTCGCGGTATCGGCCGCGGCCAGCGCACCGTCCTCGGCGAACTGCACGGCCTGGGCGAAGTGGCGGCTGAAATAGGACGCCCACGCGCCGACCTCCAGATGGGCCGGGCCGGCCGCCGCGGCGCGCCCGACGTCGTCCAGCGCCCCGGCGTAGCGCCCGCGCTGGGTGCGGACCCGGGCCCGGGCCAGCCATCCTTCCGTATCCGGGTGCAGCCGCAGCGCGTCATCGAGCAGCGCCTCCGCCGCCGCGTGGTCGAAGCGTTCGGCGGCCCGCGCTGACGCGTCCCGCAGCGCGCTGGCCGCCAGCACGAGGTCGCCGCCCAGCCGGGCGTGGTGGGCCACGGTCAGCGGGTCGGTGCCGGGCCGCCTGGCCAGCACCCGGCCCGCCTGCCGGTGCAGCAGCGCCGCCCGGCCCGCGGTCGTCCCGGCGGCCAGCGCCTCCCGCACCAGCTCGTGCCGGAACCGGAACACCCCGTCCTCGCCGGCCAGGAACTGCTTGGCGGCGGCCTGCTCCGCCTCGTCAAGCAGCGCCACCACGGGACGGCCGAGCACCGCGGCCAGCAGGTCGATGTCCAGCTCCGGGCCGATGACCGCGGCGGTGCGCAGCAGCGCCCCGGCTTCGCCCAGCTGGTCGCAGCGGGCCGACACCGACTCCACCAGCGACGCGGGCAGTTCCGCGGCGGATAGCTGGGCCAGCTCGGTGAGGAACAGCGGGTGCCCCTTCGAGCGCCGGTACAGCTCGTCCACCCGGGCCGGGCCCACTAGTTCGGCGGCCGCCGCCCGGCCGAGCACGTCCAGGTGGATGACCGCGGTGGCGGGCAGCGGCTCCCCTTCTCCCGGCCGGACCGCCACGACCATCGCGACCGGCACGTCCTCGCGCCGGATGAACCGCAGCCAGTCCGCCAGGGCCGGCCCGGCCAGGTGCGCGTCGTCGATCACCACCACCAGCGGGCCCTGCCCGGCCAGCCGTCCCAGCAGCCGGGCCAGGGCGGCGTACAGCACCGCCGGGCCGAGCATGCTGTCGGCGAGCACCGGCAGTGGCCGCGGCCCGGCGGCGCCGCCGAGCAGCGGCGCGAGCAGCGCCTCGTCGGCGCCCAGCAGGTCGGCCGCCGCCTCAGGCCCCAGCCGGCGCAGCATCGCGGTGAGCGCGACAAGCAGCGCGTCGAGCGGCATCGCCCGGTCAAGCTCGCTGCAGGCGGTGGTCACCACCATGTCCCCGGCGGCGGCGCGCCGGTCGGCCCAGGTGCGCAGCAGGGCCGTCTTCCCGATGCCGGCCTCCCCGTCGATGACGGCGATCTCGGCCGAGCCGGTGCGGGCGCGTTCGGCCACCGCATCGAGCGCGGCCAGTTCGTCGTCCCGGCCGACCAGCCCCGGGCCGGGCGTGGGCAGCCGGGCTGGTGCGGGCAGCTCACCTCGCAGGATCGCGGTATACAGCTCGGCTGTCTCGGGCGACGGATCGGTGCCCAGGTCGTCGGCGAGGCGCTCGCGGGCGCTCGCGTAGGCGGCGAGCGCCGCCGCCACCCGGCCGCCCAGCACGTAGGAGCGGAGCAGCAGCCGCAGCGCCGTTTCGTCGTAAGGATCGTGGGCCATGGCCACCGTCGCGGCATCAGCGGCGGCCATCCAGTCGCCCGCTGCCAGCAGCGCGGCCGCCGAGACCTGGCGGCTCCGGCTGATCAGCCGCACCAGCTCGGCCTGCCGTAGCTGGGCCCACTCACCGGGCAGTGGCGGCGGGCCCGCCCCGCCAGCCAGCGAGAGGGCGACCCGCGCGGCCGCCACCGCCCCGAGCACGTGGCCTGCCGCCTGCCGCCGTTCCACCTCGGCGGTGAGCACGGCCAGTTCCGCCGCGTCCAGCCAGTCGCATTTCAGCAGGTAACCACGGTCGGTGTGGCCGATCCGGTCCCGGCCGAGCACCGCGCGGAGCCGGCTCATCAGCACAGCCAGCTGGTCGTCCGGGCGGGCCGGCGGGGCGTCCCCCCACAGCGCGTCAATCAGCACGTCGGCCGGCACCGCCTGGCCACCGGCCAGGGCCAGCAACTGGAGCGCCAGCCGGGCTTTTCTGCTGCCGAACGCCTGCGGCTCCACCCCGTCCACGGCGAAGTCGCTGAGCACTCGTACGGCCAGCGACTGCATGCCGGTATCAAACCCCAGCGGGGGCGGCTGCCGCCAGGATGCCGCTGCAAGGTGGCTGCAACCGGTGCCGGGCAGGCTCGGCCGCAGGGCAGCACGCCCGGCGAAAGGAATGCCCCCGGCGACTGGTGGCCGCCGGGGGCAATCCTGTGCCTGCCTCAGAAGGCGATCCGCCAGACGCCGCGGCCGTGGGTCGCGGCGTAGATGAAACCGTCCGGGCCGGCGGTGAGGTCATCCACCGCGGCGTTCGGCAGCCCGGTCCCGAGCCGGGACCAGGTGGTGCCGATGCCCCGGCCCTCGCGCGCCGTGAACACGCCCGCGTCGGTGCCCAGGGCGAGCCGGTGGTGGCTGAGGACGAGGGCGTCGGAGGCGATGTCGGGCAGGTTGCCCGAGATGTCCGTCCACGACTGGCCGCCGTCGGTGGTCTCGAACACGTGGCCCACGCCGCCGCCGGGGATGAAGCGGCGGGAGTAGCCGTTGAAGATGGCGTACGCGTGGGCCGGGTTCTTCGGGTCCACGGTGATGCCGGCGATGTAGCGGTTCGGCAGCCCG
>DATDGI010000059.1:0-5578 GCA_036522155.1 Streptosporangiaceae bacterium
CGGCCAGCAACCCGCGGGCCACGTACTCGCCGAACCGGTCCATCGACCAGAACGGCTCCAGCCAGGCCCGGCGCTCCCCGACCACCGGGTTTCCCTGGCCGACCTCGACAAACAGCGCCATCGCCGACAGCCGCGCCTCGCCCACGGTGGTGGCCCGCACCCCGAACGAGTCGGCCAGCTCGGCCGCGTGGTCCCAGCTGCCGTCGGCGTAGTGCGCCAGGTAGTGCAGGTACTCCAGGTCCAGGCCGTAGGGCGCCAGCCCCAGGCCGTTCTCCGTGGCCCGGGCCACGCCCTCGTGCGCGGTCTCGACCGCGCCGGCCAGATCCCCGCGCTCCAGCCGGGACCGGGCGAGCTGGAACGCGGCCCGCAGCTCGACCCCGAGCACCTGTGCGTCCCTGGCCTGCCGGTGGGCCGCGGTGTACAGGCCGATGGCCTCCTCCACCCGGCCCGAGCCCTCCTTGAGCTGGGCCAGGGTGACCAGCGCGTCGGCCTCCACCCACGGCGCGTCCGCGGCCCGGGCGGCCGCCTGCGCCCGCATCGCGACCCGCGCCGCCGCCCGCCCGTCCCTGGCGTACATCAGCGTCTGCGCGTAGGTCGCCAGCGCCCGGGCGCGCTTCCAGCTCACCGCGTCGGCCGGCAGCGCGTCCACCGCCGCCCGCGCCGCCTCCACCGCGTCGGCGAAGGACTCGGTCTCCAGCAGGTAGTACGCCAGGCGCTCGCAGGTGCGGCTGATCAGCTCCGGGTCGCCGGACCCCACCAGATACTCCCGCAGCCGGCGGAGCTTGTGCACCGCGCGGGCCACGTCGCCGCTGGTGGCGGTGGTGGTGGCCGAGCAGAAGCCCAGCGTGAAGCGGCCCATCCCGGCCAGCTTCTCCGGTTCGCTGACCCGCTGCCACAGTCCCAGCGCCTCTTCGTAGTGGCGGCTCGCCTCGGCCGGAGCGGCCAGCCGCTCCGCCTCCTGCGCGGCCCGGATCGAGGCCGCGAACGCGCCGGCGATGTCGTGACTGGCCAGGCAGTGCTGGGCCAGTTCGGCGGCGGTGCCCGGGACCGTGTCCAGCCGGGCCGGGTCGGCCAGCAGCTCGGCGAACCGCGCGTGCAGCCGGGTCCGCTCCGTCGGCAGCAGGTCGCCGTAGATGGCCTCCCTGATCAGGGCGTGCCGGAACGCATAGCCGTTGCCGCCCTCGGGGACCAGCAGCTGGTGCGCCACCGATTCCCTGATCGCCGCCTCGAAGTCGGCCGGGGCCAGCTCGGCGGCGTCGCGGACCATGTCGTCCTCGACCCGCCGCCCGGCCACCGCGGCCGCCCGCAGCACCTGCTGGGCCGGCGGCGACACCTGCTCGAACCGGGCGAGCAGCAGCGCGGCCAGGCCGGTGGGCAGCACGCTCCCGGCCCGGGCGTCACCGGCCGCCAGCAGTTCCTCGCCGTAGTACGGGTTGCCCTCGGCCCGGGTGACGATCCGGTGCAAGGTGACCGCGTTCAGCGGGGCCGTCGCCAGCGCGCTCAGGTGGTCGGCCATGTCCGCGTAGCCGAGCGGGGCGAGCTCGATCGCGGTCACGGCGGGCAGCCGCAGCAGCTCGGCCACCACCGGCCGCAACGGGTGACGGCGGTGCAGGTCGTCGGTGCGGTAGGTGGCCACCACCGCCACCTTCTCCCGGTGCAGCACCCGGCTCAGGAAGGTCAGCAGATCCCGGGTGGACCGGTCGGCCCAGTGCAGGTCCTCCAGCACCAGCAGGACCGGCCGCCGGGCGGCCAGCTCGGCCAGCATGCCGAGGACGGCGCCGAACAGCTGCTGCTGGGCGAGCCCGGGCAGGTCGGCGGGCGGCGGGCTGGCCTCGCGGTCGGGCAGCAGCCGCCCGAGCACGGGCCGGGCGGCAATGGCCTCCAGCAGGGCCTGCTCGGGGTCCGGGCCGCCGGTCGCGTCCCTGAGCGCGTCCGCGAGCGGGAGGTAAGGGATGCTCTCACCGAGTTCGGCGCACCGCCCGGAAAGGACGGTGAAGTGGCGGTCAGCGGCCCTGGCGGCCAGTTCAGAGACCAGCCGCGTCTTGCCGACGCCGGCGTCTCCGCTGATCAGCGCGTGCGTGGGGTGCCCATCGGCGGCGTCGTCGAGCAGGTCGAGCAGGCGGCGCAATTCGCCGTCCCGCCCTACCAGCCGGTCACCCGATATCCGCAGCACATAGCCATTATCACCGCCAGCCCGGGCAAAAGTGATTGGACCGCAACTGCCGCTGACCGCGTTTGATGTGGATCTGGCCACAGGCGGGTAAGAAGCCAGGTGGCAGGGAGCGGGCTGGCGGAGGGAGATGGGGCCGCATGAACAGCGAACCGGCGGTGTCCTATCAAGCCGCCGTGCCCGGCTCCCCCGTGCTCACCAGGGACGGCACCGAGATCGGCACCCTGGAGCACGTGCTGGAAGTGCCCGGTGAGGACATGTTCGACGGCCTGGTGGTGGCGACTGACTGGGGGCTGCGTTTCATCGACGCCGGCGAGGTGGAGCTGATCACCATCCGGCATGTCCGCTGCCGCCTGGACGACGAGCAGGCCGCCGCGCTGCCCCCGCCGGATGGCACCGCGGTGTACCGGGTGAGCGCGCTGGACGAGATCGGCGACTCGCTGCACGAGCGGCTGGGCCAGATGTTCCACCGCCCGCACTGGACCGGCCAGTAAGCCGCCCGGTGCGCTACGCTGGCAGTCATGAGCGCCGATTCCGGTTCCAGCCGCGCGCAGGACGCGCGCCAGGCCAGCCTCGTGCCCGGCAAGCCCACGCTTGACGGCCTCGAGGAGAAGTGGTCGCGCCGCTGGGAGGAATCGGGCGTAGTACAAGTTTGACCGGGCCAGGCCGCGTGGCGACGTCTTCGCCATCGACACCCCGCCGCTGACGGTCAGCGGCAAGCTGCACATCGGGCACGTCTGCTCGTTCACCCACACCGACACGGTCGCGCGCTATCAGCGCATGCGCGGCAAAGAGGTCTTCTACCCGATCGGGTGGGACGACAACGGGCTGCCCACCGAGCGGCGGGTGCAGAACTACTTCCACGTCCGGTGCGACCCCTCCCTCCCCTACGACCCCTCCTTCGTGCCCCCGGCCAGCCCCGGCGCGGAGCAGGTGCCGGTGTCCCGGCGCAACTTCGTGGCCCTGTGCCAGCGGCTGACCCACCTGGACGAGCAGGCGTTCGAGGAGATCTGGCGCCGGATCGGGCTGTCGGTGGACTGGTCCACCAGCTACCGGACCATCGACGAGACCGCCCGGGCCATCTCCCAGCGCGCGTTCCTGCGCAACCTGGCGCGCGGTGAGGCCTACCCGGCCGAGGCGCCCACCCTGTGGGACGTGACCTTCCGCACCGCCGTTGCGCAGGCCGAAGTCGAGGACCGGGAGATCGACGGCGCGTATTTCCGCATCGCGTTCCGCACCGGCGACGGCGCGGCGGTGCCGGTGGCGACCACCCGGCCGGAACTGCTGCCCGCCTGCGTGGCCCTGGTCGCCCGGCCCGGGGACGGCCGGTACGCGGGCCTGATCGGGACCACCGTGCGCTCGCCCCTGTTCGGGGTGGAGGTGCCGGTGCTCGCGCATCACCTGGCCGACCCGGGCAAGGGCACCGGCATCGCCATGGTGTGCACGTTCGGCGATACCAACGACGTCACCTGGTGGCGGGAGCTGGCCCTGCCGGCCCGGCCGGTGCTGGGCCGGGACGGCCGCCTGCTGCCCAGCCCGCCCGCGGCGATCACCAGCCGGGCGGGCCGGGCCGCCTACCGGCAGCTGGCCGGGCAGGCCACCGGGCACGCCCGGCGGCGGATCGCCAGCCTGCTGCGGGCCAGCGGCGACCTGCTGGCCGGCCCGGACCCGGTCCGGCATGCGGTCAACTTCTACGAGAAGGGCAGCGAGCCGCTGCAGATCGTCACCTCCCGGCAGTGGTACCTGCGCAACGGCGGCCGCGACCCGGGCCTGCGCGATGACCTGCTCGCCCGGGGCGCCGAGATCAGCTGGCATCCGCCGCACATGCGGGTCAGGTTCGAGAACTGGGTGAACGGCCTGGCCGGCGACTGGCTGGTGAGCCGCCAGCGGTTCTTCGGGGTGCCGATCCCGCTGTGGTACCCGCTGGACGCCGAGGGCCGGCTGGACTACGGCCACCCGATCATCCCGGACGGCGCCAGCCTGCCGGTGGACCCGGTGGCCGACCCGCCGCCCGGGTTCGATGCCGGCCAGCGTGGCCAGCCGGGCGGTTTCGCTGGCGACCCGGACGTCATGGACACCTGGGCCACGTCCTCGCTGACCCCGCTGATCGCGGCCCGCTGGTCGGTCGACCCCGACCTGCCCGGCCAGGTGCTGCCGATGGATCTGCGGCCGCAGGCGCACGAGATCATCCGCACCTGGCTCTTCTACACGCTGCTGCGCTCGCACCTGGAGGCCGGCACGCTGCCGTGGCGGCACGCGGCCATCTCCGGCTGGGTCCTCGACCCGGACCGCAAGAAGATGTCCAAGTCCGCCGGGAACGTCGTCACCCCGATGGACTGGCTGCGCCGGCACGGCAGCGACGCGGTGCGCTACTGGGCGGCCAGCGGCCGGCTGGGCGTCGACGTCACGTTCGATCCGGCCATGCTGAAGGTCGGCCGCCGGCTGGCGATCAAGATACTTAACGCCTGCCGGTTCGTGCTCACCCTCGCCCCGCCCGGTGACCTGCCCACCGGCCCGGACCCGGGGCCGGCGGCCAGCGAGCCACTGGATGCCGCGATGCTCGACCGGCTGGCCGGGGTGGTCGCCCGGTGCACCGGCGCGTTCGAGGCCTACGAGCACGCGTCCGCGCTGGCGGCGGCGGAGGAATTCTTCTGGTTCTTCTGCGACGACTACCTGGAACTGGTCAAGGACCGGGCCTACGGCGAGCGGGGCGACGGCCCGGCCCGCTCGGCCCGGGTGGCGCTGCGGCTGGCGCTGTCGGTGGTGCTGCGGCTGTTCGCCCCGTTCCTGCCGTTCGTCACCGAAGAGGCCTGGTCATGGTGGCAGGAAGGGTCGGTGCACCGGGCCGCCTGGCCGGAGCCGGCCGAGCTGCTGGCCTCCGGCGCCGGTCCGGAGACGGCCGCACCGGGGCAGGCCGGCGCCGGGACGCTGGCCGTGGCGTCGGCCGCGATCGCCGCCATCCGGGGAGCCAAGTCCGGCGCCCGGGTGTCCATGCGGGCGCCCGTCAGGACGCTGGTGGTGGCGGGACGGCAGGAGCACCTGGACGCGCTGCGGGCGGTGCTGCCCGACCTGCGGGCCGCGGGCCGGATCGAGCAGACCGAACTGCGGGTCTGCGACCAGCCCGAGCCGGCCTACCAGGTCACGCTCTGACCCGGCTTATTCCTCCGGGTCGGCGGTGAGCAGGCTGATCCACTCGTCAGCGGCGTCGGCCGGCTCGGATGCGGCCGGCCGGGCCTTGGCCTTGGCCCTGCCGCGCCCGCCGCCCTTGCCACCCGGCCTGCCCCCGGCCTTGCCCTGGGCCGCGCCGGCCCCGGCCGGCTGCTGGCTGGCCGGCTCAGGATCGCCGCCACTGGCCGCGGGCCAGACGGGGTCGGTCTTGTCGTCGGCCAGCGGTTCCGGCGCCGCGGT
>DATDGI010000060.1:0-3056 GCA_036522155.1 Streptosporangiaceae bacterium
CGTCGGGGTCGGTGTGGGAGTCGTCGGGGTCGGCGTCGGGGTCGGGCTGGCCGACGTCGGCGATGGCGTCGGGGTCGGTGTCGGCTTGGTGGTCTTGCGCGGCCGCGGGCGTCCGGTCGTGGGCGCCGGCGTGGTTGGCTGTTGCACCACGGTACTAGGTGAAGCGGACGGCGTGCCGGCACTGCTCGTGACCTGCGACGGCGAGAGGGCCGGCGAAGTGATCTGGCCCACGGTATTGCCCGTGTCCCGGCCGGCATGGTTCCCGATGTGCCCGCTGAGGTACAGGCCCGCCGCGGCCGCCAGGGCGCACAGGGTCGCGGTCAGGCTCGCCAGCACGACCCGGCGGCTGCTGCCCGCGGGGCGCCGGCCGCCGGCCGTGGCCTGCCCGGGATCCGAGCCTGCCCCGCCCGCCAGGAAGGAGGTCCGGCCGGCGGGCAGGTCCCCTCTGGTCAGCCCCAGTGAATCCGCGGCACCCGGAAGGCCCCCGCCCAGGGCCAGCGCGTCCCGTAGCATGTCGGCCCGGTCGGCGACGACCCGCACACTGGCGGGACGCCGGTCGGGGGTCTTGGCGAGCATGCTGTAGACCAGGTCGGCCACGGGCGGCGGCACGTCGGGCGGCAGGGGTGGCACCGGAGCGTGCTTGTGCGCGTAGGCGATCGCCAGCGGGTCGTGGGCCCGGAACGGTACCTGGCCGGCCAGGCACTCGTAGGCGACCACGCCGAGCGAGTAAATGTCGGATGCGGCGGTGACTGGCGCGCCCGTGGCCTGCTCCGGCGAGACGTACATGGCCGTGCCCATCACCATGCCGGTCTCGGTCAGGTGGGACGTCTGCGCCGCGCGCACTGCGGTCGCGATGCCGAAGTCGGTGATCTTCGTGGCGCCGCCCGCGGAGATCAGCAGGTTGCCCGGCTTGATGTCGCGGTGGACGATGCCGGCCTGGTGGGCGGCGTCCAGCGCGCGGGCCGCCTGGCTGACGATGTCCAGGGTGGCGTCAGGGGACAGCCGGCCGGCCCGGGCCAGGATCGCGGAGAGCGGCTCCCCCCGGACCAGTTCCATGATCAGGTAAGCGCCGCCGAACTCGGAGGACTCGCCGTAGTCGTAGACCCGCGCGATGCCGGGGTGGGACAAGCTGGCCGCGTACCGCGCCTCGGCGCGGAATCTGGCCAGGAACGACTCATTACCCGCCCGCCCGGTGGGCAGCAGCTTGACCGCGACGGCCCGATTCAGCAGCTGATCTTCCCCGCGCCAGACTTCGCCCATGCCGCCGGCCGCTATCCGGTCGGTCAGCCGGTAGCGGCCAGCCAGCAGGTAATCGGTCACGGTGTCCTCAGGAATGCCTTTATGACCGCCACGGCGATGGGTGCGGCCGCGGTGGCGCCGTAACCGCCACCTCGAATTATGACGCCCACGGCGATCTCCGGGTTGCTGAACGGCGCGAAAGCGCTGAACGCCGCGTCGTTGAGCCCGGTGTTGTTCACGCCGTTCTGCGCGGTGCCGGTCTTCCCCGCGATGATCAGGCCGCCTTCCGCGTTCGAGTTGAAATTGAACGCCGTGCCGTCGGAGTCCTGGACGACGGCGAGCATCATCTGGCCCACCTCGGCGGCCACGCTGGCCGAGATCGGCTGGCTGAATACCGATTGCGACGTGGTCTGCACCGTGCTCAGGTCGCTGGCGGTCACCTGCTGGACCAGGTAAGGCCGCATGAGCGTGCCGTTGTTGGCGATCGCCGCGGCGAACATGGCCTCTTGCAGCGGGGTGACCGTGTCGCTGAACTGGCCGATGGCCGAGTAGGCCGTCAGGGCCTGGCTCGGCGGGTTCGGGATCGCGTAATTGCTGGCGGCCACGCCCAGCGGGATCGTCAGATTCGGGTTGTTCATGCCGAACTTCTCGGCCATGGCGTTCAGCGCCGCCGCGCCCAGGGTCATGCCGATCTTGCCGAACGTGGTGTCGCAGGACTGGGCGAACGCCGTGAGCAGCGGGGCCTGGCCGCTGCCGTTCCCGCACACCTCGCCGTCGTTGTTGATGAGCACGTGGGTGGTCTGCGGGAGGGTGAGCTGGGTCGGTGAGGCGACGTTGGTCTGCGGCGTGACGCCGGGATTCTGGGTGAGCAGCGCGGCGCTCGTGACGATCTTGAACGTCGATCCGGGCGGGGATGTCTCCTGCAGGGCCCGGTTGAGCAGCGGCTGGGTGGGGTTCTTGAGAAGCGACTGGTCGACCTGGATGAGCTGCTGGCTGTCGTGGGTGGCCAGGGTGTTCGGGTCGTAGCTCGGGTAGGAGGCCAGGGCGAGGATGGCCCCGGTCCTCGGGTCGATCGCCACGACTCCGCCCGGCTTGCCCAGAGCGGCGAGCGCGCTGTAGGCCGCGGCCTGAGCCCGGGAGTTGATCGTGAGCGTGACGGTGGCGCCCTTGCGCGGTTTGCCGGTCAGCAGGTCGAGGAAGTTCCGCACCGTCAGCGCGGAGTCGTTGCCGGACAGCAGTGAGTTCTCGGTGCCCTCGATGCCGGTCTGGCTGAACAGCGTGTCGTACCCGGTGACCGGGGCGTACATCGGGCCCTGCGGGTAGTAGCGCTGGTACTTGATGGAGTCGTTGGCGCTGGTGCTCGTTTTCGACGCCGCGATCGTCACACCGTCGCTGGTGACGATGCTGCCGCGCTCGTAGGAGTTCTGCGCCGCGTAGAACGCGCGGGAGTTGCCCGGCTTGCCCGCCAGGCTGGCGGGCTCGAAGCCCTGCAGGTAATTGATGTTGATGAGCAGCAGCAGGAACATCACCAAGATGGCGATCGACATCCGCCGCAGCGCGCGGTTCACCTGAGCGTCACCACCTGCGTCAGCCCCTCATCCTGGATCGGCCGCGGCGGCGGGCGGCGGGCCGTGTCGCTGAGCCGGATCAGCAAGGCGATGAGGATCCAGCTCGCCACCAGCGAGGACCCGCCCTGGGACAGGAACGGGGTGGTGATGCCGGTCAGCGGGATGAGCCGGGTGACGCCGCCGACGATGACGAACACCTGCAGGGCGAGCATGAAGGAGAGGCCGCCGGCCAGCAGCTTGGAGAACGGG
>DATDGI010000061.1:0-7216 GCA_036522155.1 Streptosporangiaceae bacterium
CGGGCCATACCGGCGGCCCCGGCCGCTGCTCGACCACCGGTGCCGCTAGCGCCGAAAGGGCGGCGAGACCTGCTAGCTGGCGGTGGCTCTGCTCGCTGGCGCGAATCGCAGTGCGACCCTCGTCGATCACGAACTGGCCCCTTCCGCAAGCTTTCACTCGGGTCTCGTCTGGCCTGGACGGACCGGGCCCGCACTCCATTTACCTGCCGGATCGGGTCAATGGGGATGCGATCCGGAGGATTGTGAGTCTCCAGACTAAAGCGTTGACCGTTACCGCATAGTGAATTTCATCAACTACCGGGGTAGATGTGCATGCTGCCAGCCGGCGCCGAAAAGGAAGAGTAAAGATATAATAATGAGTTGTTAAAGTTATCAGCTTCGAGTAACGGTCGGCTACGCTCCGTGATTTGGCGTCAGCTGACTGCGTTAAAGGGCGAGGTCGGAAGCTACAGAGAGCTACCAGTCATAGCCGATTAGTTATCGGCTGACGCGCTAGCCGGCACCAATCATGGCCAGGCCACGGCGGAAGGCCGTAATGGCGGCCGGGTTTCCTTCCAGCCGCCAGTCCTGGTGGTAACGGCCGTCGTGCTGTGCGACGTCGTACCAGACCAGGCCGAGCAGATGGTAGCGGCGGATGCCCGCGAACAGGTTGGGGATCATTTGCGCCTGGCCGGCCACGGGGCCGATCGCGGTCTCAGACAGCAGGATCGGGTCGTGCGTGAACGACCGGATCTCGGTGATGGCCGGGACGAAGATCCGGGTGAAACGCTTGGCGGGGGTGTAGTAGTACCCATCGATCCCGACCCAGGTGACATACCGGGAGCCGGGCCAGTACTGGCGGAGCCGACCGGGCACGTCGCTGCCGGCCGAGGCTGTCCATAGCCACTTCACATTGCTGGCGCCGGCGGCACGGAAGACCGTGACCACATGCTGCCAGGCCCGCACCCACACGGCCGGGCTGGTGTGGCCGTATCCCCAGGGGTACCAGGAGCCGTTCATCTCGTGGGCGAACCCGATGACGACCGGGTCCCGGTAGCTGCGGACCGCCGCGGCGTAGGCGCGCAGGTAGCGGTCGTCGCGGCCGGCCGCGATGCCCGCCAGCGACACGTTCTCCGGGTTCAGCTGGATCAGCGGGGTAATGCGGTGGGCGGCGACGAGGCTGGCCAGCCGGGTGGGGAAGGGCTCGTTCCACCCGCTGTAGAACAGCACCAGGCTCGGCGCCTGGCCCACGGCCGCGCTGAACTCCCGCACCGCCGCCCATGAAGGCGGGAAACCCTGCGCCCGCACGCCGAGGTAGAAGTGCGGGGCGGCGGCCGGCCGCGCGGATGCCCGGGCCGTTACCGGCGGGTGCGGGCGGGGCGGTACGGCAGCGGCGTGCCGGAGCGCCGAGCAGCCGGTGAGCGCCAGCGCGGCGAGGCACGCCGCGAGCAGGCGCCTGGTCACGGGAAGCTCCTCATCTGCCCGGCTCCTTCCAGGGCGGTGCGGGTCTCCGCCCCGCCGCTGCGGGTGACCCATCCCTGTTTGCGCATGGTCAGCTGGCCGTAGAGACGGATAGGCCGGAGCACAAGCGTCATCCAGGCGATCGCGATCGGCACGACCATGAACGCCTCGGCGCGCTGCATCCAGCCCTGGTCGCTGCGCCGCAGGGTGAACATGCGGGTGGCGGTGATCCAGTTCCAGCCGATGCTGACGACCAGCGCGGTTACAACGAACGACCGTGAATGGGGCCAGTACGCTACGACGGCCACGATGACCGACAGATAGGCGAGGTAACCCCAGCTGATGATGACCGTGTACCACCACGCCCAGGACAGTGGCGACAGGTAGCGCATGCGCCACAAGGTCCGCAGTGACGTCCCGCGCATCCAGCGGACCCACTGCCGCATGGTGTGGGAGAGCGTCTCCGGGTACACCGCGAAGCACACCGCGGAAACCTGCTGAACGGCTCTGCCCCGGCCGAGCGCCCAGAGGGTGAGCATGGTGTCATCGGCCAGCAGGACCGGACGGCCCAGGAAGGTCTCACCGGTGTAGGCGTTCAGCGTCTCCCGGATCATGTCACCCCGGTACAGGGCGAACGTGCCCCGGTTGACCAGGACGTTCCCGCCCAGCACATGCTGGGACGAGCAGGTGACGAACTGCCAGATGAGCGCATTCACGCTCTTCATGCGGGTCAGCAGGCTGGTGTCGTGGTTCCAGGCGAGCTCAAGCCCGGCCACCGAGTGGACGCGCGGATCGGCGAACGGCTTGATGCCCTCGTCGAGGGCGTTCAGCGCCAGCGTGGTATCGGAATCGAGAGTGACAAAGACGTCGGCCGGGTCGCCTTCGAACGTCCGGCGCTGCGCACGCTTCTTGCCCAGGTTGCGGGCTTGCCGCACCCACGAGAACTCCACGTGGGGCGGGTGATGAGCCAGCCAGTACGCGCGGACCTCCTCATAGTCCTCGCGTTCTGAGCAGTCGTCCACGACCTGGACCCGGTCGGGCAGGCGGGTCTGGTGAAACAGGGCATAGAGCACCCGGTCCAGCACCATGGGCTCTTCGTTCCAGACGGGCACGTTGACGGTGACCTGCATCCGGTCCAGATGGGCCTGCTGGCCGGCGCCGGCCAGGTACGGCCGCTCCAGCCAGGAGATGACCCACTGAGCGGCCACGATGACGAAGGTGAGCGACCACACGATGGTGATGAGCCGGCAGCCAGCCCAGCGCTCCAGATACCAGACGTGCCGCGCGGCCACGAGCGCCAGGACGAGCAGCATCCCGATCGCCAGCAGGGCGGGACGGCTGCGCCTGACCGTCACCTGCGGGATGTCGTAGCTCTGGTTCATAGGTCTTCCAGGCCCTTGCCACGCCGGAAGGTGAACCGGACAAGCAGGGTCGCAGCCACGGTCGCCGCCGCCGACCAGGCGAAGCAGAGCCCGACCACGCCCAGGAACGGCATGGGCTGGACGTCAGGGAGGATCAGGTTGAGCAGGGTGGTCACCGGGAACCCCCCACGTACCGCCAGATCCGGAACGTCCCGCGGCCACGGGCCGACGTCCAGGGAATGTGGGCGACCAGCCGGTAACCGGGCACCGATCTGATAGCCGTCACCAGCGAGTCATCGAGCGACACCCGGCGGGCAAACGTCCCGTCCAGCTCCACCACCGAGAAGGCGTGCCGCCTGACCTGCTGGATGTATCCGAGCCTGGCAAAGGTGTTGGTCAGCTGCGACGGGGCCAGCCGCAGGTAGTAGGCGGCCACCACGCCTTGCTCGGAGAGGATCTGGCCAGGAGACCGGGCCGCGGCCTGGGCGATGGCGCGGACGGCAGGACGGGCGTTGGGCCAGGCATCGTGCAGCAGCGGCGCTTCCACGATCCCGGCCGCGCCGACCATGGCCAGGGCCGCCGCGGCCAGCCGCCAGTGCGCGTATTTGCTGCGCCGGAGGGCATCGTGCAGGACCATCCCGGCGGCGATGGCGGCGAACCAGGCGCCGAAGGCAACGTGTTTCGCCAGGCTCGTGCCCTGGTGGATACGGGCCTGCTCGAGGGGAGCGAGGAGCGCCGCTGCCACCAGCACGGCGGCCAGCAGCCGGGCGCGAGGGGTGCGGGCGATCACCACGGAGCGGGCCGCAATCACCACGAGCACGCCGATCCAGAGCGCCGTATCCCTGAGGATGGCCAGCATGTGGGTCGTGCTCGACGCCCGGGCCAGGGTGCTGAACAGCAGGCCCTGGAGATAGGGAGGCCCGCCCAGCCGCAAGGCGGCCAGGATCAGCGCTGCTAGATACCCGGCGACGCGCGCGGCCCGCAGCAGGTCACGCCACCAGATTCCGCTTCCGGCCGTGAGCCCGGCGAGCGCGATGACGACCGGGTCCCACAGGCCTGATGCGTACTTGGTGCTGTTGGCCAGGGCCAGCAGCATCGCCGCCATGATCAGCACCGGCTCGCTCCACCAGGCCCGGGCGCAGACGACCAGGCAGGCCGAGGCGGCCAGGAGGAACAGGGCCATCGCGTCGTAGGTCGCGAACGCGCCGAGGAACTGGACTGGCCCGAGCACCGCGAACAGGCCGCCGCCGAGCAGGCCAGCCCGCCGCCCGTACAGGCGCCGGGCGGTGTGGTAGCACAGGCACGTTGCGCCGAGCATGAAAGCCAGCGACAGCAGCCGGGCGGTGGCGAGGCCGCCATAGCTGTCCGCAACCGCCCCGACCACCGGATAGATCACCGGCGCGCCGGAGAAGTAGGTCTCGAACTGCGGGATCTTGATTCCGTAGAGCAGGTGCGCGATCTCCCAGTGCCCGGACCACAGGTAGAGTGCCTCGTCGTTGAAGGCCGTGTTGGACCAGATCAGGCGCAGCGAGAGGGTGGCCTGGAGAGCGAGGATCCCCAGCAGCGGCCACGGCCCGGCCGAGAGCGCCCGCAGCAGCCGGCTGGCCGCCGGGGGCCGGGCCGGGGTGACGGGCCCGGGCGGAGGTGACACCGCGGCCCGCGGCGGGGCGCCGGGACCTGATGAGGCCGGTGGTGCCAGCGGCGTGACGCGCTCGCCGGTCAGCGGAACCAGCGCAGCGAGGCTAGCCTCCGGGCGGTGCCGTCGATCCAGTGTCATCGTTCAGCTCGCGAGGGCCTTCCGGGGGCGGGCCTGTGCTCCAGGCCCGGGGGGAGCCTGGTCCAAGAGCCTCAGTAGGGAAGATTCGGGGTGATAGTTCTCATGTAGTGCCCAGGGCTATGTCAACTGGACATAACCGATTTTCATCTATATGCGTCAGCCCTGTCTCGCGGATTACGCAGAGATGTATAACAAATAGCTAATTGATAACCCATGAATTAGTAAAACCCTGAGCTAGCAGCGGCGCGCAGCACGCCCTCAGGGGCGGCGGGGGATTCGCCGCGGCCGGAAATTCGGGCGAATCACTCTGCCCGCACCTATCCCGCTTGGGGTAAATGTGTGACCCGGCGCGCTGAGAGTGCCGAACTACTTGACGCGTGGCTGTCTGGCTACTAGTTCTCAGGTGAACTGGGCGCAACGCCTGGGGGGGTAAATGCCGGAACGTGGCGGCGAACTCACGTGCTGCCTTCGCCATGCCGGGGCCGCTGACGCCATCGCGCGCCGGCGGCAGTACAAGGCTGCCGTCTTCCCGCCACGGCATCCACCCGCTCCGCTCACGGAGCCAGCCCGCAGCGATGACGTGCCGGTCGGCGTCGCCGACGGCCCCGGCGTCGTGACCGGCACAGCGACCGACGTCAGCCCGCACATCCTGGTCATCGCCAGCGCCAACGGCGAGCGCAGGTTCAGCCTCCGCACCGACGCGGTGGCCTGGCGGGGCGGCCCGGTCGAACCGACCACGGTCCGGGTCGGGGACCGGGTCGTGGTACGCATCCCACCTGGCCGCCGTGATGTGGCGGACAAGATCTGGGTCGGCATCGGCCGCGTCACCGGGACCATCGTGGAACGCCACGATGACAGCCTGCTGGTGAACGAGGGGGCCACCAACCGGCCCCAAGTCGTGCTGGTCGACCCCCGCACCGCATCGCGGATCCAGGTCCGCTTCCCGCGACTGGAGCCGGGCCATCTGATCGACGTCATCGGTTTACGGCGCGGGTCGGTGCTGGAGGCGCTCCTGCCCGCCACCTCGCAGCCCGCCTACCGGGCTGACCGGATGCCGCGCCTGCCGCCAGTTACCGGCCTCACCGCCGGCACCCTGAGTGGTTCCGCAACCTGGCACGAGACCGGGGCGCAGGACCCGGCCCAGGGAGTCGGCTACCCCGCGATCGATCCCTCGTCCGGGTGCGCGGAGGCGGCCGCCGGAGCCGGGCCCGGCTGCGCCGCCATGCCCTACCTGGCTCTGGGCAGCATGCTGGTCGTGCACAACCGGTGCACCGGGCGGTCTGCGCTGCTGCCGGTCAGCCGCTGCGCGCAGGTTGCGGCCATGTTTTGCGACCGCTGCCTGACCTGCGGCACCTCCGCCCGCAACCGGATCGCCGAGCTGACCGTCACCAGTTTCGTCGCGCTCGGCGGCGAGCTGGAACGGGCCTGCTTCAATGCCACCATCGCGATCGGGTCATGACGGTGATCACCCTCGTCCGCGAAATCCAGCTGCCACTGCTGGCCCTGATACTGCTCGGCGCGTGCACGGCGAAACTGGCACGGACGCTGCAGACCGGCTCGGTGGCCGCCGGCCTGGGCCCCACCGACCTGTTCCCGCGCCGGCTCAAGCGCCCGGCGGCGGCGGCCATCTGCAGCTCCGAGCTCATCATGGGCCCCGGTCTGCTGCTCACCGCAGGCCGGTTCGGCGGCGACGCCGTGGCCGACCTGATCAGGGTGGTCACCTGCTTGTTCTTCGTGGTCGCCCTGTGCGGGCTGGTGGAACTGCGGGAGCACCGGCCCGATCTTGGCTGCGGGTGTTTCGGTGACCTCAGCGTCAGGCCGGTCGGCATCCGGTCGATCCTGCGGGCCGGCCTGCTGGCCGTGGCCGCCGCGGCCACGGTCGGTCTGCCTCCGGTGCAGCTACCCCCACCCGGGCTCCGGGCCGCCATCGCGCTCGGCCTCCTCGTCGGGGAACTGCTGCTGGTGGCGGTGCTGTCGCCGGAGACAGGCGAGGTGCTCACCCGGCTCGGCTATTCCGAGCCATGTGAGCTGCGGGAGGCCTCCCCCCGGCGGGCGCTGGCCGCCCTGCACCGCAGCCGGCGCTGGCGCAGGCAGTCGGTGCTGGTCGACGGCGACGAGCCCGCCGATATGTGGCGCGAGCTGTGCTGGTGGTACGTGGTCTATCCGGTTCGCGGCCGCACGCCTGGCAGCATGCTGGTGTTCGCGGTGCAGGCAAAAACGCACCGCCCGGCCATCCGGTCGGCTCTGGCCGGGCCATATTCGGATCCGCGGCACGGCGCCGACGGGGAAGGCGGAGCCACCTCCGCGGTTCGTTCTGCCGTTTTCTAAGAATTTCTAATGCCAGCGGTAGAAAGCGCCAGACATTGCCAGAGCTGACCGCCGGAGCATTCAGTGATGCTGTTGTCAGGCTGGCTGGGCGCGCAGGAACCGCCCGAAATGCGGCACCGTGAAGGCGATCAGCCCGCGCTCGGAGCTGTAGATCAGCCCCTTCTTGATCAGCGCGTCCCGGGCCGGCGACACGCTGGAATGCTTGCGGCCA
Organism: Streptosporangiaceae bacterium; assembly: GCA_036522155.1. Taxonomy (GTDB): domain Bacteria; phylum Actinomycetota; class Actinomycetes; order Streptosporangiales; family Streptosporangiaceae; genus UBA9676. Next base: position 7,118 of record DATDGI010000061.1, read on the forward strand.
AGCTCGTCGGCGACGGCGGCGGTGAGCACGGGGTCGTCCCCCAGTACGGCCATGGCCCGCATGTACTCGCGCTCGGCTGGGGTGGCCCGCTCATAGCGG
>DATDGI010000062.1:0-34659 GCA_036522155.1 Streptosporangiaceae bacterium
GACGTGCACCAGCCAGTACACGCAGACGCAGATCCCGGCCGTGAGGCCGACGAACAGCCACTGATACCCGATCGGCGACAGGTTGACGAGCGAGGCGAGCGGCTTGGGCACCAGGTCGAGCCCGTTCGGCCCGTTCACCAGCCCGACCTGGTTGGTGGCCACGCTGGTCGCGATCAGCGACACCACCAGCATGACCATGGCCTCGTAGTCGCTGCGCAGCCGCCGGATGGCGAAGCTGCCCACCACCGCCGCCAGCAGGCCGCCGACCAGCCCGGCCGCCAGGATCGGCAGCGGGAACGGCCAGTGCCCGCCGCCGACGTAGGTCTGGAACCCGCCCTTCGACGGGGGCACGGCGGGCCCGAGGGTGAGCACCGCCGCGGTGTAGGCGCCGGCCGCCTGGAAGATGATGAAGGCGAAGTTGACCAGGCCGGCCACGCCGAACTGGAGGTTCAGCCCCCAGACGGCGATGATGTCGACGCCGAGGTAGATCACCACCGTGGAGATGTAGAACTGCCACGCGACGCTCACGCCGCGACCTCCTTGCGGGTGGCGATCTCCGACAGGATGCCCTGCGGCCGGGCCAGCAGCACGATGACCAGGATCGCGAAGGCCACCACGTCCTTGTACTCGGGGCTGAACACCGCCGCCGCCACCTCGCTGGCGATGCCGATGACCAGCGCGCCGAGCATGGCCCCGTACGGCTGGCCGATCCCGCCAAGCACCGCCACCGCCACGATCGGGATGAGGAACTGCGAGCCGGTGGTGTCGGTGAACGCGGTGACGTTCATGACCAGGACCACGCCCGCCAGCCCGCACAGCACGCCGGACAGCGCCCAGGTCAGGTCGATCACCCGGTCGGTGGCGATGCCGCAGTTGCGGGCCAGCTCGGGGTCGGTGGCGGTGGCGCGCATCGCCTTGCCCAGCTTGGTGTAGCGGAGCAGCACGTGGATCAGCAGCATGGCGGCCACGGCGATGCCGATGATGGCGAGCTGGACGGTGGTGAAGATCATCCCGGCGAAGCGGACCGATGAGGGCCGGGCCATCTGCAGGCTGAAGAAGTTGGCGCCGAAGATGGCGAGCAGGCCGTTCTGCACGATCAGGCTGACCGCGATGGTCACGATGATCATGCCGAACAGCCGGGTTCCGTGCCGCACGAACGGCGTGTACAGGAACCGGTTGAGCAGCACCGAGAAGGCCGAGCCGAACGCCGCCCCGGCCACCAGCGCCAGCCATACGCTCAGGCCGGCGCTGGTGACCAGGTAGGCGACGAACGCGGACGCGGTCATGATGTCGCCGTAAGCGAGGTTGAGGATGTTGGTGACCCCGAACTGGAGGGTGAACCCGACGCCGGCCACCGCCAGGATCGACGCGGTGACAATGCCGAACCCGACGGCGGCCAGCAGGGCGGACGCGGTCACCGGCTAATGGCCGCGATCTGTGCCGCCGACACGGAGCCGACCAGCACGGGGTTGCCCTTCAGGTACCTGGCGGCCTCGAACGCGCCAGTGGAGTTATGCCAGCGGTTGAACACGATCGGCCCGCCCGCGCCGACGTACTGGATCTGCTTGCCCTCCTGCAGCGCCTTCTTGCCGGCCGCGAACGTGGTGACCACTACCTTGCCCGGGCCCGGCTCGGTGACCTTCAGGATGTCGGGGTTGAACACCTTCGGGCTGGTGCTCTTGGCCGCGATCGCCGCCAGCGCCATCACGTTGACCCCGTCGTAGTAGGTCATCGAGTACGGGTCGGTGCTCCACTGGCTGGGCTTGGGCACCTGCGACGCCGAGGCCATCAGCGAGGAGTTGAACGCCTGCCAGGCCGGCCCGCTGGGCGGCGCGTACGGCTGCATCCCCTCGAAGTACTTGGCCATGGCCGCCGACCCGATCGCGCTGTTGACCGCCTTGAGCCAGGGCGCCTGCAGGCTGACCTCGGTGCCGATCACCGGCAGCAGCCCGTGCAGCTGCTGCAGCTCGGACAGGAAGGTGGCGGCGGTCTGCGGGTCGACCTCGGTGAAGATCACCTGCGGGTGCGCGGCCAGGATGTTCTCGATCTCGGCCCGGTACGAGCTCTGGTCGAGCGCGAACGGCTTGTTGTAGACGACCGTCCCGCCGAGCTTGGTGAACGCGCTGACCAGGGTGGGCACGTCCGACTGGGCGCCCGCGTCGTTGCCGAACACGGCAGCGGCCCGGGTGTAGCCGGCCTTGTGCGCCCACAGCGCCATGGCGTAGCCCTTGACGTCGTCGGCCGGGGTAATCCGGTAGAAGTAGGCGTAATTGGAGTGGTCAAACGCCGCCTGGCCGGTGTCGACGAACATCGGGACGTGGCCGGTGTTCAGCAGCGGCACGGTGGCCAGCGCCTCGTCGGAGCTGGGCCCGAGCACGCCGATCAGCGTGGTCTCGGTCGCCATCATCTTCTGCGCGGCGGGCACCGCGTCGGCCGGGTCGCCGCGGGTGTCCTCCTGCACGCAGGTCACCTGATGGCCAAGCACTCCGCCATCGGCGTTGATCAGCCGGACGGCTGGGATGCAGCCACCGGAGATTTCCGGGCCAAACGCGGCATCCGGCCCGCTGAACGGGTTGAACTCGCCCACCACCAGCGCCGATGCCGAGGTGTGGCCGCTGCCCGACGATGAGCAGGCGGCGACGGCGGTCAGGGCGAGTGCGGTACCAAAAACAATCACGGCGGTTTTCATAACGACCTCCGGATGATGATGTGTTGCCAGTGTGCGGCGCCTCACGGTACCTGGCCGCCGCGGCCGGGCAGCAGCGCGACGGCCTCGATTTCCACCAGCGCGCCGGGAATGGCCAGCGCGCTGACCTCAACCAGCGTGCTGGCCGGGCGGGCGTCGCCGAAGTAGCGGCGGCGCACCGTGTTGACGGCCTCGCGGTCGGCCATGTTCAGCAGGTATACACCGACCCGGACCACATCGGCGAAGCTGGCGCCGGCGGCCTCAAGCACGGCGCCGACGTTGCCGAGTACCTGCTCGGCCTGCCGGATCACGTCCCCGCCGCCCACCAGTTCCCCAGCCGCGTCGAGCGGCAGCATGCCGGAGACGTACACGAACCCGGCCGCCTCGACCCCGTCGGTGTAGTGGCTGATGGGCTCGGCCAGCTGCCCGGCCAGGCGGATCCGCCTCAAGACTGGTCCCCCTCCTCGCTTGGTGGCCCGTCCGCCGTCCCCTCCCCCGGCCGGCCGAGGATGCGGACGATGAGCGGGCTCGGCCTGAACCCGTTGCACGGGTTGAGGTCCTGCGGGCAGGCCGACACCGACACCATCGCGTCCATCAGTGCCCGCAGCACCAGTGTGTCCCCCGGCTGGCCGGTGGGGATCTCATTGCCGAAGCTGCGGTCCGGGTGGATGGGCGCGTTCTGGAAGAAGTTGACCGGGTCGGGGATCTGCCATTCGGCGATCCCCCACGGCGCCAGCGCCTCGGTGAAGTTGGTCCGGCAGCTGCGGTGCCCCTCCACCCCGTAGTCGAGCCGGTAGCGCCGGTCGTCGCACATCGACGTGATGATGTCGTTGCGGCCCACGTCGTCCCGGATGATCTCGAACATCGGGCGGCGCCAGTTGCTCTCCAGCGTGTCCCCGGGCCGGACGGTCAGCCGCAGCAGTGACGACCGGGTGTGCGTGGTGGATAGCCATTCGGTCCGGTTCTGCTCGGCGAAGGCGACGAAGTCGGCGACCTGCTGGCCCTCCACGTCGACGATCTCCACGAGCTGGCCCGCCCGGACGGTGAAGGCGGTGCCGTGCCCGCCGGGCACGAGGATCTCCAGCTGGATCTCGGTGCCGGCCGCCCCGTTCTCTCCAGCGCCGGCCGCCCCGGTCTTCCCAGCGCCAGCCGCCCCCGTCTGCCCAGCGCCGGCCGCCCCGGTCTCCCCAGCCGGCACGCTGCCCTCGTCACTCATGCGGAGGATTGTGCGTCATATATAATCTCTACGTCAAGCCGCTTCCCGGGCCTGCCTGGGCATATCGCCGCCGGGGTGCACGGCCGCGGGATCTTGGGAAGCGCACTGACGCGGTCACGGGCGTGAGCCAGCGTCCTCGTCGAGCTGGACGGCCAGCGCCGCCGGGGCGCGCATCCGCCACGCGTCGGTCACCAGTTCCGTGAGCCGCGGCACATCCACCCCGGCCAGGCGCAGCATCACCAGCGGCCAGCCGTCGTAGCCGGGCGTGGTGAAGAAAATCCCGGGCTCACCGAGCAGCAGGGCCTGCTTCTCGGCCTCGTCCCCCACGAACAGGACCGCGATGTCGGTGCGGATGACCCGGCTCTGCCCCGGCCGGTGCTCGGGATAGGACCAGACGAACCCCTTGCCTCCCACCCGGAAGTCGAAGCCGTCGCTGTCGATCTCCTCTACCCCGGGCAGGGCCAGCGCCAGACGGCGAACGTCGTCGGCGTCAGCCATCGGGCTTCCCTCCCAGGCCGGCCGCTACTCGCCCGTCTCACCGTCGATCGACTCGCGGATCAGGTCGGCATGGCCATTGTGACGCGCGTACTCCTCGATCAGGTGCACCAGCACCCACCGGAGCGAGACGCGGCCCTGGCCGCCCCAGGCGGGGTGTGCCTGGGCGAGCGCCTGCTCCCCACCCTGGCCTAGCTGCCCGCTCACCACGGCCCGCGACCGCCCGACCCGCTCGGCCCACAGGCCCCGCAGATCGTCGCCGGAGTCACCGGCGGCGGTGTGCCATTCCCAGTCGTGGTCGGCCTTCCAGTCCACGCTGGCCCACGGCTCCGGGGTCGGCTCGCCCGCGGCCACCTCGGTGCACCAGTAGTCCTCGACGCAGGCCAGGTGCTTGAGCATCCCGCCCAGCGTCATCGACGTCGGCGGCAGCGTCACCCGCAGCTGCTCGTCGCTCAGCCCCCGGCATTTCCACTCCAGCGTCGCCCGCTGGAAGTCAAGGAAGCCCAGCAGGGTCGCGGCCTCGTCACCTTCGAGCGGCGGCTCGGGCCGCCCGTGATCGTCGATCTGCACCTCGGTCATGGGACAACGCTAACGGCCGCCCAAGACAGCCGGCCCGTCCCGGGTCTCCGCCGGGCTGATCAGTCGGCGAGCAGGTGGCGGAAATAGGAGCCTGGCTCACGCAGGAAGTGACGCCAGGCGCCGACCAGGTGGAGTTCGTCCCACCGGGCCGCCCGGATGCCCCAGTCACCCAGTTCCAGGATGCTCGCGCCGGGGAGCGCGGCGACGATCGGCGAATGGGTGGCCACGACGGCCTGGGAGCCGGCCCGGGCCAGGTCATGCAGCAGGGCGACCAGCCGGAGGCAGGCGGTGAACGACAGCGGGGCGTCCGGCTCGTCCATGAGGTAAAAGCCCGGCTGGTTCACCCTGGTGCGCAGTATCTCCAGGAAGCCCTCCCCATGGCTCAGCTCATGGAACCGCTCCTGGCGGCGGCCGGGGTTGTCCTCCAGGTAGCTGTAGACGCTGTGCATGGTGTCCGCGCGCAGGAAGTAGGACCAGCGCGGCCGGACCGGCCCGCGCTCCACCATCAGGCGCGCGCCCAGGCCCGGCTCGCTGTCCCTGACCCGGAAGAGCCCGGCCATGGCTGACCCGCCCTGCGGGTTGAGCCCGCACGCCTCGGCCAGCATCTCCACCACGGTGGACTTCCCCGAACCGTTCTCACCGACCAGCACGGTCACGCCCGGCGGCAGCTCCAGGCCTTCGGCTAGCAGCTGCTCGACCGCGGGAACCGTGACGGGCCAGCGGGAGGTGTCGATGGCCGTGCCCGGGTCGTGGCGGATCATGCGGATCGCGCGGCCGTCCCCGCCCACCCGGATCACCGCCACCGGCCACACGCCCATCATGCCCACCCGCCCGGACTGACGCGCATGAACCAGCGGCGGGCGGGAACTCCAGATCCGGAGCGACTGAGGAGCCGGTTATGGGCATCTTTTCCTGGTTTGCGTCCCGGTTCGCTTCCACCAGGGACCCCGAGGAGCCAAGGTGGGTGCGCCGCCTGGTGTTCCCGCCGCCCGGTAAGGACAACCCCAAGCTCGACGAGATCAAGCGGGCGGCGGCCGCGGACGTGGAGGCCATGGAGAAGGAGAAGCACACCTACTTCCGCCCGGACGGGCCAGGAGACATAGAAGACGATCTCTAAGCTTGCTCGTTTAACCTGCGCGTTCGCGCTGCGCCTTCAGGGTCCGCATCGGCTAGCACCGAATGTGACCCGGCGGCCTGGTGGTCCGCGCTGCAGACGGCCGGCCGCGGGCTGCTGTCCCAGGCGGACGCGGTCGGGGTGGCCGGCCAGCAGCACGGCATGATCGTCCTGGATGACGCGGGGCAGGTCATCCGGCCTGCGCTGCTGTGGAACGACCTGCGCTCGGCGGCGGCCGCCGCGGAACTGGCCGGTGAGCACGGCAGGCAGTGGTGGGCGGCCCAGACCGGGAGCGTGCCGACGGCCTCGTTCACCGTCGCGAAGCTGCGCTGGCTGGCCGCGCACGAGCCGGCCAGCGCGGCCAGGGCCGGCCTGGTACTGCTGCCGCACGACTGGCTGACCTGGCGGCTCGGTGCCGCCGAGCCCGTCACCGACCGCGGCGACGCGTCCGGGACCGGCTACTTCTCCCCCGCGGCCGGGACCTGGCTGCCCGCGCTGGCGGCCGGGGCGCTCGGCCACCCGGTCGGGCTGCCGCGGGTGGCTGGCCCGGCCGAGGCGGTCGGCCGGACCGCCGCGGGGGCGATCTTGTCCGCCGGCACCGGCGACAACATGGCCGCCGCGCTCGGGCTGGGGCTGGAGCCGGGCGACCTGGCGGTTTCGGTCGGCACCTCGGGCACGGTGTTCGCGGTGAGCCCGGTGCCGTCTGCCGACCCGTCCGGTTCGGTGGCCGGGTTCGCCGACGCGACCGGCCGGTTCCTGCCGCTGGTGTGCACGGTGAACGCGGGCCTGGTGCTGTCCGCGGTCGCGGCCATGACCGGCACCGGCCTGGCTGAGGTTTCGGCGCTCGCGCTGGCCGCGCAGCCCGGTGCCGGCGGCCTGACGCTGCTGCCCTACTTCGACGGCGAGCGCACCCCCGACCGGCCCGGGGCCACCGGGGTGCTGCGCGGGCTGACCACACAGAACGCCACCAGGCAGAACGTCGCCCGCGCCGTGGTCGAGGCGGTGCTGTCCTCGCTCGCCGAGGCCGCCGGCCTGCTGGCCGCGGCGTCGCCAGCTGGTACCGGCGGCCCGCGGCGGATCCTGCTGACCGGCGGCAGTGCCCGGTCCGGCGCGGTGTGCCGGCTGGCACCCGGCATCTTCGGCGGCCCGGTCCTGGTGCCCGAGCCCGATGAGTACGCCGCGCTCGGAGCGGCCCGCCAGGCGGCGTGGGCACTGGCCGGTGGCCCGGTGCCCCCCGCCTGGCCGGTCCGGCTGGCCGCTGTCTACGACGGCCCGCCGCACCCTGAGGTCCGGCGGCGTTACGCGGCGCTGCGCGAGGAAACCGCGGGCTGGGGCGGCGGCGGCGAAGCCAGCTGATGCCGGCGGGGCCCGGGCCTGATGCGGTGCTCGCATCGTCCGGGCCCCACCACCGGGAAGGGTCCTGGCGGATTACGCGGCGCTGCGCACCGAGGCCACGGGCTGCTCCTGGCCGCGCACGCTGGCCGCGGTCGCGGCCGGCCGCCGCCGGGAGATGGTGAGGGCGAAGGCGGGGATCAGCACGGCGGCGACGGCCAGGTGCATGCCGACGAGGGTGAGGCGCTCGGCCAGGGTGATGCCGTGGCCCGCCAGCGGGGCGGACAGCGACACGACCGTGGCGAGCAGGCCGGCGGCGATCCAGGCCCGGCCGGGACGGCTGCTGGTCCGCTCGATGAGCTTGACGGCCCCCCACGCCGCCACCGACGCCACGGCGCTGGCGATGGCGACCAGGCCGAGCCCGAGGCTCGCCGGGTGCTGGCCGGGCGCGAAGCCAGGGGTGTGCAGCTGCAGGCCGGCGCCGTAGCGGGCGATCAGCCAGACCGCGATCGCCGCGGCGACGGCGCCGTGCACGGCCACGAACCGGATACGGGCGCCCCGCCGCGTGGCGGGGACTGCGCTTTCGCTGAACATGGGACCTCCCTGGGTCTCGTGCGCGGGATGACCCGGGGCCTGCTGGCGGCCTGGCGATCACCTCGTCCTGGTCTGGACAGTACGGAGGCTGGGGAGTATCAACCAGAGTGAGATTAGCGATGATTAACATCACTGCCATCGATGCCTAACGGCGGTGCGCAGCGCCAGCCCGCGATGGGCAGCAGGGAGCGGGTGCCAGTGAAACGCGACCGGGTCGATCTCAACCTGCTCATCGCCCTTGACGCCCTGATCGCCGAGCGCAACGTCACCAGGGCCGCCGCCCGGCTGCGGGTCGGCCAGCCGGCCATGAGCGCCGCGCTGGCCCGGCTCCGCCGCGTCTTCGGCGACCCCCTGCTGGTCCGCAGCGGCCGCGCGTTCACGCTGACGCCGCTGGCCCAGTCCCTGGCCGGGCCCCTGCAGGAGGTGCTCGCCGACATCGAGAACGTGCTGACCCTGCAGCCCGGCTTCGACCCCGCCGCCGACACCCGCACCTTCACCGTGATCGGCAGCGACTACGTCACGTTCATCCTGCTGCGCCACCTCGTGCCCGCCCTGTACGCCGAGGCGCCCGGTATCACCATCCGCATCAAGCCGCTGGCCGCGGGCTTCCCGCAGGCCCTGGACCGCGGCGAGGCGGACGCCCTGATCCTCCCCGCCGAGTTCGACCGGACGCTGCGCCGCTTCGGCCACCAGCGGCTCTTCGAAGACGGTTACGTCGGCGTGGCCTGGGCGGGCAACACCGAGATCGGTGACACCCTGAGCCCCGAGGAGTTCTCCCGGATCCCGCAGCTGGCCAACGACACGGGCCAGCTCGGTGGCTTGCCGGAGACCCGGCTGCAGCAGCTCGGTGTCCGCCGCAATATCGAGATCACGACCCAGACCTTCGTGATGGGCCCGCTGCTGGTGCGTGGCACCCGCCTGCTGACCATCGTGCACCGCAGGGTCGCGCTCGAGCTGGCGGCCGCCGCCGAAGCCCGGATCCTTGATCTCCCCTACGAACTGGGCACCATCACCCAGACCATGTTCTGGCATCCCCGGATGGACAACGATCCGGCCCACCAATGGCTCAGGGAGCGGATCTCGGCCCTGGCCGCTGCAATATGAGCCCGGCTGGTCAGGCGTTACTCGTGGCCACGTCGCTGCCGCCGCCGGGACACCATCGGCGCATCATCCGGGCCGGTGAGCGGCCGGGGCGGCTACAGGCCGAACACGCGCTCGGCGTTGGCCTGGAACAGAGCGGCCTTCTCCTCGGTGGTGAGCGGCAGGTCCTCGTGCGCGGCAACCTCGCCCGGGACGTACTGGTACGGGTAGTCCATGGCGTACAGCACGCGGCCGGGGCCGAGCACCTCGCGGCAGAACATGATCGCTGGCGCCCAGGCCATCCCGCTGGTGGTCACCCAGATGTTCTCCCGCAGGTACTCGCTGGGCTTGCGCCTGATCGGCTTCATCGACTCATACCGCTGCGCCCGGACCGTGGCGGCGTGCATGTAGTCCAGCCGGTACAGCCAGAACGGCAGCGCCTCGCCGAGGTGGCCGACTACGAGCTTCAGCGCTGGGAACCGGTCGAACACGCCCGCGGTGATGATGCGCAGCACGTGCATGCCGGTGTCCACGGCGAACCCATAGATGGCACCGTCAAGCCCGGCCGCAAGCAGCGGGCCGATCATGTCCCGGGGCGGGGTGCTGGGGTGCAGGTAGATAGGTGTATCCAGGGCTTCGGCCGCTTCGAAGATAGGCCAGAATTTCGGGTCGTCCAGGTATTCGCCGTGGGTGTGGGCATTGATGATGACGCCATTGAAGCCGAGTTCGTGGTGCCCGCGCGCGATTTCCGCGGCCGCCTTTTCTGGGTCCTGCGGCGCGATCGCGGTCAGCCCGCTGAACCTGGCCGGATGCTGGCGGCACGCTTCCGCCAGCACGTCGTTGGCCAGCGTGGCCATGGCCACGCCGTCGCCGCGGCCCAGGATCTGGGTGCCGGGTGCGGTCAGCGACACGATCTGCCGGTCGACCCCGGCCGCGTCCATGTCGGCCAGCCGCAGCGCGCCGAGATCCTGCAGGCGCTCGAACACGAACCGGCTCCGCTCGGTCCTCGCGGCCGTGTAGAAGCCGACCAGGCTGACGAACCCCGGGTCGTCGCAGGTCCCGCGCTCGATCATGTCCCGCCACATGGTTATGAGCTCCGGCGGCGCGAACGCTTCCTCGGTCGCGATCCGCTGGTACGCGCGTGTGCTCATCGGGCTCCGTTCCTCGATCGGCTGGGCGGCGTCACCGCCGGGGACGCTGTGCGGACAGCAGCGGAATGGCCGCGATCTTCTCCTCGGTCAGGTCGGCCCAGCGCAGGCCGGCCGCTGGCCGGGGCCCGCGCCCGGGCCGGCAGTCGATGACCCGCTCCGGCGTCACGATCAGATCCACCGGCACATCGTGATCGGTCACCGGGATCAGCCCGGCCGGGCGCAGCTGCAGCTCGTGCACGGTGGTGACGCACACGGTGGCCGGCCCGATCAGGCCAGCCGCGGTGGCCAGGGCATATTCCAGGTCGGCGAACCCGCCGCCCTTGCCCAGCCGGGCACCGTCCTCGCCGACCGCGACCGAGCCCATCACCACCAGGTCGACCGGGGCCAGTTCGGCCAGCGTGACCCTCCGGGCGGAGCGGGCCGCGCCGCTGATCGAGGCCGCCTGGCGGGGCGGCCCGGCCAGGTGAGCCGGATCGAGGGCAAAGAAGGGCTCCGGCCCGGCCAGCCGCGGGACGGCCATGTACACGGTCTTGCCGTCTGCCAGCGCGCGCTGGCGTACCGGCAGTTGCGGGGAATCCGGGTTGGCCTTCAGGGTCCCTGCCGCCTGCCAGGCGGGCGTGGCCCGGAGCCGTTCGGCGGCCGCCTCCGCGCCGGTGAAGTTCGGGATGCGGCCGGCCGCGCCCGGGAACCGGGCCACCCGGGCCGCGCTCATCTCGGACCAGACCTGCTGCCGCAGCGCGGCCTTGGCGGCCAGCACCTCAGCGGGGCCACCTGCATCATGATCGTGACGGGGCGGGTAGCGGGCCATCCCCCTATCCTGTCCCAGGCTCCGATAGCGGTGCCGCCTACCCGGGATGGCACTCTCGGTCATTGCCGTTTCGGGTCCGCGGCCGCGGTGGTGGCCCTATTTCGGGGAATACGGTCATGGCTCGTTATTCTGATGATCACCGTAATCCCTGGACTCTGTATTCCAAGGGCAAAACATATCCCGGCTGGGGAACTATCCACCTTTTAGGGTCGTCTCACAGCGCATGGGGCAGGCTCCGGAGGGGCGGGCAGCTGAGCGGGCGTGCCCCGCATGACGACCAGCTTCCGGGCCGGGCCGGCCGTCCAGGATGCGCCCCCCAGCCGGGCGGTGCCCGTTCGCGCACCCCGGCCCGGGCCGATCAGCCAGATGCTGGCCCTGCTGTTCCCGGCCAGCCCGCCGCCGCCGGGGCGGTCACGGCCCCGCTCGGCCGCGATGGCCCTGGCCTATGTCCTCGTGACCGCGCTCGGGGCCTGGATCTTGCTGGAGCGGCAGGCGGGAGCCCGGCCGTGGAACACCATCTGGGCCGAGGACGGGGGGATTTTCTACCCCGGGGCGCTGCTTCATCCGGCGACCAGCCTGCTGCAGCCCTACGCCGGGTACCTCCAGCTGGTCCCGCGGCTCATCGCCGGAGCGGTCGCCCTGCTCCCGATGCGGGCCGCCGCGGCCGGCTTCGCGGTCGCGGGCGCCCTGGTGGCGTCGGCGTGCGCCATGTTCGTGTTCCAGGCCAGCGCCGGGCATGTCCGCACACCGGCCCTGCGCGGGCTGCTCGCGGCCAGCGTCATCCTGCTGCCGTCGGCGCTGACCGAGATCAGCGACAACGGCGTGAACACGCCCTGGTACCTGCTCTTCGCCTTGTTCTGGGCCCTGCTGTGGCGTCCGCGCTCCGGCCGGGGGATGGCGCTGGCCGCGGCGATCGGTTTCGCCGCGGCATCGTCGAACGCGCTCGCCGCCGTGTTTGTGCCGCTGGTGCTGGCCCGCGTCATCGCGCTGCCGCGCGCCAGGGAGCAGGCGGCCAGTCTCGGCTGGGCGGCGGGCGGTGTGCTCCAGCTGATCGCGGTGCTCAGATCGGCCGGTCCCCACCAGGCCGGCTACCTCAGCGCGGGACTGGACTTCTACCTGCACGGTGTCCTGGTGACGGCGGTGGCCGGGCGGCACCTCGCGGCGGTGCTCGCCGCGGCCACCGGCTCCGTCCTGGGAGTGGTGATCCCGGCCGGCATCGCCGCCGCGGTGGCCGCGTGGGCCCTGGTCGGCAGCGGGCCGCGGGTCCGGGTGTTCGCGATCGCCGCCCTGGGCCTGGGGCTGGCGCTGGTCCTTGTCGCGGCGATCGCCCGCGGCTGGGGCGCCCCCGGGCTGGACCGGACGTCGGTGCGCGGGGACCGCTACGGGGCAACGCCCATCCTGCTCATCGATTCGCTCGTGGTCGTCGCTCTCGATGCCTACCTGCGGCGCACCCGTGATCGCCGGCAGCGGGCCCGGCAGGCCCTGGCCGTCGCCACGCTGGCCGCGCTGCTCGGTGCCGTATGGGCGGCCGACTTCAGCTACGTCAGCATGCGCAGCACCGACCCGCCGTGGTCGCAGCTCGTCAGCGCCTTCCAGCAGCGCTGCGAGCAGCGGGCGTCGCCGGGCGCGTGGGAGCGCTTCCCTCCCATGGACTGGATCCGGGTGCCCCCGATCCTGCCCTGCTCGCTGGTCAGCCCGGCTCCCGAGTGGCAGCTGGTCGACGCGCGGCCGAGCTGAAGCCGGGCGGGCCGGCCGAGGCCGTGGGCGAGCCCACGGTGGGCCCGGATAGCGGCCAGCACCGGTCAGCTCAGCTGGCGGGCGCCCTGGGCGGGCTGGGCCGGCGTGATCGCCGGCGCCCGCCAGCCCTGCCCGGCGAACCTGGCCGTCACCGCGGCGGCCACCTCGTCAGCGGCACCGGCCGGTGCCAGCGCGATCACCGAGCCGCCGAACCCGCCGCCGGTCATCCTGGCCCCGAGCGCCCCGGCCGCCAGGGCGGCCGCCACCGCCGCGTCGGCCTCCGGCCAGGACACCTCGAAGTCGTCGCGCAACGACGCATGGGATGCGGTCAGCAGCGGCCCGGCCCGGCTCAGCTGGCCGGCCCGGAGCAGGCGGGCCGTGTCCAGCACGCGGCGGTTCTCGGTGACGACATGCCGGGCCCGCCGCCGCAGCACGGGGTCGGCGAGCCGGTCAAGCGGGCCGGTGCCGGTGATGTCGCGCAGCGACCGCGCACCCAGGGCGCGCGCCGCGTCTTCGCAGGCCATGCGGCGCGCGGCGTAGCCGCCATCGGTCAGCTCGTGCTTCACCCCGGTGTTGATGATCAGCAGCACCAGCCCGGCCGCGGCCGGGTCGAGCGGCACCGCCTCCGGCGTCCCGGTCCGGCAGTCAAGCAGCAGCGCGTGGCCGGCCTGGCCCAGCAGCACGGCCAGCTGGTCCATCAGCCCGGTGGGCGCCCCGGCGAAATCGTTCTCCGCGCGGCGGCCCAGCGCCGCCAGATCCGGCCGCGGCACGTCCAGCCGGTACAGCCCGGTCAGCGCGAGCCCGGCCGCGCACTCCAGGGCGGCCGACGAGGACAGGCCGGCCCCGGCGGCCAGATCGGCGTCGATGGCCAGGCTGGCGCCGCCTATCTGGTGACCGGCGGACAGCAGGGCCCAGGCCATGCCCGCCGGGTAGGCCGCCCACCCCCCGGGCAGGCCCGGCTTGAGGGCCGCGACCGGCACGGTCAGCACGTCCCCGCCCTCCTGGCGTGACGACAGCGCGAGCACCCCGTCGCCGCGGGTGGCGGCGGCCACGCACACCCCCGCGCCGATGGCGAACGGCAGCGCGAACCCGTCGTTGTAGTCGGTGTGCTCGCCGATCAGGTTCACCCGGCCCGGGGCGTACCAGACGACCTCGGGCGGCCGCCCGTACCGGTCTGCGAACAGCCGCGCGGCACCCAGTTCCGGGCCGGGCCCGTTCACCACCGGGCCAGCCAGCGCATCAGGTGACCGCCTGGGCGGCCGTGAACGCCCACGCGTCCGCGGCCATCTCCAGCAGGCCACGCTCCGGCCGCCAGCCCAGTTCGGCCGTGATGCGCTCGGAGGACGCCACCAGCACGGCCGGGTCACCCGGCCGGCGCGCCGCCAGCTCGAACCCGATCTGCCGCCCGGTCACCTGCTCGCAGGCGGCCAGCACCTGCCGGTTCGAGAAACCCGACCCGCTGCCCAGGTTGTAGACCTTGTGCTCGCCCGCGGCGCAGGCGGCCAGGGCCAGCAGGTGCGCGGCCGCCAGGTCGGTCACGTGAATGTAGTCACGGACGCAGGTGCCGTCCGGCGTCGGGTAGTCGCCGCCGAAGATGCTGACCTGCCCGGTCCCGCGCCGGGCCACCGCCAGGATGTTCGGGATGAGGTGGGTCTCCACCGCGTGCCGCTCCCCCAGCCAGCCGCCCGCGTCATCCCGGTACGCGCCCGCGACGTTGAAATACCGCAGGCTGACCGCGCCGATCCGGTGCATCCGGGCGTGCTCGGCCAGCGCCGTGTCCACCGCCAGCTTGGACGCGCCGTAGGGATTGGTGGGGCGGGCAGGCGCGGTCTCGGTGATGGGGACCGTCTCCGGTTCCCCGTACACCGCCGCGGTCGAGGAGAAGACGATGGCGCCGGTCCCGTGCGAGCGCATCGCTTCCAGCAGGGCCAGCGTCCCGCCCAGGTTGTGCTGCCAGTACCGGCCGGGCTCCGCGACGGACTCACCGACCAGCGACCTGGCCGCGAAATGCAGCACCGCGTCGACGCCGCCCGCCAGCACCTTCCCGGCCGCACTGCGCACGTCACCGTGGACGAACCTGGCCCCGGCCGGCACCGCGTCGGCGTGGCCGGTGGACAGGTCATCGAGCACGACCACCTGGTGGCCATCGGCGACCAGCCGGGCCGCCACGACGCTGCCGATATAGCCGGCGCCGCCGGTGACAAGCAGCCTCATCCACCCTCCCTCTCCCCGGGCTCCAGCATGGCCGCAGGGTAGCCGAGCCTTCCCCGGCGGGTACCGCACCTCGCCCTATGCTCGGTGACAGGAGTGGGCCCGGATGGCCCGGCCACGCGGAGCCCGCTCTCACCCGGACCGGGCCGCACGCACAGACAGGGACAGCGCAGTGAAGGTGCAGATCGACTCCGAGCGCTGCCAGGGGCACGGCCGCTGTTACGACCTGGCTCCCGGCCTGTTCGGCGAGGACGACGAGGGCTACGGCCAGGTGCTCGGCGACGGCACGGTCCCGGCGGGCAGCGAACGCGAGGCCCGGCTGGCCGAGGCCAACTGCCCCGAGCGGGCGATCGAGGTCGCCGGGGAGGCGTGACATGGCCGCTGACGAGCGCTTCCACCTGGACTCCCCCGAACCGCGGGACGACCGGCCCCAGGGCGTCCGCAGCGAGATCATCACCGGCCAGGTCTCCGACTGGGCGACGGACTTCTCCCATCTGGAGCCTGAGTGGTCCGCCGACCCCTACCCGATCCAGGACGAACTGCGGCAGCGCTGCCCGATCGCCCACACCGGGCGGTTCGGCGGCGGATGGCTGCCGACCCGGTATGAGGACGTGGCGGCGATCGCCTACGACCCCGACCGCTTCTCCTCGCGGTCGATCATCATGAGCAACTTCCGGCCCCCGCGCGAGCTGGCGCCGGTCGGAGGCTCGCCGCCGATCTCCTCTGACCCGCCGTTCCACCACGACGCGCGGAAACTGCTGCTGCCCGCGTTCACCCGGACCGCGGTCGCGAGGCAAGAGCCGGCGACCAGGGCGTTCTGCCACTCCCTCATCGACGCGTTCGCGGGCCGGCAGGTGGTCGACGCCGCGCACGAGTACGCGCAGCACATCCCGATGCGGGTCATCGCCGACATGCTCGGTTTCCCGCCCGCGGACGGGCCGCAGTTCCGTGAGTTCGTCGAGGACCTGCTGGAAGGCATCAACCTGCCGCCGGACGAGCGCATCACCCGGGTCTCCCGGCTGTTCGACTACCTGCTGGTACAGGTCCACGACCACCTTGACCACCCGCGTGACGACCTGACGACCTACCTGATCAACACCGAACTCTATGGCCGCAAGCTCGACCCGTCGCACGTCACCGGCACGATGGCGCTCCTGCTCATCGCGGGCATCGACACGACCTGGAGCGCGATCGGCGCGTCGCTGTGGCACCTGGCCAGGACCCCGGCGGACCGTGAGCGGCTCGCCGCCGAGCCCGGGCTGCTGCCAACCGCGATGGAGGAGTTCCTCCGCGCCTACGCGCCGGTCACCATGGCGCGGCTGGTGAAACAGGACATGCGCTGGCGCGGCGTGGACATGAAGGCCGACGACTGGATCCTGCTGTCGTTCCCGGCGGCCAACCGCGACCCGGACCAGTTCGACCGGGCGGGTGAGGTCGTCATCGACCGCGAGGCCAACCGGCACGCGGCGTTCGGCCTCGGCATCCACCGCTGCGTGGGGTCACACCTGGCCCGGATGGAACTTCGGATCGCGCTCGAAACCTGGCTGGCGCGGATCCCGTCGTTCACCCTGGCCGACCCCGCGCGGGTGAGGTGGTCGGCGGGCCAGATCCGCGGGCCCCGGGCGCTCCCGCTCCGCATCGGCTGACCAGGGACTCCCGGGCTCAGGCCGGTGGGGTGGGCACGGTCCCGCCGCTGCGCCAGTACTGACCATCGGCCCGGGCCAGAAATCCCTCGTCGACCAGAAGCCGCCGCAGCGCCGCGTGGTCGTGATAGACCGCGGCCAGGAACAGGTTCACGTGGCGCTCCCGGTAGCGGACGCCGGGCTCGAAGGCCTGGACGATCTGGTCGAGCAGCATCCGCCGCCGTGACTGCTTGCCGGGCATGGCCGTGATCCTGCCCCGGCCGGTGAATACCCGCAGCCGCTGGTCGCTGGCGAGCGACTCGATGACAGCCGCTGGGTCGAGATCGGGCATGGCCCTATTGTCCCATGGCCGCGCGCTTTCCACCGTGCCTATTATGCCTCACCGCCGGCACCCTTTCTGTGGTCCGGCAATCGGCATTCTGGCTGATTTTCTTTTCGCGTTTACCCGGGCTGCGTGGTACGGTTTCCCGCATTCGGGTGCCAGGGAGATGGTGTGATGGTGGGCGAAGAAAGGGCCATGGATGTCGGCCCGTCGGGGATTGAAATCGCCTATCAGCGGTTCGGTGACGCCGGGGCACCGCCGGTATTGCTGATCATGGGAGCGGGCGCGCAGATGATCAGCTGGCCGGACGGGTTCTGTGCCGGCCTGGCCGGCCGTGGCCTGCAGGTGATCCGGTTCGACAACCGCGACGCTGGCCTGTCGTCACACTTTCCCGGTGAGCCGGTGCCGGATCTGCGGGCCGCTCTGGCCGGGGACTTCTCGTCGGCGCCTTACACCCTGAACGACATGGCGGCCGACACAGCCGGCCTGCTCGACGTGCTCGGGTTCGGCAGCGCTCACATCGTCGGCGCTTCGCTGGGCGGGATGATCGCCCAGACGCTGGCCATCGAGTCTCCGGACCGGGTCCGGTCACTGACGTCGATCATGTCCACCACTGGCGACCGGGCAGTGGGCCAGCCCTACCTGGCCGCCATGGCCGGGCTGGGCGGGCCGCCGGAAGACCGGCAGGGCTTCGTCGACTGGCGGGTCCGGGCCTTCCGGGTGATCGGGTCCCCCGGCTTCGAGTTCGACGAGGCGGCGCTGGCCGAGACGGCCGGGCGCTCCTACGACCGGGACCACGACCGCCTGGCCATGGTGCGCCAGGCCATCGCGGCCCTGGCCTCCGGGGATCGCACCACGCGGCTACGGTCACTGCGGGTGCCCACACTGGTGGTGCACGGCGCCGACGACCTGATGATCGATGTCAGCGGGGGCCGCGCCACCGCCGAGGCCATACCCGGCGCGGAACTGCTGATCATCGACGGGATGGGCCACAGCCTTCCCCGCCCGCTGTGGCCGCAGATCGCCGGCCGCGTGGCCCGACTCGTGCACCGTGCGGAAGCGGGCACGGCGGGCACGGCGGATAAGGCCACGGCCTGAGCCGTGGGCCGGTCCGCCGCTCCCCTGACCACCGGCTCCCCTGGCCACCCCACCCCCCTGACCACCGTCACGGTGGGCCCGTCCGGCGGGGCGGGCGGCCGGGGCGGCGGATATCACCGGCACGGGCGGGCATGCGGCCCGCCTCGGCCAGGGCGCGGCGGAGCAGGAACTCGATCTGGGCGTTGGTGGAGCGCAGCTCGTCGGCGGCCCACCGGGCCAGGGCGTCATGCACGGCCGGGTCGAGCCGCAGCAAGATGCCCTTACGTTCGGTCACCAGGTGTCCGTCCTCACGGTGGCGAGGCCGCCATCCCCACCGCCTCCGCTTGACGTGGCTGATACCACGTGCTTAGCATACTGATATCAGTTTAGAGAAGCAATGGCGGCCGGTGTGGCGGAACCAGGCAGTGCCCCGGACGGGGGCACGGGACAGGAGGCAGCCGTGGGTGGACCGCTGTCGAGGAGGCAGACATGAGTGAGCTGGCGATCGCGGTCAGCGGACTGCGCAAGAGTTTCGGCGAGAAGGAGGCGGTCGCCGGGATCGACCTGGAGATCGCCGCCGGTTCCCTGGCCGGGCTGGTCGGGCCGAACGGGGCGGGAAAGACCACGTCCCTGTCGATGATGACCGGCCTGCTGCGGCCGGACACCGGCCGGATCCTGATCAACGGCCTGGACGTGTGGGCCGACCCGGTGGCGGCCAAGGCCATCATCGGGGTGGTGCCGGCCGAGGCCCGGCTGTTCGAGCGGCTCAGCGGTGCGGAAGTGCTGGAATACGCGGGCCGGCTGCGCGGCCTGCCGGCGGTCGAGGCGCGCTCGCGGGCCGCGCAGCTGCTGGACGTGCTGGATCTGACCGCCGATGCGAAACGGCTGGTCGCCGACTACTCCACCGGCATGCGCAAGAAGGCCACGCTCGGCTGCGCGCTGATCCACAACCCATCGGTGCTGTTCCTGGACGAGCCGCTGGAGGGCGTGGACCCGGTCTCTGCCGATGTGATCCGCCGGCTGCTGACCCGCTTGGTCGGCTCTGGCTCGACCGTGCTGTTCTCCAGCCACGTCATGGAACTGGTCGAGCAGGTCTGCGACCACGTCTCCATCATCGACCAGGGCCGGATCGTGGCTACCGGCACCACCGACCAGGTGCGGGGCGGCAAGACCCTGCAGCAGGCGTTCATCGACCTGGTCGGCCCGAAGGTGAGTGACCAGGAGGGACTGTCATGGCTCGGCTCCTCGTCCAGCTGAAGCTGCGCCTCCTGCGCAACGCGCTGCGCTCGTCCACGGCGGCCAAGGTCTCCTTCGTGGTCAGCAGCACCGTGGCCTGCCTGCTCGCGATCGGCACCTTTGTGGTCCTGGCCATCTTCCGCGGCCAGAGCACGTCGGTGGAGCTGACCACCGTCATCTTCACCACGTTCGCGTTCGGCTGGCTCATCCTGCCGATCTTCGCCTTCGGCCTGGACGGCACGCTCGACCCCGCCACGCTCGCGCTCTATCCGCTGCGGACCCGCCCGCTCGTGGTGGGGCTGCTGGCCGCCTCGGCCACCGGCGCCTGGCCGCTGGCCAATGTGATCGGCCTGCTCGGGGTGACGGTCGGGCTGGCCAGCGGGGCGCTGGGCGTGCTCGTCGCGGTGGTGGCGGTGGTGCTGCAGGTGCTGTTCTGCATCACGCTGGCCCGGTTCGTGACCACGGGCATGGCCGGGCTGCTGCGCTCGCGCCGCGGCAAGGACTTCGCCGCGTTCCTGATCATCCCGATCTTCGCCCTGTACGAGTTCTTCAGCCAGGTGGTACCGAGGGCGGCCGCCCAGGGCAAGCTGACCACCCGGAGCTTCACCGGCTTCGACGCGTGGATGCGCTGGCTCCCACCGGGCCTGGCCGCACACGCGATCCAGGACGCATCGGACGGGCACCCCGGCACCGCCGTTCTGCGCCTGGTGCTCCTGGCCGGCGTCATCGCCGTGCTCGGCTGGCTGTGGATACGGTCGCTCAGCCGCGCACTGGTCACCGCCGACACGTCCACCCAGTCGTCACGGGTGCACGGCTCGGCGCTGCCGTTCGCCCGGTACGGCCTGCGCGGCGCCGTGGCCGCACGGTTCTGGATCTATCAGCGCCGCGACCCCACATCGCTCATCTACTGGGCCATGGTCCTGGTGATCATGGCCGCCGTATCGGTCAGTGCCTTCGTGGGCCAGCACCGCACGGTCGGCGTGCTGCTGGCGAGCGCGGCCTTCGGCGCCGCGTTCGTCGGGTTCTTCCACGCCAACTCCGTCGGGATGACCGGGCCGCCGTTCGTCCTTGAGGCCTCGGCACTGACCGGCCGCCGCGAGCTGCGCAGCTACTTCTCCGGCCAGAACCTCGCGATCATGGTGATCGCGGTGCCGCTGCTGATCGCGGTGTCGTTCGGCCTCGCGGCCGCGGCCGGGCGGCTGGAGTATGGATTCCTGGGCACAGCTCTCGACCTGGCCGGGCTGGGCGCGGCGCTGGCCCTGAGCAACATCTTCACCGTGGTGCTGGCCTATCCGATGGCCAAGCGGGCCGGGAATCCCATGCGCCAGGCGGCCCAGGGCTACGGGTCGTACACGTTCGGCGGCGTCCTCGGCACCCTGGTCAGCGTGGCGGTGCTGGAGGCGCCGGTGATCGTGGCCATCGTCATGACCAGCTCGGCTCCGTCGGTGGTCAGGAACTTGGTGCTCCTGCCGTGCGCCGCCGTGTACGGCCTGGTGCTGGCCTGGATCGGCGTGCGGATCGCCGCCCGGGCGGCCGAGCCGAAGGTGCCAGAACTCGTGCAGGTCGCCGTCCGGAGCGTGCTCTAGCCAGGGCCATCTCATCCGGATCAGCGGGCGGCATGCCCCTCAGGGTAGGCACCAGCCGGGGTGCCGCCAGCCATGGCTGGCCCGGCCAGCCGGGCTATCCCCCAGGCCGCGGCCAGCGCGGCCGCCAGCTCCACCACGATCTGGGCTGGCCCGTCGCTGAGCCGCTCGTGGTAGATGATCAGGCCGAGCAGTGACCCGACCACCGGCTCGACGACCGCGAACGCGGGCAGGAAGGCAGCCAGCGCGGCGGCGCGGTAGCCGTTCTGCTGGATCGTGTAGGTCAGCAGGCCCACGACGATCAGCAGGTAGAGCCGGGCGTCGGCGAACACCCCCAGCCGCTGACCGGCGGCCAGCACGGTCACCGACTTGATGAGCGCGTCGGTCGCCCCGGCGGCCACGCCGCCACCCACGCCGAACAGCAGGGCCCGGCGGGAGCCGGCGAACCGGCCCGCCAGCACCGTGAACAGCCCGACCAGGACGCCCGTCACCGCCGTGACCAGGCCCAGCACGACCGCGCCCGCCGTGGGCTGGCCGCCGGTGGGCTGGCCCACCGCGAGGAAGACCGCCAGCCCGCCGACGACCGCCAGCGCGGCCGCCCATTCGCCCAGCCGCAGCGACCGCCGGTCCCGCCGGGCGGCCAGGGCCAGAGCGAACAGCAGGCCAGTGGCCAGGACCGGCTCGATCACCACCAGCCGGCCCAGGCCAAGCGCCGCGGCCTGCAGCGCGAAACCGGCGATGACCGCGGCCAGGCCGGCCAGCCAGGCCGGCCTGCGCGCGAGCCTGATCAGGACCGCGGGCTCGAACGCCCGCTCCGAGGGCAGGCGCTGGGCGACTCCCTGCTGGGTCACCGCGGCCCAGGCGTAAAAGCCGCTCCCGGCCAGCGCCAGCAGGACAGCCAGCAGCTGCCCCCCGCCGGTCACGGCCGGGCCAGCCCGCGCCGGGGCAGGTCGGCGGCCATGCCCCGGGCCCGTGCCGGGGCCGGCCGTCGCGGTGGACCGGCAGGAAAACGGCCACGAGTCGCCATACCTTGACACCAGTCCTTGCCGGCAGTCTTTGCACGCATCGTCCCCCGGGGGTGGGGCCAGGGCAAGGCGGCTGGCCGCCGGACGCCGGCCTCACCTCAGGCCCGGCCGGGGCCGTCCGGGGCCGTCCGCACCCGCGTCAGCAGGGGCGGCCCGCGGCTCCGTCAGCCGGCTCCCCCGCGCCCGCGCCGGTCAGCGCGGCCCGCACCTCCGCGGCGGCGCGCTGGCCGGACTGGACCGCGCCGTCCATGTAGCCGCTCCAGCTGGTCGCGGTCTCCGTGCCGGCCCAGTGCAGCAGGCCCGATGGCCGGCGCAGCGCGGGCCCGAACTGCGTCCAGGTGCCGGGCGGGAAGTGCGCGCCGTAGCAGCCGCGGGTCCAGGGGTCCGCGGTCCAGTCGTGCTCGGTGTAACCGGCTGGCCGGGTCGCTGCCGGCCCGAAGTAGCGGCCGAACGAGGCCAGCACCTCGGCGCGCCGCCCGGCCGGATCGGCCCGGGCCAGCCGCCGGGCCTCCGCCCCGGTGACGAACCCGAGCAGGATGCCGGGCGAGCCGGACGGCGGGCCGGTGTCGAACGTGACCCGGGCGGCCGGGCCGTCCGAGGTCGCCTGGCCGTTGTACCCGGCCTTCCGCCAGAACGCCTCGTCGTACACGGCCAGGCACTTGATCACCGAACCCATGGGCGCGGCCTGGGTGAGCTGGTCGCGGTCGGCGGGCAGCGGCGGGTCGTAGCTGATCCGGCCGGCCAGGGCCGGCGGCACGGCGACCACGGCGCGGCGCCCGGCCGCGACCACCCCGGCGGCATGGACAGTAACCCCCGAGGGTCCCTGCTCGATCCGCCCGACCGGGGCGCCGAGCCGCAGGCGGCCCGGGCCGAGCTGCTCCGCCATCCTGATCGCGATCAGCTGCGATCCGCCCGCGAACCGGTCCTGCTGCGCCGCCCCGGTCGTCTCGGTGAGCTGCCGGAACCCGCCCGCCGAACGCAGGTAGAACAGCACATGCAGGAGCGAGACCTCGCCCGGCTCGCAGGCGAGTACTCCCTGGCTGAACGCCTCGACCGCGAACCGCCCGAGCCGCGTGCGGACGTTCCGCCGCGCCCACTCGGCCAGGGTCGTCGAGTCGGCGGCCGCGGCCCCGGCGGCCAGCCACGGTGCCTGGGCCGGGATCCGCCGGGCCATCCGCTCCAGGGCGAAGATGGCGCGGCCCGCGTCGGCCAGCTGGACCGGGCTCAGCCGCGGGACCGCCCGGTAGCCGTAGCGCTTGCCGCCGAGTTCCAGGATCGTTAGCCCGCTGGTGAAGATGGGCTGAGTGGGCACGCCAAGCTCGGCGGCCAGCCCGAGAATGTGCCGCTGCGCCGGGCCCACGAACTGGCCCCCCACCTCGGCGACATGGCCATCGCCCAGGCGGTGGTTCAGCACCCGGCCGCCTACCCGGTCCCGTGCCTCGATGACGAGCACGCTGAGCCCGGCCCGTTGCAGGTCCCTCGCTGCGGTCAGGCCGGCCAGGCCGGCACCTACCACGATGACATCGGCTTCGGCACGACGGGCCATGCCAGCAGTTGTAGCAGCCAGCGAACCGAGCCCGGGCCCGGGTGCGGCGTGACCGCCGGTGCCGGACGTCCTACGCTGGTGGGACCGAAATCTTGACGGCTTAACGATCTTCGACCGGCACCGGGCCGAGGGGTGGGAGACGCAGATCGTGGCTGATGTGCTGTGTCCCATCGTGGTCGGGCGGGAAGCGGAGCTGCGCACGCTGGCCGAGCGCCTGACGGCCGCCGCGGCCGGGCGCGGCGGCTGCGTGTTCATCACCGGCGAGGCGGGCATCGGCAAGTCGCGGCTGGTGCACGAGATCTCCGCTGATGCAGAAAACCAGGGCTTGGTGGTGGCGGCGGGGCGGGCCGTCCCCTCCGGGGCCAGCGTGGCCTACCGGCCGCTGGCCGAGGCCCTGCTGCAGGCCCTGCGCGCCCTCCCGCTGCGCGAGGACGCTGACCTGGAAGCCTGGCGGCCAGCGCTCGGGGCGATCGTGCCCGGGTTCGCCACCGGGGCCGGCGGGGCCGAGGCGTCGGCGCCGGTCCGGGGGGAGGCGGTGATCCAGCTTCTCCGGCGGCTCGCTCCCCCGGGCGGGCTGGTGGTCGCACTCGAGGATCTGCACTGGGCCGACCCGGACACGATCGCCATCGTCGAGTACCTGAGCGACAACATCGGGAGCACGCCCGTGCTCTGCATCGTGACCGCCCGGAGCGAGCCTGCTTCGCCCGCCCTGGCGCTGGCACGCCGCCAGCGCTCGCGGCGTGGGGTGATCCACATTCCGCTGGACCGGCTCGACGCCGCGCAGACCGCGGTCATGGTGGCGGCCTGCGTGCCGGACCCGGCCGCCGGCGTCGCCGCCCGGGTATTCCGCGAGGCCGAGGGGGTGCCCTTGCTGGTGGAGGAGGTCCTGGCGTCGCCAGGGGTGCCGCACTCCTTCGCCGACACCGTGCGCGAGCGGCTGACCGGCTTCCCGCCGGAAGAGCGCCTGGTCATCGAGGCCGCCGCGGTCCTGGGCCGGGATTTCGGCTGGGAACTGCTCGCGCCCATGACCGGGCAGCCCGCCGGGGCGGTGTCGGCCAGCCTGGCCCGTGGCGTCGACTGCCTGCTGCTCAGCGCCGACAGCACCGCGGTCCGGTTCCGCCACGCGCTGACCAGGGAGGCGGTGCTGGCCGGGCTGCTGCCGCCACGGCACAGGGAACTGGCCGCGGCGGCCCTGGCCGCGCTGGACCAGGCCCACCCCCGGCTGGACGACGACTGGGGCGACCTGGCCGCCGACCTGGCCGCCCGCTCCGGTGACCGGGCCCGGGCCGGGGTCCTGCTCACCGCGTCGGGGCGGCTGTCGCTGCGCCGCGGCGCGCTGGCAACCGCGATCGGCACCCTCCGGCGGGCGGCCGGCCTGCTCGACGGAGATGCCCGGCAGGCCGGGACGGAGCTTGCCGTCGTCGAGGCGCTGACGCTGGCGGGACGGGTGGACGAGGCGGCCGCCGCCGGCGCCAGGCTCATCGGCCGGCTGGGCCACGACCCCGCCACCCTCTCCACCCGGGTTGAGATCCACCTCCTGCTGGCCCACGCGGCCGTGGCCGCATCTGGCTGGCCGATGGCCGGGCAGCACGTGGCGTCCGCCCACGACCTGGCCGGGACCGGGCCGCAGCCCGCGCTCCGGGCCCGGATCACGATGCTGGAGGCGGAGATCGCGTTCGCCGCTGACGACACCGGCCGGGCTCACCACCTGGCCACGGCGGTACTCGGCACCGCCGGGGCCAGCCCCGAGGCGCGCTGCCACGCCCTGGAGATCATCGGCCGGGCCGAGCGGTTTGGCGACCTCGCCGCCGCGCGCGCCGCGTTCGAGCGGGCGCTGGACACCGCGGAGGCCGCCGACCTGCCCATCTGGCGGCTGCGAGCCCTGCACGAACTGGGCACCATCGACATGTTCGATCACGCCGGCACCAAGCGCCTCAGCCAGGCCCGCGCGGCGGCCGGCCAGTCTGGCGCTCTGAGCACCGCGGCCGTCCTCGACCTCCAGCTGGCCGCCACGTTCACGTCCCGCTGGCAGCTCGACGAGGCCGACGCGCACGCCCGGTCGTCGCTCGCCGTCGCCGAGCGCCTGGGCCTCCGGCAAATCCAGGCCGTCGCCATGGCCGAGCTGGCCGGGACCGCCTCGATGCGGACCCAGCGGGAGGAGATGGAGCGTCACCTCAGCCTCTCCCAGTCGGCCGCACCGGACGACGCGATGCTGGAAGGCTTCGCCTGGGGCTCCCGCGGGCTGCTGGCGATGCTCAACGGCGATCCCAACGGGGCCATCAAGCCGTTCAGCCGCGGGATGGCGATCTACGCCCGGCTGCCCCACGCCGAACCGGCGGCCCTGCGCGCCGCCTGGCCGCTGCTGCTCGCGTCGCTGGGCGACCGGCGCGCAACGGCCGCGATCGCCGAAGCGCGGCGGCTCGGCGTCGGCGCTTTCAGCCTGAACCAGGCCATGCTCGGCTACGCCGAGGCCATCCTGGCCGGGCGGGCCGGCGACCGTGAGCGAGCCGACATGCTGGTAGCCAGGGCGGACCGGGGGTTCGCCAACTGCGCGGCGTGGGCGGACCTGGCCCGGCTCTGCGCCGCCGAGACCGCCCTGGCCGGCGGCTGGGGGGAGCCGCGGCACTGGCTGACGGCCGCGGCCGGGGGTTTCGCGGAGCGTGGGCTGTCCCGGCTGGCCGGCCGCTGCCACCACCTGCTCACGGCGGCCCGCCCGAACCCGTGGGCCACGTCCGGGGTCACCACCCGCGAGGCGGACGTGCTGCGGCTGGTCGCCGGTGGGCTCACCAACAAGGAGATCGCGGCCCGGCTGCACCTGTCCCCGCGCACGGTCGAAAAACACGTCGAGAGCCTGCTGCGCAAGACCGGCGCCCGCACCCGCACGGAACTGGCCGTCGCCGCCGCCAGCCCGGAGCGCCAGCCACATACGTAGGCCTCGGCGATAACTACGTGATCTCCCCGATCCGCGGCCCCGGCTCAAGCGCGCACGCTGAGGCCTGTCAGCGGGCAACAGGAAGCAAGGAGACCAGCAATGGGCAACGCAGACAAGGCCGACATCCGCAAGGTCATCGAGGCTTACGGCGACCGCCTCCGGGCGTCGGACGTGCGCGGGGTCGTGGACCTCTACACCGACGAATGCGCCGTCATGACCCCCGAACTGGAAACCATCGTCGGGAAGCACCAGCTCACCGAGGTGTACGAAGGCCACTTGCGGGACGTCGCCCTCAACGTCACGTTCCACTTCGAGGAGATACTCGCCGACGGTGACCTCGGGGCCGCCCACACCACCGCCACGGGGACGATCACGCCCCTGGCCACCGGCGAGGCCGCGCCCGCCAGGTTCCGCGAGCTGTTCGTGCTCCGGCGGGAAGGCGAGGAGTGGAAGATCGCCCAGTACATGTTCCAGTCCATGCCGGTCACGTAGGACCGGCCGGCTCAGACGGTGATGACGACCTTTCCCCTGGCGTGTCCGGCTTCGAGGTAGCGGATAGCCTCGGCCGTCTCGCTCAGGGGATAGGTCCGGTCGATGACCGGTGTGACCTTCCGGGCCTGGAGAAGCTCGGCCAGCACGGCCAGATCATCTCGGTTCAGGTGGGCCAGGAAGGACGTCATCCGCTGGCCCACCACCGGTGACAGCACAGCCATCCTGGCCGCGCGGGCCAACGGCCCGATCCAGCGGCCCTTGTCCGGGCCGCCGACCCCCACCAGCACCCCCTTCGGAACCAGCACCCGCCTGATCTCCGGCAGGGCCCGGTTTCCTGCTATGTCGATCACCAGGTCGTATCGCCGGCCAGCCGTCGTGAAGTCCTCCCGGGTGTAGTCCACGACCTGATCGGCGCCGATCGAGGCGGCCATCTCGACGTTATGCGTGCTGCACACGGCGGTCACCTCGGCGCCGAACGCCTTAGCGATCTGCACCGCGAACGGCCCCACCCCTCCCGACGCGCCGTTGACAAGGACCTTGTGCCCGGGCTCGACGTGCCCCCGGTCGCGAAGCGCCTGCAAGGCGGTGAGGGCCGCCACCGGCACCGACGCCGCCTGCTCGAACGTGAGGCCGGCCGGCTTGGTGAGCACCACGCCGTCGTGGCGGACGCTGACGTACTCGGCGAGAGTCCCGCGTTCATCCAGGCCGCCGAACACCTCGTCGCCGGGACGGAACCCGGTCACGTTCTTGCCCACCGCCTCGACGGACCCGGCCATGTCAGCCCCGAGCCTGGTGGCGCTGGCCTTGGGGTGGGACAGCCCGGCCAACAGCCGGACCAGGTACGGTCTGCCCCTCATGAAATGCCAGTCCAGCGGATTGACCGACGCCGCCCGCACCCGGATCAGCAGCTCGTCGTCGCCGACCGCAGGCATGTCGACGTCGGCGAGTTCCAGGACGTCGGGCGGGCCATACCGGTAGTAGCGGATCGCCTTCATGCTGCCACCACCAATGTCAGCCGGACTCGCACGCCTATTTCCTCATCCGGACAGCAACTACGGCGATCACCGCCGCGCGGTTCACATCCCAATACCGTGACACACGCACCGCCGTTATGCAGATAGTGCAGGAGTCACGAGAGGGTGACGGCGCGGCCGTGCTGGCTCATGGTGCCGGGCGGGCAGTACCAGGTCATGATCTCGATGGCAAGCCGTCCGGCGCGGACGGCAGGGTCGGCCTCAGCCAGCTGCCGTGACTCGGCCAGCGAGCCGGTCCGGTAGAAGGCCAGCCCCCGCCAGGACGGGTCGGGCTGGTCGGCCAGCGGGCCGTTGGTCACGACCTGGCCGGCCTCGCGCAGCCGGTCGTAATAGGCCAGATGCTCCCGCTGGTTGCGCGCCAGGACATCGTCGTCATAGGCCTGGGCATTCTCAGGCGTGCGCAACAGCACCAGTTCGAACGCTTCAAGATCCACGCGTCATTGTGGCATGGCCAGGCGGCCCGACGTATTCCGCTGCCAGGCACCCCGCGTCTACGATGTGGCGTGACAAAAGGGGCAGATCATGGACCTCTGGGAAAATTTTCGTAAACCATCCCGGCCTGGGTTAGAGGTATCCTCACCTTTCCCGGGTGGCGGCGCTGAACCCTCGCCGGCCCCCGACGCGGCCGCCTTCGCGGCGCCCGTCCCCGCAGCGGCCGCCCCCGGTGCAGCAGGTTCCGCCGCCCCTGCCCCCGGCTCTCCTGCCCCCGGCGCTCCTCCCCCCGGCTCTCCCTCCCCCCGCTCGGCCAAGCGCGGGCGGCGGCGCATGTGGATCTTCTTGGTCACGATCGTCGTGCTGGCGGGGCTGGCCGGCGGCCTGGTGGTCTGGGCTCCGTGGCGCCCCCCACCACTGCTGCGCCCGACCGGTCTCACCGCGGGCCCCTCGACCACCAGCTCGGTCGCGTTGCACTGGTCGGGCCCGGCGACGGGCCCGGCGCCCGACAAGTATGTGATCTTGTACGGCGGCTCCGTGATCGGCTCGGTACGCGGGACCGTCACCTCGTACCGGAGGACCGGCCTCTATCCCGCTACCTCGTACCAGTACCAGGTAGCGGCGGTGCGGGGCGGCAAGCGTTCGAGGCCATCGGCGGCCGTGGTGCTGAAGACCGTCACCCCGCCCGTTTCGGCCGCCCGCTGGCAGGGGCCGTGGACCGTGCACGTGAGGATCGTCCAGGGGGGTGCCGGGCTGACTGGCCCACGCCGCTGGGACGATTCGTGGCAGGTCAGCCCAGAGTGCGCGGCCGGACCGTGCCCCGTCCAGGTCGCCGGGACCTTCAACCAGCGTGACTTCAGGGCGACCCTGACCCGCACGGGCGCGGTGTACGCGGGGACCACGACGGCCCACTCGTTCCGGTGCGGGAAGGGCCCCGGCTCGTTTCCCACGACGTCCACCCTGAAGATCCGGGTCACCCTGACCGGGGCGCAGGGAGGAAGTAACGGCGCGTGGACGGCCATCTCGTGGACCGGCACTCTCCGAGCGTCCGCCCCCTACACCAGTTTGGGCAACGCCTACTGCAACGCCGTCCAGGTGACGGCTTCCCTCGCCGCGGTCCCGTGACCCGGGCCCCGTTACCCGGGTTGCTGGCGGCCGCCGTTGGGCGGCTATGGGTTGCCGTCGGCCAGCAGCCGGGCACAGATCCCGAACTGGCGCAGGTCGGCTGACACCTCGGCCTGGCGGGCAAACGCCTGTGTGTCCCCGCGGGACAGCGACTGCCAGCACAAGGCGTCGGCCAGCACCAGCGCCCGCGCCGCCGATGATGCCAGCTCGGTCAGCGAGCCTGTCTCCACCTGATGCCGCAGGCGCGCCAGCTCGTCACCACCGTCCCAGGCGGTGGTGGCCAGCAGCTGCTCCAGCCGGACGGTCAGCTCTCCGATGAGGTATTGCCGCGTCATCTGGGCACCCTGTTCTGGGGCTCACGTATTGCCCGGACGATCTTTGATCCTTCTCCTTCGTTGGTAGACGCCTGCGGCTCGGCGCACAAGGCCGCATGCAACCAGCTGGCGGCCGGGTACGTCTCACAGGCGTACCGGCGTGCACCTGGCAAGCCGTCACGTCATGGAAGGGGACCGTCATGACAACTCATCTCCGCCGCAGCCGCTCCAGCACCGTCGCTGCGGCGCTAGGCGCGATGGCCGTTATCGCCGCCGCGGTCTGCGCCGCCCCCAGCCCCGCCGCTGCCGCCGGGCGACCGGAGCACCAGCTGGGCACGACCCCGTACGGGGTGCCGGTTGTCATCAGCTGCATCGGGCACGCCCAGACCCGCCCAGGCAGTTACACCCTGGCGTGCGCGGACGGCAACGCCTACCTCACCGGGCTGCACTGGGCGGCCTGGGGATCAGACTCGGCCTTCGCCACCGGCACCGACAGCTTCAACGTCTGTATCCCCACCTGCACCGCCGGCCACCTGCACAGTTTCCCTGTGCTGGCCGCACTGTGGCGTACCGAGCTACGGCCTGCCCATCCCGGCCAGCGCTATTTCACCCGCCTGACGGTCATCGACACCGGGTCGCGCAGCTACCGCGCCGGCGGGAAGACCTACCACCTGCCCCTGACGGTGACCTATCCCCTCTCCCCAGCCGGTGGGGCCTGACCCTCACGATCCGGGCCCGCCCCGCCGCAGGTCCTCACCGTGAATTAGTTGATTGATTCAATCAGTTATCTGCTATCCTGCCGGGGTGGCACCAAACCGGGATGACGTGCGGTCGATGGTGGTCGCGCTGTTC
Organism: Streptosporangiaceae bacterium; assembly: GCA_036522155.1. GTDB lineage: Bacteria > Actinomycetota > Actinomycetes > Streptosporangiales > Streptosporangiaceae > UBA9676. The sequence continues at coordinate 30,617 of DATDGI010000062.1, forward strand.
ACGCTGATCTCGGGCGTGGAGCGAGCGCGGCGGCAGAGGAAGGCGGCGGCAGCGCTCGACCTGCTGCAGGTCATCGCCGCAGGCGAGGGGATGCGGCCATCGGACATCGCCGACCAGCGGTTCGTGCACCCCTCCCTGGTGACCCGGCAGCTGCGCGAGCTGGAGGACGCCGGCTACGTGCAGTTCGCCGGGGACCCTGACGATGGCCGCGCCTGGCTGGTGGCGCTGACGCCCGCCGGACGCGAGGAAATGCTGCGCCTGCAGGACGTCGGACTGGACCGGTTCGCGATGTTCGTGGCGGACTGGCAGGCCGGCGAGATCCAGCAACTGGCCGCGCTGCTGAACAAGCTCACCGCCTCCATGGCGGCCGCACCTGACCCGGAGACCCCGGCAGTGCGCCGGGAACGGCGCGGCCGCGACCGGGCCGGGCGCCGTGACCAGGCTGGCCGCCCGTGACCGGGGGGAACGCCGGCGCAGGCAACGGCCAGGCGGGCCTGGCCCCGGGCGCTCATCTGCGAGCCTGGGGGGTCGTCGGCCTGATCGCACAGGTCACGTTCACGGTGGGATGGGTTGCCGCCGAGACATGGCAGGGCCCGCGGTACAGCCCGGTGACCGACACGATCAGCGACATGCAGGCCGCCACCGCGCCGCACGTCTGGTTCCCCATCGCCTGCTTCGCGGCAGGTGGCATCGGCACCTTCTGCTTCGCCGTCTTCGGGTTGCGGCCCGCCCTGGCCGGCGCGGGCCGGGTGGCTGCCTTCGCGCCCTGGATGCTCGCACTCGCCGGGCTGGCGATCGGCAACTCCTTCCCCCTCATCCCCTGCTCGCTCTCCGCCCCCGGCTGCACCGCCCACCATCAGCTCTACAGCCCCGGCGGAATGACCGACACCATCGTCGGGACCGCCGCCTTGCTGGTGCTCGCGTTCACTCCCGGCCCGCTGTGGGAGCGGATGAAACTCCTGCCGGCATGGCGGCAGCTAAGACCGGTCATGCGCATCGCGCGTATCGCCTGCCCGCTCTGTTTCATACTGGTCAGCATCGCCTCACTCACCCAGACCGCAGAAGGCCTCGCCGAGCGCGTCTTGGTTACCAGCATCGTGCTGTGGATAGCCACGCTCGCCATCACCCTGATCCGCCTCTCCGGCCGTGCCCGGGCCACCGCCGCGTCGAGCGCGGGCCAGATGCCCACCACCGGACCAGCCCCGCCACCGGGCCGTCCCACACCCCCCTCCCACGCCGGGTGACCGCCGTCCGGAACCTCACCAGGCACGCACCGCCGTTCTGTATGCCGGGCTCCTGTTCTGGATGGATCTGAAGGGGGAACTGATGTGACGTGACTGGGACCCGGCTCCACCTGACGCGGCCACAGATCCTGGCGTTCCGGCGGCACGCTGGCGGACTCGACGAGCGGCTCCCGCGCGGGCCGGGGTCGCTTCGGCGCGCGGCCTGGGCGGGGCTGCCGGACAGCATGCCGCGAGCCGCGCTGCTCTCGATCCACGCCCGCGTCGAGGGGACGAACCGTCCACGTGGGAGGATCCTTCGCTGGTCCAGCTCTGGGGCCGCGGGGCAGCGTCTTCGTCGTCGCCGCACGCGACCGGGCCGTGTTCTCACTCGGGACGCTGCCCGACGACCCCAAAGTCCGGCACAGGGTGGAGAACCACGCCGCCCGCCTCAGCGCCATCCTCGGCGGTGCGCGGATGACCTGCGGAGAGGCGGGCCGCGCGCTTGGCGTGCACCCCAGCAGCCTCAGGTTCGCGGCACCGACCGGCACGATCCTGATCCGGTGGGAAGGCGCGCGGTCGCCGACGGTCTGGACGGGTGCCGCGACCCGAGGCCGACCCGCACGGCGCCCGCCTGGAACTCGCGCGCCGGTACCTGCACATCTACGGCCCCGCCACGCCCGAGGCCTTCGCCGGGTGGGCGGGGATCGGCCGGCGGCATAGCGCCGCGGCGTTCGAGGCGCTGGGCACGTCGCTGACGCCGGTGCGGACACCGATCGGCGACGCGTGGATCCTCGCCCGGGACGAGGAGGCGTTTCGCGCTGCCGATGAGGTCGTGGCCCCCGTGCGGCTGCTCCCGAGCGGCGACACCTATCTCCTCCTCCACGGAGCCGGCCGCGAACTGCTGGTCCCGGACGCCGGCCGCCGTTCCGCACTTTGGACCCCGCGCGTCTGGCCCGGCGGCCTCCTCGTCAGCGGAGAGATCGCCGGGACGTGGCGGCGCGCGGACGCGGTGATGACGGTGCAGCCCCGGCGGCGGCTGACGCGCGCAGAACGCGATGCGGTCGCAGCGGAAGCGGAGTCCTTGCCATTGCCCGGGATCGGGAGGCGGATCGCCGTCCGCTGGGACGACTGAGCCGGCTCAACTGCGTGGCGTAGCCGTATCGGCGTGTTGAGTAGTTCTGGCCCGTTGGCGGGTGCGTGTGGGGCAGCCTGGTGCATGAACATCACCCGGTGTGGGGTGCCTGCCCGCGATCTGGCCGTCGCCGGGCCCGTGCCGTGCAGGGCGGGCCAGGCGGTGGGAGGGGGCTGGACCGACCGCCGGGTGGCAGCTGAGCACGGCCGCAGTGCCAGACTGGAGGTGGCGATCGTGCCCGCCGCGCCTGTCCGGCATCCCACGCCGTCGCGGTCTTCACCGGACCGCCCTGGTGCGGTGGCCCGGCACCGGAAGCGGTCCATGACCAGGCCGCGGGGCAAGCGCGCCTGGATTGCGGCAGTGGCCGTCTGGGGCGCAGTGGTGCTGGTCTACGGCTGGGTTGCCACGGCGTACGGCGGGGCAAAAGTACCCTCCTTCGCTGGGGCCTGGCTAACGAATGCGGCCGGCGGGCTGGTGTCCTGGTCGGGTGCCTTGGCCAATCCTTCCCAGGTCGTCAGTGCTGCCATTGCCACCCCTCCCGGGGGCGGCTACGTGAACCCGCTGCGCGGGGTCAGTGGCCTGGTTGCCCAGCGCATCGACGACGGCGTCGACTTCGCCGGGGTGGGCCCGGTCTATGCCGTCGGCGACGGCATCGTCACCAACGCGACCGCGACCAACTACGGGTGGCCCGGCGGAGGATGGATCACCTACCGGCTCACCGGCGGCCCCGGAGAGGGGCTGGTGGTCTATGTGGCTGAAGACGTCACCCCGGCCGTTGTGGTCGGCCAGCGCGTATCGCCCTCCACCGTGATCGGCACCATGTGGAACGGGGGCGATGGCATAGAAACCGGGTGGGCGCAGTCAACTGGCCTGTCCTCCGAATCGGAGCTTCCGGAAGCTGGCGGCATCGGCGGGCTCGGCCCGTTCCCGACCCGGGTTGGGGTGAACTTCGACGAACTGCTCCAGTCACTGGGAGTACCCGCGGCGCCCAACCGCTACCAGACCGCTTACGGGCTTCTCCCGGCCGGCTACCCGGCCAGCTGGTGACAGCCGAAGTCAGCAGGCGCCGGTCGCGTACCGCGACAAGTCCCGCTCGCCGCGCCGGGGCCCGGGAGCCTGCTGTGGATTGCGCCCGGTAGCCGGCCGGGTAAGTGGTGCTGTGTGACAAACCTCGCGCCATCGTCGAGTGCGGTCCGCCGTGCGTACCACGAGGAGCTCAGCCCCGAACAACGGTCCGCCCTGCTCAGCTGGCTGGCCTTCAGCGTCACCTTCGCCGGGCTGCGCGCGCTCACCTACAGCATCCGGGCCGGCAAGGGGCCGTTCCGGAACATCAGTGTCGGCGGCGAGCACCTGCATCACTACATGTGGGGCATCGGCTTGCTGACTGGCGTCGGCGCGGTCGCCGTACGCGGCGAGGAACGGCAACGCCGCCACCCGGCCGTCGCCACCTGTTACGGCTGCGGGCTGGCGCTTATCGTCGATGAGTTCGCCCTGCTACTGGACTTGAAGGACGTCTACTGGGCCAGGCAGGGCCGGATCTCGATCGACATCGGGATCGGCGGCATCGCCGTGGCCGGGTCTTACTTCGCGGCGCTGCCGGTGCTGCGCAGGCTGCAACGGCAGCGGCACGTCACCCGGAACCTTCAGGCACGCGATCGCTTCCCCGTGGCCTGACAATAAGCATCCAG
>DATDGI010000063.1:0-2894 GCA_036522155.1 Streptosporangiaceae bacterium
GACCCCGGGGCGGCTGGCCGCCGTCGGCGGCTGATCCCTGGTGCCTGCCCTCAATCTATAATAGAACTAGAAAACTAGCAACTAATTTCTAGAAACTGTGTTAGTCTTAGAGGATGGAGCGCTGGAGTTTCCTGACCAACCACGCCAGGGTCCTGCTGTGCATCGCCCACGACCCCGGCGCCCGGCTGCGCGACATCGCGGCCAGGCTGGGCATCACCGACCGCAGCGTCTACGGCATCGTCACCGACCTGACCGCAGCCGGGTATGTCGTCAAGCGCAGGGACGGCCGCCGCAGCCTCTACCAGATCCAGGCGCACCTCCCACTGCCCGAGCCCGCCAGCAAGGAACCCGCCATCGGCGAAGTCCTGGCCCTCCTCATGGGCAACCGCGCCAGGCAGCAGCGCAGCGAGAGCCGGCACGCCTGACGCCATAGCAGCAAGCGGCGTGCAGCCGGCGCTGTGGTGAGTTCCCTCGCTGGCATGTCTGGCGCGGCATTTGCGGTCTGGTGTACGCCAGGCGGACGATCATCAGCCCGCCGATTGTGGTGCGCGGCGAAGATGCTGTGGATCTTCGCGACGAGATCAGGCGAGCCGAAAAGCAAGCTTGCAGAGGCATCGCGTCGCCGTGACCCGCCGATTACAAGTTGGCGGAGGGCCGCAGGCCGGACAGCACAGACCGCGGGCCGTCGGGGCCTCACTGGAGGGTTCCGCGTCAGAATGTGGTGATGAACGTCACCGAGGCCGATGTTGTTGTATGGACTGGCGCCCTGGCAGCCTTCGCGGGTACCTTCATTGCCTCTCCTGCCGGGACTGCTTACGTCGCTAAGAGGTTCGCCGGTCGTGTCGGCCATGCGGCGAGCTGGGCCATCCGCCACCTGACCCGTCGTGGTCACGCCGCTGTTGTCGCCGTACCGGACGATGGTAAGGGCACATTCTCAGATGAGGCCTCGGTCCGCGTAGAGCCTTATATGAGCTGGGATGCGGATGCACACCTTGCGGAGAAGGTCGATCGCCTGCACCAGCAACTTGAACAGGTCCTTGCCCACGTCACCCTCGTACGCCTTCAAGGCCAGCAGCAAGCTACGACTCTCCGGGCCTCGCTGGCCAAGGGAGTTTCTGACCGGCATACAGGACAGCAGAAGCTGACTAACCGGCTCGACGCCACCGAGATCCAGTCCGCGAAAATCGACGCCCGTGGAGTCATACTGATCGGTGCAAGCGTGGTCATGACGAGCATCCCCGGCGCGATCGCGTATTTCGCCCCTGTCGGGGCCGTAGTCATCGCCCTAGTCCTTTACCTGACCGGCCGGTTTGCATGGAAGGCCATTGGTGACGGGCTTCGTATGACCTGATCAATCCGCTGCAACGTAGGTTCACTGCTAGTCAGTCTGTTGAAGACAGGTAGGTCATTCTGACCATCTCCGAGCAGTCAGGGCGCACCCCGACCCGCCGTTTACAAGTTGACAGAGAAACGCAGGCCGGGAACACGCGCGCTGCTCGCGGCGGCTGAGGCGGTCCATCCGGGTCCGCTGTCGTCCGGTGCCTTGGCTGCACTCTTGGCTGCACGCAAGAGCTGACGGTTTACAGGGCAGACCGCAACTTCACCTACTACGCGCCCCTGAACTGGGCGCGCATGTAGTGAGAGGGCTCGCTAATGGCTTGCTGTTTCGCCATGGTTGCGCCGGGTGGCGGTAATCATGTTCTGTTGCCTTCTAGTAGCAGGTCGGCGCTGTCGGCGAGGATATCCGCGGGCTCTAGGCGCATGAGATCATCGCGGGTCCAGTGGCGGTGCAGGTCAGAAGCAAGGCGATGGGCGTGACGGAGCCGGGCGCGCTCCATCGCGTTGCGGACGCTGCGGGCGTTGGCGAAGCGCGGCTGCTGCATCCGGCGGGTGAGGTAGTTGCGGAAGGCCACTTCGGCGTCCCCGGACAGGTAGTAGCACGTCTCGTCCAGCATGACCCGGCTGATGGCGATCAGTTCGTCCATTTCATAGGCGGCGAAGTCGATGTGGTGCGCGACCCGGGAACTCATGCCGGGGTTCGAGCTGAAGAACTCATCCATTCGGTCCTTGTAGCCCGCCAGGATGACCACCAGCTTGTCGCGCTCGTTCTCCATCACCTGCAGCAGGATCTCGATCGCTTCCTGGCCGAAGTCCTGCGGATCGGCCGCCCGGTACAGGTAGTAGGCCTCGTCGATGAACAGCACCCCGCCCTTGGCCCGTTCCATGAGCTTGCGGGTCTTCGGCGCGGTGTGCCCGATGTACTGGCCGACCAGGTCGTCCCGCATCGCGTGGACCAGGTGGCCCTGCTCCAGGTAGCCCAGACGGTGGAGCAGGGAGGCCATCCGCAGGGCCACGGTGGTCTTGCCGGTGCCGGGGGCACCGGTGAAGCACATGTGCAGGTTCGGCCGGGGCGCATCCAGGCCGAACATCTGCCGCACCCGGTCCACCAGCAGGAGCGACCCGATCTCCTCCACCTTCTTCTTCACCGGGACCAGCCCGACCAGGTCCGCTTCCAGGGAGTCGAAGACCTCGTCGACGCCGGTCTCCCGGCGCACGTCCGCGAGGGTGACCGTCGCGTCCGCAGGTAGCAGCGTGGCCCGGTCCCGTTTGCGCGGCCGCGAAGCGCGGCGCTGGGCTGCCACCGTGCGCCCGCTCTTCTTGCGGCCCGTCCGTGCCGTCTCCTGGGTAGCCCTCCCGGTTGACAGGAATCCCAAGATCGCCAGCACGACAAGGCCGAGAAAGAAGACGACAGAGACGGCGGCGGTGATGACGATGCCAGCACTCATGAACTGTCAGAGGACCCTTCTCACGACCGGGCACGCTTGCACCGACAGTACCCCAGCGCCCAGCTCCAGCCCTCGCCCGCCAAGCTCGCGGGGTAGCCGGCCTATCGG
>DATDGI010000064.1:0-2363 GCA_036522155.1 Streptosporangiaceae bacterium
CACCATCGAATTCCGCGACCAGCTCCAAGCCCAGCAAACCGACGCGGAACGCCACGGCGACACCAGCCGCCAGACGGCCTACCTGAAAATCCTCGACACCCTGGACACCACAGGTACTTGACACCGATCACCCGCATAAGCCTGCAGTTTTGCCTGCACTTCCACCACGAAGCGGGCCTTGGCCAGCTCCTGCTCCAGCCGGGCCTTCTCCTTGCGCAGCCGGGCGATCTGCGCGTCCCGGGGATCGGGAGCCGGCCGGCCGCGAGGGCGGGCCAGGCCGGCCAGTGCCCCGGCGTCGCGGGCCCGCCGCCACTCCACGAGATGGCTGGAGTAAAGGCCCTCCCGGCGCAAGATCGCGCCCTTCTCGCCCGGCTCTGCCGCCTCATACGCGGCCAGGACCTCCAGCTTGTACTTCGCGGTGAAGCTCCGCCGGCGGGCCCGCTCGGGCACCTCCGGATCAGGGCGGCCCGCTTCTCCATCAGCCACCTGTCCAGCATCGGCGGCAACCAGCCGACGGTCGAGGGTCACACTCACTTCAGGTGTCTCCATCCCCGCCCTCGGGGTCAGTAATTCTCGGGGGGCGGGTGCCTCACGTCAGCTTGGCAGAGAGGGCCCATCCACGCGGACACCGGCGATGCTTGGGCGGCGTCCATCCGACCCGGCATGGGACAGTTCGTTGCTAGGATGCGGCGCGAGATGGATGTACCTGAGCAAATCGAGGCGTACCTCGCCAGTCAACCCGGGCCCAAGCAGGCCGACCTCCGACGGCTACACGCACACATCCTTGCGGAATTTCCCGGATGCAGGCTGTGGTTCACCGATGGCACGAACGCGGACAGCAAAGGTTGTGGCCAACCCGAACATTGGTTACGGCGCCTACACCATCACCTACGCCGATGGGTCGTCGCGAGAGTTTTATCGCATTGGCCTGAGCGCCAACACGACTGGCATTTCGGTCTATGTGCTTGGCCTCGACGACAAGACCTACCTGGCGCGCACCTATGGCGGCTCGATCGGCAACGCCAGTGTTACGGGCTATTGCATCAAGTTCAGACACCTCGCAGTCATAAACGTCGATGTCCTTCAGGCTGCCATTCAATATGGGATGAGCGTCCATCAGGCGGGTTGAGCCGGAGCAGATGCATCAGCCGGACAGCCTGCCCGCCTTCTGCCGTGTCCGCAGGAACGGTCGTCCGCTCATCGGCAGATGAGTGAGCATTACTTGGCGGCTCGTCGGCTGCCTTCGCCTCGCCTTGGCCAAGCTCGCCGTTATGCCGCGGACCGGTGGGCCTGACCCGTGAGCGCCCTGTGCGTCTCGTCGTCAGCCAGGCGGACGGTGACGAGCCGCTGGATGTGGCAGGGAGGTATGGCAAGGCCCGTCCCGGTAGGCATCGGCGCGGGCCCAATCCGGTTGTCTCGCTGGCATCTGGCCCCGGCCAGGGACAGTCTTATCCGCTGGCTCGGGGGGTGTGGTCCTTGCCGGTCTTGAGGGTTCGGCACCGCGTTCGATCGCCCGATCTGTTACGAAAAGCGCGGGATCTTGGGGAGCCAAACGGGGAGCCAACAGTGGCAGGCGCCGGGCGATACTGGGCTACGTCCAGCCAGAGTCTGTGCAGTTAGATGCCGCATGAGGCCACGCGCAGCGCCGCCTGGCGACCCCAGGGAAGTGCCTCCCAAGCAGTAGGTCGCGCGTTCGAATCGCGCTCGGGGCGCTGATCAGAGCCATATTGCGATCTTGAAGTGATGGCTGACCAGTCGTAGTACAAGGTCACCAGGTTCCGCCCGGCGCGGGCTCCAGGACGTAGCCATAGACGTGGCCGATCTGCGGGCGGATCTGGCCAGCAATCGTCCGGGCGATCTCGCGGCCGGGCACGAACCCGGTGATCGTGACGGTCACGTCGTAGCGGCCAAGCGGGTAGTCGTTCAGCGCCTCGCGGTCCATGTGCACAATGAAGCTGTCGCCGACGGCAGCCACGGGCTTGCCGGTGGCGGCGGGTACGTGGGAGCGGGAGGGCTGGCCTCGGGTGAGGCGGAGCACGACCAGCAGGAACCACTGCAACTACAGGGCGAGGAAGATCCGCTCCAGCAGGCCGCTAACGGAGTGGACGCCGAACCTGTGGCGGCCAGGCAGCACAAGATCGAGAATGGCTAGTGCTGCGATCGCCACGGGCGGTGAGGACCAGCCTCGCACAACTGGCCGCTGCGAACCCGCAGCAGCGTCCCGGCGGTCACGGCCAGGAAGGCAATCAGCGCGGTGAGCAGGTGGATGCGCCCGCTCGCTGTCACCGGCGTGCCCGCCGGGGTTATCCGGGAAGAACGCCAAGCAGCCGGACGCGGCCGCTCACACCGCTTCAGGAGGTGAC
>DATDGI010000065.1:0-2722 GCA_036522155.1 Streptosporangiaceae bacterium
TGCCATCCCCAAACAATCCCCACGGACACATTGACACTCCCCGGCACACCCTGACACGGGTGCTAAGCTCGCCGCAAAGGGCATCTACCTGCCAGAACGTCGTCACCTGATGCTATGTGGCCTAGCCTAATTCAGGATAAGTGTTCGATAAACCGCCTGAAAAGCGGAAGGTCGGCAGTTCGACCCTGCCCCTGACCACCACCCAAGAGCAGCGGAAACGCTGCTCTTGTTCTTTCTGGCCGCAGTGCCTTGCATCCGGCACCGGACTTCTCTGAGCAACGGCTGTCCCCCAGGCACAGGCTCCGTCTACAGGTGGTGCCGCGGCCCGCGTGAATTCGTCCTTACCCGGCTGCTGTGCCGCATCGCGAGTGTTCGGTTTGCGCCCGCAAGTCATTCAGTGTTATACATGACCATAACAATCTTCCGGCCGGTCCAGTCCGGGAAGGGACGTGCAGTGTGATCGACTTCCATGTCGATAAGGCGGGCAGCGTGCCCGTCTATGCGCAGCTGGTGCGCCAGGTGCGGGAGGCGATGCGGCTGGGTCTGCTGCATCCCGGTGACCGGCTGCCAACCGTGCGAGAGGTCGTCACCTCGTGCACAGTGAATGCGGCCACCGTGCTCAAGGCGTATCGCGAGCTGGAGATGTCCGGGCTCGCCGAGTCCCGGCAGGGTTCTGGGACGTTCGTCACCGGCACTCTGGGATCTGCTGATCCCCACGTCATGGCCCGGCTGCGGGGCGGTTTGTCACGCTGGCTGGATCAGGCGCGCGAGGCAGGACTCGAAGACGAGGACGTCCAGGCGCTTGTGGCCTCCGTGCTCGCCCAGCAGGCAGCGGGCGCGCCACGAGCCGGAGATCCCGGTCCGGCACGGCGGGCCGCCGGTGCAGAAGTGGCACCCCGTGCCGCCGGCATCGGAGGTGCGGCGTGAGCGAGGAGCCGAGCGCCCTGGAGGCCAGGGGCCTGACCAAGCGCTACCACGACGTGGTGGCGCTGAGCGAGTGCAGCTTCCAGCTGCCCGCGCACCGCATCATCGCGCTGGTCGGGGCCAACGGCGCGGGCAAGTCCACGCTGATGAGCATCGCCGCCGGGCTGCTGCCGGCCACTAGTGGTGAGGCCCTGGTCGGCGGGCAACGCGTTGACCCGCACCGTCGGCCCAGCCCGGCCGACACCGCGCACCGGGTCGCCATCCTCGCCCAGGACAAGCCGCTCTACCGCGACTTCACCGTTGCCGACATGCTGAAGTTCGGGCAGCACACCAACCGCGTCTGGGACCAGCGGCGGGCGGTGAACTGGCTGGATCGCTTCGAGGTGCCGTTCGGGCGGCGCTGCGGCCGGCTGTCCGGCGGGCAGCGCGCCCAGGTCGCCCTCGCGGTCGCGCTCGGCGGCTGCCCCGATGTGCTGCTGCTGGATGAGCCGCTGGCGAATCTGGACCCCGTCGCCCGCAGCGAGGTCACCGGGGAGCTGATAGCCGAGGTCGCCGACAGCGGCATGACCGTGATCCTCTCGACCCACATCGTGGCCGAGCTCGCCGGGGTAGTTGAGTACCTGCTGCTGCTGGCTGCTGGCCGGCCGGTGCTGGCCGGTGACATCGAGGAACTGCTCGCCGACCATGTGCGGCTGGCTGGCCCCCGCGCGGACCTGCCACCGTGCCCCGGCGAGATCGTCCGGGCCCAGCACACCGAGCGCCAGTCCACCTTCATCGTCCGGCTGCCTAGCCAGGCCGTGCCCGCCGCTGTCGCCCCGGGGTGGAGCAGCGGGCCGGTGACCCTCGAGCAACTGACCATCACCTACCTCAAGAAGTCCGCGAAGCCGCCCCGAGTCCTGGAGGCCGCCGCATGAGCGCACTGAGCACACCCGGTTCTACCACCCCTGCGGCGTTTCGCGGCCGGGGACGCGGCGGCGCGCGCCTGGCCGACCTGGTCTGGCTCACCTGGCGCCAGCACCGCCCGGTCATCGTCGCGGGCCTGGCAGTCGCCGGCGTGGTCACCGGTTCCATGCTCTACGTCGCTGCGCGCATCGCGACGATCAACCAGGAGTGCAAGAACACGGCCTGCCCGCCCGGCTCGGCCCAGGCCGCGTCCCTCACAGGCCTCTTCGGACTCACCAATCTGTCGATCTACCTCACCATCATCGTGAGTTTCCTGCCGTTGCTGACCGGCATGTTCCTCGGCGCCCCGCTGCTGGCCCGCGAACACGAGCAGCGCACCCTGCTGCTGGCCTGGAGCCAGGACATCACCCCGCAGCGCTGGCTGTGGACCAAGTTCGCGCTGCTCGGCGTCCTTACCGCAGCGGCGGCAGCGGCGGTGTCCGCCGCTGCCGGGCACCTGGCCCACATGGTCAGCATCGCGACCGGGAAGAGCTTGTTCTCCCTGTTCGGCGGCGGCGCGTTCCTGGTCACCGGCATGCTGCCGCTGGCGCTGCAAACCGTGGCGTGGCTCGCCGTCGGCGTGGCGCTGGGCGCCGCGTACCGCCGCACCCTGCCCGCCATCTTCACCGCGCTCACCGGGTACATCGCCGCCCTCTTCCTTGTCGAGTGGCAGTATCCGTTCTTCATGACACCGCTGACAGCCCTGGTCCCCATCAGCGGCAACCAGGACTTCACCTCCCGGCTGGGCGCCAACATTCTGGTCGTCCACGGGGGCATGGACAGGATCTACGACGCGTCCGGCCACGCCATGACCCCCGCCGCCGTGCAGTCGCTGTGCCCGTCAATGAACAGCGAC
>DATDGI010000066.1:0-23012 GCA_036522155.1 Streptosporangiaceae bacterium
GCCTCGGGTGAGCTGGCCGGCTATGCGCCGCTCCACGCCGCCCACGCCGACCTGCTGGAACGGGCCGGTGACAGCGAGGGCGCCGCGGCCGCCTGGGCCCGGGCCGCGGATGCCAGCGGCAACGCGGCGCTGCGCGAGGAACTGCGCCGCCGCCGGCCAGGACCGGGCGGCCAGCCCGGGCCAGGCGGCCCGTCCTGACCCCAGGAAATCTGAGCCCACCTGTCGATCTGGGCCCCGGCCCGGCGTAGGGGAAGTGAGCCGGGCAGACGGACCGGCGCCCGCGGGGCGCCACTGGCCGGCCGCAAAGAGGTGGGCAACATGGAACTCACCGGCGTGAGGCCGCCCCGATCCGGGCCGGGCGGGCGGCCGCTCCCGGCGGTGCTGGCACTGACCTCGGTCGCCTTCTTCATGGTGGCGCTGGATGCGCTGGTGGTGGTGACCGCGCTGCCGGCCATCCACCGCAGCATCGGCGGCAGCCTGGGCACCCTGGAATGGGCGGTCAACTCCTACGCGCTGACGTTCGCGGCCGGCATCATCACCGCCGCGGCCATCGGTGACCGGCTCGGCCGGCGCCGCGTCTACGTGGCCGGGCTGGTGCTCTTCGCGCTGGCGTCGGCCGCCTGCGCGGTGGCACCCGGCGCGGGCGCGCTGATCGCGGCCCGCGCCGTTCAGGGCCTCGGCGCGGCGGCGGTCACCCCACTCAGCCTGACCATCCTGACCAGCGCGTTCCCGCCCGCCCGGCGCGGCACCGTGGTCGGGATCTGGGGCGGCATCGGCGGCCTGGCCATCGCGGGCGGGCCGCTGGTCGGCGGCGCCGTGGTGCAGGGCCTGGACTGGCACTGGATCTTCTGGCTGAACGTGCCGATCGGGCTGGCCGCCGCCGTGCTGTCGGCCATCTACCTGCCGGAGAGCCACGGCCCGGCCAGCCGGCTCGACCTGCCCGCGGTGCCGCTCATCGCGGGCGGCGCGGTCGCGATCGCCTGGGCGCTGGTCCAGACCGGCAACGTCGGCTGGTCCGATCCGGAGGTCATCGCGGCGTTCGCCCTCGGCGCTGGGCTGCTGGCCGGGTTTGTGCTCCGGGAGCGCCGCGCCGCCGATCCGATGCTGCCGCTGCGGCTGTTCCGGATACGCACGTTCTCGGCGGCCAGCGCCACCGGGTTCCTGATGTCCGGCGCGATCTTCTCGGCCGCTTTCCTGACCTCGCAGTACTTCCAGCTCGGAATCGGTTACTCGCCCCTGGCCACCGGCCTGCGGCTGCTGCCGTGGACCGCGACCCCGGTGGTGGTGGCCCCGCTGGCGGGCGCCCTGGCCGACCGGATCGGGCCGCGCCCGCTGCTGGTGACCGGGCTGGCCCTGCAGGCCGCTGGGCTGGCCTGGGTGGCGCACACGGCCACCTCGGCCGGCGCCTACGGCCGGTTCGTGGTCCCGCTGATCGTCGCCGGGGTGGGCGTCTCGATGGCGCTGCCGTCCGCGCCGGCCGCGGCCCTGGGCGCGGTCGGGCCGGCCGATCTCGGGCGCGCCTCCGGGGTAAGCAACACCATGCAGCGGTTCGGCGGCGCGTTCGGTATCGCCATCGCCGCGGCCGTGTTCACGGCCTTCGGGCAGCTCGGGCCGCCCGCCGCGGTGGTGGCCGGTTACCGGCCGGCGCTGGCCGTCTCGGCGGGCCTGTCCCTCCTCGGCGCGGTCACCGCGCTGGCGGTGCGCCGCCGCGGGCAGGCGCGAGCAGAAAGCCCCCGGCCAGATAGCACGCGGCCGCAGCTAGCGCCAGCAGCGCCATCAGCAGGGAACTGAAGTTCATCCGGAAGTCCAGGAAGCTGGCTCCGTTGAAGCCGGCCCCGATGACCAGCAACGCCCCCAGCACGAAGGTGAACGCGACCCAGCCGGTCCGCGCCACCGCGGCGCGGACCGCTAGCGCCAGCGCCATCAGCACCAGCACCAGCCCGAGCCCGGCGTGCACGGCCAGCGCCACCGGTCCCTGGCCGATGGCCCAGATCACGCTGCGGAACGAGCCGCTGAAGTACTCCGCCGGCTTGGCTCCCGGGTGATGCGCGGGCACGACCACATACAGGTTGACCACCATGCCGAGACCGGCCTGGACGAGCACCAGCATTCCGGTCCACAACGTCATGCGGCGCAGCACCGCGCTATCCCCGGCCCGGGCCCGCCGGGTGCTGGCCTGATCTGTACCAGCTTGATCCGGCCCAGTCTGATCCGTTCCCGTCACGCACCCGAACCTACGCCCGCCGCCCCGGGGGCCCTGGTAGTGACACCCCACCGCCGGCAGGCCGGAGGCTTGCGCCGGGCATGTGGCCGTGTCAGGATGACTGATCCTAAATAGCTATTCAGGCACTTTTCCCGGGTAAATCCCGGATCGAGACCGTCTTTATTGCTCAGGGGGCGACTGGACGCAAGGACGCCGTTCAGCGCCTGGGAGGAGCCATCCATGTCGCATCGGGTCACCCGGCTGATGTTCGCCGCAGTTGCCGTATCGATGGCCGTGACCGCCTGCGGCGGGGGCGGATCCGGGGGCCTGGCCAAGCAGGGCGGGGTTTACCGGCTGGGCAGCGCGTCCAGCATCGACTCGCTCAACCCGTTCGTGGCCCTGCAGCAGGACGCCTACTCCACATTCGAGGTCATCTACCCCTACCTGATCCAGTACAACTCCCAGCTCCAGTTCGTGCCGGACTTCGCCCGCAGCTGGCAGGTGAGCCCGGACGGGCGCACCTGGACCTTCCACACCCAGCCGAACGCCAGGTGGTCCGACGGGAAGCCGCTGACCGCCGCCGACGCGGCCTGGACCTACAGCACCATCCTGAAATTCCAGAACGGGCCGACCGCCAACACCGCGGGCGATGTCGCCCATATGGTGAGCGCGGTCGCCCCGAACCCGACCACCCTGGTGCTGACCTACAAGCAGCCCGTGGCGAACGTGCTGTCCCAGCTCCAGCAGGTGCCGATCCTGCCCGAGCACATCTGGGCCCAGTACGCCACCGGCAACGGCAAGGCGCTGACCAGCTTCACCAACCCAGCGCCGATCGTTTCCGGCGGCCCGTTCACGCTGGTCAAGTACACGCCGAAGCAGATCGCCCTGTTCAAGCGCAACCCCAGCTTCTACGGCCCCAAGCCGCACATCGACGGGCTCGGCCTGCAGTTCTTCGGCACCGAGGACGCCGAGATCACCGCGCTGAAGAGCGGGCAGCTGGACGGCATCGAGACGGTACCGCCCACGTCGGTGTCCACCCTGAAGAAGGCCGGGTTCGTGGTCCGGCAGAGCCCGGGCGACTACTTCGACGACATGCTGATCAACGCCGACCCACAGCAGGACGCGAGTCACCGGGAACTGGCCAACCCGCTCCTGCGGCAGGCGTTCGACTACGCGATCGACCGGCAGGCGATCGTCAAGACTTCGCTGCTCGGGCACGGGCAGCCGGGCTCCTCGATCATTCCGCCGGCCACCGGGCACTGGTATGACCCGGCGGTCACCCCGACACCGTTCAGCCTCGCCAAGGCAGCCCAGCTGCTGGACCAGGCGGGCTACAAGATGGGGCCGAACGGCCTGCGGATCGCGAACGGGCACCCCATGTCCTACACGGTGATCATGCCGTCCGACACCACCGGCGGCTACGGCGACCGCTCGTTCGCCATCATCCAGGCCGATTTCAAGAAGATCGGTATTCAGCTCAGCCCGAAGAACCTGGACAACTCGGCGGCCTACAACGCGATCACGGCCAACGGCTACAAGAGCTTCGAGCTGTCCCTGTGGGACTGGCAGCCGCTGCTCGACCCCGACTTCATCCTGTCCGTGCTGACCTGCGGATCATGGAACGTCTGGAACGACACCGGGTACTGCAGCAAGCCCTACGACCAGCTGTACCAGGCGCAGGGCGCGGCGACCAGCGCCGCCAGCCGGCAGCAGCTCGTCTACCAGATGCAGCAAATGGTCTACAGCCAGCGGCTGTACATCGTGCTCGATTACGCCGACCTGATCGAGGCGCACAGCACCGCCTGGACCGACCTCCCGCTGGTCGGCGGGACGTCGTGGACCGAGCTGTCCAAGATCCCGTTCGAGAGCGTGCACCAGGCCTGACCAGCGCCGCAGGACAGGGAGGCGGGCCGCCGTGCGCAGCGCTGACTACGTGATCAAGCGGGGTTTCTTCGCCCTGGTCACGATCTTCGTCGCGATCACGATCAACTTCTTCCTGTTCCGGGTGCTGCCGGGCAGCGCGGTCACCGACCTGTCCCGGGTGCCGAAGGCCAGCCCCAAGCTCCAGCACGCGCTGACCGTCGAGTTCGGCCTGGACAAGCCGAAATGGGAGCAGTACCTCATCTACCTGAAGGAACTGGTGCACGGGAACATGGGCGTCTCGTTCGCCTACCAGCAGCCGGTGACCCACCTGCTGCTGGCGGATCTGAAGAACACCATCCCGATGGTCACCGTGGGCACGCTGGCGGCGCTCGTCGTCGGCGTGTTCACCGGAGTGCTGTCCGCCTGGCGGCGCGGCTCGGTCCGCGACCACGTCAGCACGAACGCAGCGATCTTCGCCTACGCGTTCCCCACCCAGTGGCTGGGGCTGATGCTGCTCATCATCTTCGCCGGGGTTCTCCCGGCCGGCGGCATGAGCAACCCGTTCGTGTTCACGGCCGAGCCGTTCTGGCAGCACATGGGGGACATCGGCACCCACATGATCCTGCCCGCCGCGACGCTGATGCTGACCGCCTACGGCAGTTACACCCTGGTGGTCAGGTCCTCACTGCTGGAGACGCTGGGCGAGGACTACGTGCTGACCGCCCGGGCCAAGGGGCTGCCGACCCGCCGGATCGTGTGGCGGCACGCAGTGCGCAACGCGCTGCTGCCGATGGTCACCCTGATCGCGCTGGAATTCGGCTTCATCGTCGGCGGGGCGCTGCTCATCGAGGTGATCTTCAGCTGGCCGGGCATCGGGCTGGCCATGTACACCGCGATCGGGCAGCGTGACTACCCCATGCTCCAGGGCGGGTTCCTGATCCTGACCATCTCCGTGATCGTGCTGAACTTCGCCGCCGACCTGATCTACTTCGGTCTCGACCCGAGGATCAAGGAATGACCCCGAGGATCATCCGATGACACTGCCCGTCCAGGATCCGCTGCTGGCCGCCGAGGGCAAGGGCGAGCCGCCCCACCGAGGCGGCTTCTTCCGCGACGTGCTGCGCGAGCGCAAGTCGGCGGTGATCGGCCTGGGCATCATCGGGTTCTTCATCGTCCTGTCGATCGTGGCTCCCTACATCTCGCCGTACAGCGCCAGCGCGCAGACCTGCGCGGTATACGCGCCACCGTCGGCGCAGCACTGGCTCGGCTGCGACGACGGCGGCATCGACATGCTCAGCGAGCTGATGCAGGGCGGCCGGATCTCGCTGGTGGTCGGCTTCGCCGCCACCCTGGTCGCGATGGTCATCGGTGGCGGGGTGGGCATCCTGTCCGGCTACTTCGGCGGCTGGGCCGACGTCTCGCTCATGCGGGTCACCGACTACCTGCTGGTCATCCCGGACCTGGTGTTCATGACGGTGATCGCGGCCGTGTGGGGGGCAAGCCTGTTCCATGTGATCCTGGTGATCGGCATCCTGGAGTGGACCTCGACCGCGCGGATCATCCGGGCCCAGGTGATGAGCCTGCGCGAGCGGGTGTACGTCAAACGCACCCGGGCGCTCGGGGCGAGCAACACCCGGGTGCTGTGGCGGCACATCATGCCGCAGGTCGGGCCGCTGCTGATCGCCAACACCGTGCTCACCATCGCGATCGCGATCTACCTGGAGACCGCGCTGGCCTTCCTGGGCCTGGAGGATCCGACGGTCACCACCTGGGGCACCATCCTGGAGCACGCGTTCCAGCGGACCGCCATCTCCTCCGGTGCCTGGTGGGCAATCGTGCCGGATGGGTTCGTGATCGCGCTGGTCATCGTCGGCTGCTTCCTGTTCGGCCAGGCGGTGGAGGACGCGCTCAACCCGCGGCTGAAGGTGGCCAACCTGTCAGTGCGCCGGTGGCGGCTGCGCCCGCTGGTGGGCCGGGGGCCGGACGCGATATGAGCCTGCTGGAAGTGCGCGACCTGCACGTCTGGTTCGACCTGCCGAACCAGGCGCAGGTGCACGCCGCGGCCGGGGTGAGCTTCACGCTGGCCGAAGGCGAGCGGTTTGGCCTGGTCGGCGAGTCGGGGTGCGGCAAGACCACGACCGTGCTGGCGCTGATGGGCCTGCTGCCGCCGACCGCGACCCTGTCCGGCGAGGTGCTGGTCAACGGGACCAGCATCCTGGCCGGCGGCGAGGACTCGGTGCGCGCCCACCGCTGGAAGGACATCGCGATGGTGTTCCAGGGCGCGATGAACGCGCTCAATCCGGTGAAGAAGATCGGCTGGCAGATCACCGAGCCGATGGCCTACCACGGGATCGCGCAGGGCGCCGAAGCCCGCAAGCGCGCCGCCGAACTGCTGGAACTGGTCGGCATCCCGGCCGCCGCCGCGGACCGCTACCCACACGAGTTCTCCGGTGGCATGCGGCAGCGGGCGTCCATCGCGATGGCCCTGGCCTGCCAGCCGAAAATCCTGCTCGCCGACGAGCCGACCACCGCGCTGGACGTGATGGTCCAGGCCCAGATCCTCCAGTTGCTGACCGGGCTGTCGCGCGACCTCGGGCTGGCCCTGGTCCTGGTCACCCACGACCTGCCGGTGGTGGCTCAGGTGTGCGACCGCGCCGCCGTCATGTATGCGGGCGAGATCGTGGAGACCGGGCCGATGGAGGCGCTGTATCACGCGCCCCGCCACCCTTACACCCGGCTGCTGTTCGCCGCCACGCCGGATCTGTACGGCGAGGAGGAGGTCGTGTCCATCCCCGGCGCGCCGCCGCGGCTGGACGCCGAACTGCCCGGCTGCCCGTTCCGGCCCCGGTGCGACTCGGCGTTCGGCCCGTGCGCGGGCGAGCATCCGGTGCTGAGCCTGGTCGGGCCCGGCCACCAGGCCGCCTGCCACCTCACCCGGATGACGGGAGCGGCGCCGTGACCGGCACCGGCGCCGTGACCGGCGCGGGCACAGTGGCCGGGGCGGGCGCGGCGGGCGCCGCCGGGATGGGCCCGGTCCTGCTGGAGGTCGAGAACCTGATGACCCGCTACCCGGTGCGCCGCGGGCTGACCGAGCGGTTCACCGGCGGGCGGCAGAAGTGGGTGCATGCGGTGGATGGCATCAGCTTCTCGCTGGCCCGCGGGGAGATGCTGGGCCTGGTCGGCGAGTCGGGCTGCGGCAAGACGAGCACCGCCCAGACCATCCTGCGGATGACCGATGCCACCTCCGGCTCGATCCGGCTCAACGGCACCGACATCACCCGGCTGTCGCAGCAGCAGCTGCGGCCGCTACGGCGCAAACTCCAGATGATCTACCAGGACCCGTACGAGTCGCTCGACCCGCGCTTCCGTGTCCAGGACGCGGTCGAGGAGCCGATGCTGGTGCACGGGATCGGCGGCTCCCGCGCGGAGCGGCGTGAGCTGGCCATCGCCGCGCTGGAGCGGGCCGGGCTCTCCCCCGCCGAGCAGTTCCTGCAGCGCTATCCGCACGAGCTGTCCGGCGGCCAGCGGCAGCGGGTCACCATCGCGGCGGCGCTGGTGCTCGGCCCCGACCTGCTGCTCGCCGACGAGCCGGTGTCCATGCTGGACGTGTCGGTCCGGGCCGGGGTGCTGTCGCTGCTGGACGGGCTGCGCCGGGACGGCGACATGGGCATCCTGATGATCACCCACGACCTGTCCACCGCCGCGCACTTCGCCGACCGGATCGCGGTCATGTACCTGGGCCGGATCGTGGAGCAGGGGCCGGCCAGGGAGGTGGTGCGCCACCCGCAGCACCCCTACACCAAGGCGCTGCTGTCGGTGGTGCCCAACCGCGACCCGCGGCAGCGGTCCACGCCCCAGATCCTGCGAGGTGAGACCCCCAACCCGATCGACATTCCGCCCGGCTGCCGCTTCCAGCCCCGCTGCCCGATCGCGGCCGACCGCTGCACCAGCGAGGACCCGCTGCTGCGGCACCCGGCGGCCACCGCCCCCGGCCACGAGGCGGCCTGCCTGCTCGTCTGACCTGACTTGGCGTCACGCTGGCGGATAGGCGGGGAACAGGCGGCGCAGGTGGTAGTCGATGACCGCTTGGGCCTGCCCGGCTGAGGACTGGCCGACAATGACGCTCGTGCCCAGGCCCGCGGACATGGTCAGCAGGCTGATGGCTTCCAGGTCCGGGTCCAGGCGGCCTGGCATGTCGCCGGCGGCCTGGGCAGCCCGCAACTGGGCGGCGACCGCGTCCCTCACGACGCTTGAGTTCCGGACCAGGGGACTGATCGCCAGCGCCGGGTCGGTCAGCGACAGCGCCAGGTAGGCCGTGTAGACGAGGGTGAAGGTGCGCCTCTCGTCGTCGGCGGGCAGCGCCTCGGTCAGGACGGCGGCAATAACATCGCGCGGGCTGGCCGGGCTTCCGGTCTCCTTCATCCGCTGGATCCGCGCTAGAACCCGGTCGCTGAACTGGGCTGCCAGCTGCTGCATGGCGGCCAGCAGGAGCTCTTCCTTGGTGCCGAAGTAGTACTGGACGAGCCGCAGGGACACGCCGGCCTCGGTCGCGACCTCGCGCATCCCGGCGGCATGCAGCCCGCGCGTGGCGGCCGTCCGCACCAGCGCGTCCGCGATGTGCCGCCGCCGTTCCTCGTGATCGACCCGCCTCGGCACCCGCCCCACCGTACCCCTCGTCCACCGTCCGATCCCTTGATGATACACTCGTACCATAACAACGGCAGGCTGAGCCGGGAGGAGGACGAGGGACATGCTCGGGATCAAGCGCATCACCGGCGCAGCAGACCCGGCACCCGAGGGTGAGCCGGGATCGTGGGTAAGCGATGCGGCCCGGGAGAAGTTCCTGGCGGCCTACGAGCGGGCCTTCGCGCTGTGGCCGCAGCCCTGTGAGGAGTTCGATATCGAGACGGCGACCGCGACCACGCGCATGCACGCCTACCGGCCGCACCCCGGCGGGGATCCGGTCGTGCTGCTCACCGGTGCCGGGGGCAACGCAGCGGCCTGGTTCCCGCACGTGGCGGCGCTCGCCGGGGACGGCCCGGTCTATGGGATCGACATGCCCGGCGACGCGAACCCCAGCGTCGCGCGCGCCCTGATGACGCCTCCGGCGTCCTGCGCCGCCTGGCTGGATGAGCTCCTGGGCAAGCTCAGCGACCGCCGGGCGCACCTGGTGGGCTTCTCCTACGGCGGCTGGGTGGCCATGAACCAGGCGATCCGCGCGCCCGGCCGGGTCGCGTCCATCACTCTGCTCGACCCCGCCGGGCTCACCAAGCTCGACGCCCGCTTCTGGTGGTGGCTCTCCATCAGCGGCCTGGCCACCCTCACCCCGATGCCGCTGCGCCGCCGCCTCGCCCGGTGGCTGGACAGCCCGGGCATCCTGCTGCCGGAGCTGATGACGCTCATGTGGGCAGGCATCCGCGGCTACCGGATGGAGCCGAAGTTCCCCGGCGTCCTCACCGACGACGAGCTCCGCGCGATCGACGTGCCGGTTCTGCTGGTCGCCGGCACGCGCAGCGCCCTGCTCACCCCGGCGGAGGCCCGCGCCCGGGGAAGCCTCATGCCGTCCGCGGAAGTCGCCATCGTCCCCGGCAGCCACGGCGGCTTCAACCGGATCGATGAACTGAACGACCGGATCGCCGCCTTCATCAAAGGCCAGGCCACGGACAAGCAGGCCGCGCAACCGCCAAGTCAGGTCTGACCCGCGGCCTAGCCGCGCACCAGCAGGGCCACGCTCACGATCAGCGCGACAGCGGCGATCACGGCGGTCACCTTGCGGCCGTGCCGCCACGTCCGCGGCTCCCGCCGCATGCCGAGAATGAACTGCCGGGCCAGGGTGTAGGCCGCCAGCCCGGCGGCGGCCGCCGGGCCCGACCCCGGCAGCCCGGCGATCAGCACGTAGGCGAGCAGGCCCAGGCCGATGAGCAGCGCCGTCAGGGCCTCGACCAGCTGCGCGGGCGCGCGGCGGCATCCCAGCACGCGGTCCGACGCCCAGATTCCCCAGCGTGACGTGGTCGGCCGGCCGGTGCAGCAGCCCGCCCAGAAGCAGGCGGGCCGGCCGATGCCCATGCCGACCAGCAGCGCCGGCCCAGCCACGGCCAGGCAGACCCCGGCCGGGATGCCCACCCCGATGACCGCCGCCGCGGCCACGACGGCGACGGCCCCGGCCACGAACCCCTGGATGCACCAGCCGTCCCGCTTCCGGCCCCGGTGCACCGCGATGTACCAGGCTTTCCCGCCGGCCACCCCGGCCGCCACCGCGGCCAGGGAGAACAGCAACGGGCGGAGCACCGGATAGTGGCCGGTGATCAGCAGCAGCGCCTCCAGGCCCAGCCCGGCCAGCACGCTGAGCGGGACCAGCACCGGGTAGACGAACCGGCTGATCCCCGGCACCTTCGTGCGCAGCAGGTGGGTGGTGTGGACGTCGGTGCCGGTTTCGGCGGAGATCGTCACCTGCCGGGGCGGTGGCACCCGCATGGCCGCGGCGCCCTTGCCGCCCGGCGCCGGGTAGGGCCGGAGCAGGCTCTGGCCCGGGCGGGCCACCGGCCGCGCCGTCACCCGCCACTCGCCCGGGTTGATGTCGCGGACCTCGGCGCTGACCGCCACCGGCCCGCTGCCGGGGAGGATCCCTTCGACGGTTTCTTCCTTTGTGAACGTGTCGCCCGGCCGGGACTTGCCGGTCACGTCCAGCCGGCGGCCGGAGAAACTGACCGTGGCGGTGACCGGGCCGCCGCTTTCCCCGGGGTCCACCCAGCAGGTCACGGTCAGCAGCTCGGCCAGGGCCTTGGCCGCCCACCGGGGCACGTCGTCCGGTGTCTGGGCGGGCGGTACCGACTCCCGGCTCCCGGCCGGTGCCGGGCCGGCGGCCCCGCTGCCGGCGGATGCGGCCGCCTTGGCCCCCTTCAGACCGGCCGGCGCGTCCTTGGCACCGGCCGCCCGGGCGGGAGCGGTCCTGGCCGCGGGACGCTTGGCCTTCGAGGTCCTCGACCGTGCCATGGTTCCCCTTCCCGGCTGGCCCTTCCGGATGCGGAAGCCGCCACTGCCAGATTGCCACCTCGACCGCCCGGATGGCACCACATAGTCACCACCAGGACCGGCCCCAAGCTGGACAATTCCTGGCCCGCAACTGACGTCCCGGTGAACACCGCGGACGAGCGTCAGCCGGGCGCCGCGGCCGCGCCGGAGAGGGCGGCTACCGCCAGGGCGCCGAGGGAGGCCAGGTCGTAGCCGCCTTCCTGGATGACGACGGTGGGCCCGAGGCTGGCCACGGTGCGGCCGGCCGCCCGGTAGCCGGCCTCGCTGACCCGTAGCGGGCTCTCCGGGTCGGCCGCTGCCGCGTCCAGCCCCAGCGACACCACCACCGCGTCCGGCCCGGCGGCCCGCGCCTCCTGGCACAGCACGTCCAGCGCCGCGAGCCAGTCGCCGTCCCCGGCTCCCGGCGGCAGCGGCACGTTGCGGTTGTACCCCTCCCCCGGGCCGGAGCCGCGCTCGTCGGCGTAGCCGGCGTAGTGCGGGAACCAGCCCGCGCCGGGATCGATGTGCAGCGAGCCGTACCAGACGTCGGCCCGGCGGTAGAAGATCAGCTGGGTCCCGTTGCCGTGGTGTGCGTCGATGTCGATGATGGCCACCCGCCGGGCCCCGGCGGTGAGCAGTGCCTGGGCCGCGATGGCGGCGTTGTTCAGGTAGCAGGAGCCGCCATACGCGGCCGGGGTGGCATGGTGGCCAGGCGGCCGGCACAGCGCGTAGGCGAGCCGCTGGCCGGAGCCGACCAGATCGGCGGCGGTCAGTGCGGCATCGGCGGCCCCGCGGATGGCTTCCCAGCTGCCCGGGCCGATCAGGGTCATGGTGTCGTAGCAGTACTGCCCGGCCCGGCCGTGCACGGCGGGCGGGGTGCGCACCGGCAGCCCGGCCAGCATGCCCGGGGTCGGGAACACATACGGGACGACCCGGTCGCGGCCGTGCTCGGCCGGCAGACCGGCCTGCTCCCACTGCGGCCAGACCCCGGCCAGGTGGCTGAGCAGCGCCGGGTCGTGGACCGCGCGCAGGATCTCGTCGCCGTGCGGGCGGGCGGGCACCACCGGGGCCCCGGCCGCGGCCAGCGCGTCGCGCAGCACCACGGCCCGGGCCGGGACTTCGGTGCCGGGATCCCGGACGCCCAGCCAGACCTCACCGTCCGGCTCGTGCAACAGGCAGTCCTCACTCCACACCACAGGAACCGGCAGGCTCACTGGCTCCCTCCGCGGGCTGGCCGTCGGGCACGTCTGCGCTCCTCATGATCACAGATGCGGTCGCGATCACGCGAGATGCCACCTGGCCGGGGAACCCAGGCGGCCCGGATCGGGCCGCCTGGGTATCCGTGCTCAGGCCAGCCGGGTATCCGTACTCTTAACCGCGGCCCGCCGCCGCCCGATGCTGGAACGGTGAAACGCAATCCCGCACCCCGCCCGCGCCCGGCGCCGCGCCCGTGGGCCATCTGGCTGCCGTCCGCGCTCGCCATCGCCGGCGCGGGCCTGTTCACGGGGACGGACCTGATCGGCTTGATCATGGGCAGCTGGGACACCCCGGCGCCCGGCCTGGGCTGGCTCAGGGCCGGCGCGGCCGGGCAGGGCGTGCTGGCTGTGGCCGCCGTGGCGGCGGTCATCACCGGCGCGTCGTCGCCTCGCTGGCGCCGCTCCGCCGTGATCGCGGCCTGGGTGATCTTCGCGGCGGAGGGCGGCTGGTTCGTGGTTACCACCGGCCTCACTCGCGGCTCCTGAGCCAGCGGGCCCGGCGCGGGCAGGCTGACCCAGCACCGGAGCGGCCCGGGGCACTAACATCGCCGCATGCCGCGCGTCACCGATCTGGGCATCACGATTGGCTTGCTGTCATCCGGCCCGACCGGCTCGGTGCTCGACGTTCCCGGCGCCGGTCTAGGTCACGCCACCATCTGGCGGGATGAGCCGGACCCGCCGGCCGGGCGCGGGATCGCCCGGACCGGGGTCACCATCATCGACCCCGGCGGTGACCTGTTCGCCGCACCGGTCCCGGCGGGCAGCGCCGTGCTCAACGGCGCGGGCGAGTGCACCGGGCTGGTCGCCATCGGCGAGTGGGGGCTGGCCGAGACCCCGGTCTTCCTCACCTCCACCATGCAGGTCGGCAGGGTCTACGACGCGGCGTGTGAACTGCTCATCGAGGAGCAGCCGGCCATCGGCACCGAGGATGTGATCATCCCGATCGTCGCCGAATGCGACGACAGCTTCCTGAGCGACACCCGCCGGATGCAGGTCGAGCGGGCCGATGTCCGCCGGGCGCTGCAGGCCGCCCGGGACTCGGTGGGCGGCCGCGCCGCTGCCGAGGGTGCGGTCGGGGCCGGAACCGGGATGAGCTGCCTTGGCTACAAGGGCGGCATCGGCACCGCGTCCCGGGTGGTGCCCGGCGAGCACACGGTGGGGGTCGTGGTGCTGACCAACTTCGGCGACCGTGGCCGCCTAACCGTGGCCGGGGTGCCGGCCGGCCTGCTGCTGCCCGACCCGGCCGCCGGGGATCAGTTCCCGGGGCCGGCTGGCTCGTGCATCGTCGTCGTGCTCACCGACGCGCCGCTGGACGCGGCCGGCTGCGCCCGGCTGGCCCGCCGCGCCGGGCTGGGCCTGGCCCGCACCGGCAGCACCGCGCACCACGCCAGCGGCGAGATCTTCCTGGCGCTGGCCACCGGGTTGCGCGCGCCACGCGACCGCGAGCCAGCCGGGATTCCGGTCACCGGCCGCGGGCTGGACGACTATTTCGCCGCCGTGGTGGAGGCCACGGAGGAGGCGGTGCTCAATTCGCTGCTGCAGTCGGTGACGGTCACCGGCCGCGACGGCAACACCTCCTGGCAGCTGCCCGCCACGGAACTGCGCGAGCTCCTGGCCGACCACGGCCGCCCGTAGCGGGCCGCGGAATCCATGGCGCGCGTGGGTTATTTCCCGGGTGCACGGATCCGCGAACCTGCCCGCTGCGTCGAAGAGGCATGAGACCGAGGCGTTCAGGCCGGTTCTTCCGGTTGCTGCTGGCGGGGGTGACGGCCGGGCCGGTGCTCGGCCTGGCCGCGGGCTGCGGCCAGGCCGCGGGTGCTCCTGGCCCGGGCGGTGGCCAGGTGGCCTACTCGGTCCGGTACGACGGCCCGGCCCTCGTCAGCGCGGACGGCAGGACCATCACCGTGGGCGGGTTCTCGGCGCCGTGTTTCGGCACGGTGCGGCCGGTGGCGGTGGAAACGGCGCAGCGGGTGGAGGTGTGGCTGCGCTATGTCGCCTCGCGCCGGCACGGGGTCTGCAACAAGGACCTGGCCATAATCCTGGCCCGGGAAGTACGGCTCCCGGCACCGGTCGGGCACCGGGAGCTGGTCAGCGGCGCGAGCGGCCATCCCCTGCCGGTGTTCGGCGCTCAGAACGCGCTGCGCCCCGCCGTCCCGCCCGGGTACAAGCTGCAGTACGTGTCTCCGGTGGTGTCCGGCTTCGCCCCCGGCTCACCGGCGCAGGCCGGATGCACCCAGTTCTACCTGTCATCCACCGCGGTGCTCACGATCGTGCAGGCCCAGCGCCGCCTGGTGCTGCCGCTGGCCAGCGGCCAGCGCGCCGTCGCGATCGAGGTGCGCGGGCACCGGGGCCAGGCGACCGTCAACGCGATCACCTGGCGCGAGCACGGCCGGTACGTTCTCATCACCGTCAGCCCCAACGGCCCGCCCCGGCCGGTGATGTCTACCCGCCAGCTCATCGCCCTGGCTGACAGCGCCGACTGACCGCGCTGTCACCGATCGCGGCCGGAGGGCGCAGACTAGTCAGGGGGTGGCCGGTCCGGTGCTGCGGGAGGAGCTGGCCATGGGACTGACCTGGCGGGATCTCGTCTCTTCTGCCGCCGCCCTGGCGATGGTCTTCGCGTGGCTGGCGTACCGCTTCGGATCGCGGCTGCCGCTGCTGTCCAGCACGAGGGGAACCAGCGTGCTGGAACTGGTGCTGGGCTGCATCTGCGCCGTGGCCGCGGCCTTCGACCTGCATACCAGGCCGCAACCGCGGCATGGCGCGATCTTCCGCCGGATCACCACGGTGCTCGGCGCGATCGCGCTGGTGGCCGGGCTGACCGGGCTGATCGCCAACAGCGGGGAGGCGCTGGAGGTGGTCGTGGTCGCGACGACCTTCCTGTGGCTAACCGCCACCATCTGGCACGCGCTCACCATCGGCTCCCAGTTCTGACCCGGCCCGGCCGGGCGCTGGTGGCTGGCCGGACCATAAACGCCTGGCGTGGGCGCGCGTGGTCTGCTTTGGTGTCGGCATGGCTGGGTTCGATGATCCGGCGTTCTACGGCGACCGCTGGGCGGGCGTCTATGACGAGCACCATGCCGGCCACGACCCGGCACCCGCGGTCGAGTTCCTGGCCGCCCTGGCCGGCCAGGGCCGGGTGCTTGAGCTGGCCATCGGGACCGGCCGGGTCGCGCTGCCGCTGGCGGCCCGTGGGGTCGCCGTGGAGGGAATCGACGCGTCGGCGGCGATGGTGGCGCGGATGCGGGCCAAGCCCGGCGGCGGCTCGATCCCGGTCACCATGGGCGACATGGCCGAGGTCGCGGTCAGTGGGCCGTTCCAGCTCGTCTACCTGGTGTTCAACACCCTCTTCGGCCTGCTCAGCCAGGCCCGGCAGGCGGACTGCTTCCGCAACGTGGCGCGCGTGCTCGGCCCGGGCGGGATGTTCGTCATCGAATGCTTCGTCCCGGACGTGACCCGGTTCGACCGGGATCAGCGGGTCCAGGCGGGCGCGGTGACGGAAGACTCGGTCACCTTCGAGATCTCGCGTCACGACCCGGCGGAGCAGCGCGTCACCACCCAGATCGTCACGCTGGACGGGCAGGGAACGCACCTGCGGCCGGTGGCAATCCGCTACAGCTGGCCGGGCGAGCTTGACCTGATGGCCGAGCAGGCCGGCCTGCGGCGGCACGCACGTTACGGCGGCTGGGACCGGCAGCCCTTCGGCCCGGCCAGCGGCGGGCACGTCACCGTCTATCAGCGGGCGGCCAGTCAGGGAACCCAGTCGATCAGGCCGTAGGCACCGCCCAGGTTGGCGTTGAAGCTGGCCAGCAGCCGGGGCTGGCCCATGTGGGCCGACAGCGACGCCTCATAGAGCTGGGTCTGGCTGCCCGCGGTGGCCACGAAGGCAACGACGGTATGCGCGGGGTTGACCACCGCGTCGCCCACCGTCCGGCTGGAGACCGGCAGCAGCGGCTGCAGGTCCACCACCTTGTGCCCCAGCGTGCCGACGTACAGCTGCTGATTGCTGGTATCGGCGGCCAGGAACTGGGTGGCGTCGATCGGGAGCTTCATCCACGGGACATCGACGCTCGACGGCGACAACCGGGTATCCGGGGTCATGACGCTGACCTTGCCGTCCCGGGCTATCTGGTAGGCGTTGTTGACCGGGTCGCGCTCGACCTGCATCCCGCCGAGGAAGACGCTGTACGGGACGGCCCCGATGTCGACCGGGCCATAACCGTCCGCGCCGAAGTACACCCGGTCGTTGTAGCCGCCTATGACACCGTTCTGGAACCCGCTGGAGTTCTTGACCAGGGTGTCCACGTGCGTCGCCGGGTTGACGAAGCCGAACTGGCCACCGGACGACCCGTTGCCCTGCGGTGTCTGGTACCACAGGTCGCCGGTCATCGGGTTGAACCCGATGGCCGCCTTCTGCAGCGGCGTGCCGTACCCGCCGGAGGTGCTGGCCGTCAACGGCGTGTAGATGCCCTGGTCGTTGACGAATCCGGCACTGGTACTGCCGTCGGACGCCTGCGGGCCGGTCGCCGCCATCTCGGTCAGGCCGCGGTTGAAGGCCTGCCGCCAGACGTACCCGGGATCCTGCGGATCGTAGGCCAGCGTCGCGCTCCCGCCCGCGAACGTCCTGGTGGCGGTGACCGCCCCGGTCGCTGGATTCAGCGCCTCCAGCTCGATGGTGTTCGACGACGGCTGGGTGGCGAGGATGATTCCGTGCAGGCTGGTGCTCGCGGCCGCAGCCGGGCTGGCCGGGCTGCCCGGCGCCGGAAGACTGGCCTGCGGCGCGGGCGGCGCCGCCGGTGCCGTAGTGCCGCAGGCACAGAGCAGGAGCCCGGCCGTCGCGGCCATGGCCAGCCAGCCGGCACGTCCCATCCAGGCAGCCATCTGATCCCCCTCGCTTTCGCTGACATCGCTACCCAGGCGGCCGCCCACCGGCCGGGCCGGAGATCCGCAGCCGTGGCGGCATCAAGGAAGATGACGCCCGGCGGGCCCGGGCGGATGACACGTTTTGTCAGGAGCGATGGGCTTTTTGTCAGGCCCGGCCCGGCCCGGTCAGGACGGGGACGGCGGCCGGCGCTGGTCACGGAGGGCGTCGAGGAATCCGCTGACCGCGGATGCGCCGGCCTCGGCCACCCGGTGGATGCCGGTCACCGCCCGGACCGCCGCCCGGACCGGTTCGGGCGCGTCGGCCGCGTCGAGCAGGCCACCGGTGTCCTCCATCACCCGCACGCCGGGCGCCGGGTCGATACGGAACGCATCCTCGGCCGGCTCGGCCAGGACGAGGTCGCGCAGTTCGGACACCATCGCGGGCCCGCTGCCGGTGTACGACGTCAGCCGGAGCAGGATGCCCAGTTCCGCGTCGGCGACCGCCGCCGCCGGCGGGACCAGGATGGGATCGGGGCGGCGGGTCACCGGCGGGGCCCCGGCCACCTCGATGCGCAGCCCCCGGCGGCCGGACACGACGGTCTCGGTGCCGCCGGACAGCTGCCAGCCCAGCAGCCAGGAGGGGTCCAGCAAGCCGGCGGCGTCATCGGGCATCGGCGCCACCGCCCCGACGTACAGGTGGTCGCGGTAGAGCCGCCACCGCTGCCGGCCGTCGCAGGCAATCGCCTTGGGGGTGCGGCGGGGCCAGCCCGACAGGTAGTCGATCCGGTACCGGCCCGATGGCGCGACCTGAATCCTGGCCACCCGGTGGGTGACCAGCAGGTGCCCGCTGACCGCGTCGGCCACCGGGCCTGCCCCGGGCACGCGCAGCCCGGCCAGGCCGCCGGCATCCCATGCCGACCGCAGCTTCTCGGTGACCATCGCGGGGTCATCCCACCGGTGCAGTTCGGCGGTCAGGCCGGGCAGATCGCGGCCGGCCCGGGACAGCAGGCCGAGCAGATCGTCGCTGACCGGCTCGGGCGGCCCCGGCTGGCCGGCGCCAGAGGCCAGGTCGTCCCGCGGCATCGCCGCCTCGCCCCCGGCCGGGGACGGCGGGCGGTGCGGCGCGTGCCTGATCGCGAAACCGAGGCCGGTCCCGGCCAGCCCGGCGGCGGTGGTCACGATCCGCCAGCCCGGGCCGGACAGGATCGGCCCGTCCTGGCTCACCGTCGCCCCGGGTGGCGGTGTGAACTGCGCTGGATCAGCCGCCTCCGGCGGATCCAGCCGCACGTCGGTGAGCTCATCCAGGCGGACGGGTTCCCCGCCGGTCAGTTGCTCGCAGCGGAGCAGGATGCCCAGTTCGGCGTCGACCGCCACCTCGATCCTGTCCGGCCGGGCCACCGGCCCCAGCCGCAGCTTGCTGCGCCCGGGCGACGGCGTGGCCACGGCCAGGTGCGCGGTCCGGCCGCCCCGGGTGACGGTCTCGCCCGGGGCCAGCCCGAACTGGTCGAGCAGCCAGGCCGGGCAGGTCAGGGTCCAGGCCGGTGGCTCGGGACGGCCGAACAGGTGGAAGCCGGTCCCGGCGTCGTCCTGCTCGTCCCCAGGCTCCGTCTCGTCCCCAGGCTCCGTCTCGCCGGTGCCGGGCTCGGCCAGCAGCCAGGCCTGCTCGCCGTCGCTGCCCTCGACCGTCCGCCCGCCGCCCGCGGTGGTGGCCTCGATCCGGTAGCGGCCGCCCGGGGCGATCAGCAGGGAACCGGGGCCGATGCCCGACCAGGCCCACGGCAGGTCGGCGACCGGGGAAGGGTGCTGCCAGTCCTTGCGGGTCCGGTTGAGCCGCGCCGACAGGCTGAGCTTGGTCCAGTCCGCGCGGTACAGCAGCACGATCAGGGCTTGTTCGGAGATCACCAGGCAGCCCTCCCGCCAGGTCGGCGGATTCAGCCTACGCAGTCGTTGGGCATGGAATGCGGTGCGGTTTATTGGCTGGCTGGTCGGCGGGTAGGCCGGGCTCACCCGCCGCCGGGTGGCGCCTGCCACTGCCGGGACGGGTCCAGGAACATCGAGTCGCCCCGGAAGATCGGCGTGTGCCGGACCTGCCGCTCGATCCGCGCGGCCGAGGCCGTGTAGCCGAGGAACAGGAACAGCGAGAACGCCTGGATGGCGATCCACAGCCACTGGGCTTCCCCCGTCGGCCAGCTCAGCACCCCGTCGTTCAGCCCGTGCAGGACCGTCGGGACGGCTATGCCCATCGCCCACAGGGCGACCCGCTGCCGCCCGTAGTTCGTGCCCAGCCCGATGAAGAACCCGGCCGTGCCGGCCCACAGCGCGTGCTGCAGGCCGTCCACGAACACCCGCTCGGCGAACTGCGGGATGCCAAACGCCGACCCGCGGGCGATCTCGATGATGTCCAGCGGCACGTACACCTTCGAGGCCTCGTAGGCGCCGAAGAACAGGCCGGACAGGCAGGCCAGGAACATCCACATCCGGACGTCCAGCTTGGTGTGGCGCACCTTCAGCAGCACGATCGCCAGCACCATGACCGGCAGCGCCTTGGTGAACTCCTCCGGCAGGCCCACCCCCACGATCCAGTGGAGCAGGTTGTGGCTGGTGTTGGCCGGGGCCAGCGCCCGCTCCCAGGGCAGGGTCAGCGCCGGGATGAGCACGAACTCGGCCACGATGATGATGGCCGCGACGACCAGATGCAGTCTGGTGAGCGGGCCGGGGCGGATCAGGTACCAGAAGACGATCGCCCAGAGTGGCGCCACGTACAGGCAGTAGACCCAGCCGAGGGTCACCAGGTCCGCGTTGTGCTGAAGCACGATCAGCAGGATCAGCGGGGTCAGCGCGTAGGCGGCCACCAGCAGCCGCTGCCACTGGCGCATCGCCGGGTCCCGCAGCCAGGCCGAGATCGGCAGCAGGATGCGCAGGGCGCTGACCACCTGCCCGCCGTGCGGGTCACCGGGCTGGCCCGCCGCCGGTGGCATCGCCGCGGCTGGCTGGCCGGCGAAGGCGGCGGGCACCTGCGCGGCCGGCCCGTCGGGCGGGGCGGGATGAGCCGCACCTGCGGGGGCGGCCGGCGCGGCGGGATAGGCGCCCCCATCGGGGCTGACCGGCTGGGCGGCCACGGGAGTGGCCGGCTGGGCCGCAGCGGCCGGACCGGCCGCCGCGGTGACCGGCTCGAACCGCACCAGCGGGCCGTCCGGCATGGCCAGCCGGGCCTCGACCGGCTGGGCCAGGTAGAGCTGGGTCACCGGCTCGCCCTGGACGTAGGTGCCGCTCCGGCCGACGTTCTCAAGCAGCCAGCCCTGCGCACCCCAGCTGAGCCGGATGTGCTCGCGGGAAACCCGCTCGTCGGTGACCACCACCGCGCTGCCGTCCCGCCGGCCGACATAGGCGACCTGCCCGGGCTGGAGCACTACCCGCTGGTCACCGTGGCTGACCGTCAGCTCGTTCATCCCCACTCCCCCCAGGCCCGTCGGGGATCCGGATGGTTCCGCGGACGGTACCAAAGTCGATCTTCATTGGCCGCACCCAGAGCCGCTGCTGCGGCTTCACCGTCTTCACGTCCTCACCCGCCGGGGCGACGGTCCATTTTGTGTCGCTCAGGTTGCGCAGCACCAGCTCACCCGGCCGCCGCGGATGGCGTTCCACCAGCCCCCGCACCGTCCGGTAGTCCCGGTCCCTGGTCAGGTGATTGCTGGTGAGCACCGCCCCGTCGGACAGGGCGATGACATGGCCGGGCAGCTGCAGCAGCGGCGGCGGGGCAGGCACCGCCCGGCAGTTCCAGCAGCGCAGCCCCGGGTCGTCGGGGTCCCAGAAGACGGTCGCCGCGCAGGAGCAGGCCGACACGCAGTCGCCCAGCCGGACCAGCGCCTGGCGCCACTCCCCCTCGGTGATCCGCCCGGACAGCGAGGCGTCGCGCAGCCCGGGGCCGAAGGCCCGGAGGAACAGCTCATGGATGAACCGCGGATAGATCGGCCACCAGGTCAGCATGGGGTCGCCGGGTTCGGGTGCGTTGCTGGCATCGGCGGGGTTGAAGACGAACAGCGGGTCGGTGCCGAAGTGCCTGACCGCCAGGTCGGTCTCTGACATGTGCCCGTCCGGCTGCCAGGTGTAGGAGGACCGCACCCGGTGCCCTTCCAGCGGGTGACCATGGACGAGCAGGAAGAACAGGAACACCGCGAGCGAGTACAGATCGCTGACGATGGACGGCAGCGCCTCCTCGCGGATGATCTCCGGCGCCATGAAGCGCAGCGTGCCCCGGATGAACACCTCCCCGCCCTCGGTGCCGACGTTGTCGTTGTCCACGATGGCGACCTCGCACTGGTCCGGATCGACCAGCAGGTTGCCGAAGTTGATGTCCCGGTAGCACAGGCCGCTGGCGTGCAGCGCGGCGAACGCGTCGGCCAGGTCGCGGCCGATCGCGGCCAGTACACGGAAGGACGGCTGCTGCGGGGCCCGGAGCATCTCGATGAGCGAGCCGAACCGGTCCGGCACCCACGGCATGACATAGCCGAACCCGGGCACCCGCTGGCACTCGACCAGATCGATCGGCCAGGCGAAGGCGGGATGGGCCCGGGCGTGCGCCGCGAGCGCGGCGAGGACCAGCCGCTGCCGGTCGGCGAAACCGCCTGGGCGGTACCACTTGACCGCCACCTCGGTGCCGGTGTCCAGCCGCCCGCGGTAGACCACGCCCTGGCCGCCCTCGGCGACCCTCGCCTCCAGCCGGATCTGCGAGCCGGCCCCGACCATCCGCACGATGTCCCCGGCCTCGGGGTACATGGCCAGTGACTCTCTCACCGGACCGGTGCTCCTGGCTCCGCCGGTCCTGGCTCCGCCGGCCCGGGCCGCACCGGCGGCCACTGGTCCGGGGCCGGCCAGGTTTCGGTGTCGGGGTCGGGGTCGGCCAGGCTGTCGGCCAGCGATAGCGACCAGCCCCGATCACCGGCGGCCGGATCGGCCAGCAGCAGGGCCAGCGCCACGTCGTCGCCGCTGCCTTCGGCCGACGCGCACCGGGCCGCCCAGACCGGCAGCTGCGCGCCGACCCAGTCGATGCCCCGCTCGGCCGCCAGCCGGACCAGGTCACCCCCGACCAGCTGGTACCACGGGTCAGCCGTCTGCGCGTTGCCGAAGCCGTCGGTGGCGAGCAGCAGGGCGGCGACCGGGCTGGCGGCCAGGTTCACCACCGCGATCCGGAAGGCATCGGCCGCGTCCACCTGGCACAGGCTGGTGGTGCTGTGCCCGTCCAGCCGCGGGTCGTGCGGGACCGGGACGCTGGCCACCCCGTCGGTGCCGACCACGACCGTGTCCCCGTCGCCGATCTGGCAGAGCGCCAGCCAGGGCGCGGCCAGCACGGCCAGCAGCAGCGTGCTGCCGTAGGCGATGATCGCGTCGTCGGCCGTCAGCATCATCTGCTCGCCGCCGGTGAGCGGGTTGTCGGCCAGATCATCGGCCACCGCTTCCTGCCACCGGCTGATCACCGCCGGCACCAGCTCGTCCCGGGCTGCGGTGTACACCTCCCCCGCCGCCCCGGCCGCGGCGAACCGCGGCCCGAACTCACCCGCCAGCCCCAGCGCGGCCTCGATCGCCAGTTCCGAGCCCCGGGCACTGCGGAAGTGCGGGTGGCCGCCGTGCCCGTCGGCCACCGCCAGCGCCAGCCACCGGTTGTCATCGGGGGGCGCGGTGCTGAAACCGGCCGCGTCCTGCAGCGGGCGGCCGGCGATCTCGTGGGCGGCGCCCCGGACCACGGCGGTGAGCACGCGCCAGCCCGGAGCGTCACGGTAATCGGGGCGCTCGGCGGGCATGGCGTGCCTCAGACAATC
>DATDGI010000067.1:0-12697 GCA_036522155.1 Streptosporangiaceae bacterium
AACCGGGGGCTGGCCCGCGGCGGAACCTGAGGGCCGGGCCGTGCCGGAACCGGCCGGCTGGCCAGCACCGGAACTGGTGGGGTGGGCTGCGGCGGAACCGGCCGGCCGGCCCCCGACGGCCGCCCGGTGCCCGCCGCAGGCCGCGCACCCCAGCACCAGCACGAGCCCGGCCGCCGCCAGCGTCAGTGGCCGCACCGTGGGCTTCACAGCAGCTTGGACGGTCCGCCCGGCCACCTGGTTCCAGGCGACCGCCGGCCAGTTCCCCACACGATCGGCGCCCGGTTCCCGGCCCGTTTTGCTTGCCACCAATATACTCAGTATCATCCTCGGCATGATACGGATTCAGGTGACGCTGTGAGCATCCGCCATGCCCTGCTGGCTCTGCTCAGCGAGGGGCCCAAGTACGGGCTCCAGCTGCGCGAGGAGTTCGAGGCGGGCACCGGCGAGGTGTGGCCGCTGAACGTCGGCCAGGTGTACACCACGCTGCAGCGGCTGGAGCGGGACGGGCTGGTGGAGTCCGATGGCAACGAGGACGCGGGCCCGCAGAAGGGGTTCCGGATCACCGCCAGCGGCGAGCAGGAGCTGGCCGCCTGGCTGCGCACGCCGCCGGATCTGACCGCCCCGCCACGCGACGAGCTGGTGATGAAGGTGCTGGTGGCGGTGCGGGTGCCGGGCACCGACGTGCGCGAGGTGATCCAGGTCCACCGCCGCTACCTGGTGGAGCTGATGCAGCAGTGGACCCGGATCAAGGAAGACGAAGCCGAGCATGACCTGAGCCTGGCGCTGGTCGTCGACGCCGAGCTGTTCCGGCTGGATGCGGTCATCCGGTGGCTGGACGCGGCCGACGGCCGCCTTAAACGAGCCGCCGTGGACGATCCGGCCGAGCCAGCCCCGTGGCCGCTGCCGCGGGTGCGGCGCCGGGTGGGTGTGCGGCGGCGAACGGGCCAGGAGCTGAGCGCGGACATGGAGGCACGGCAATGAATGTGCTCGAACTGCGGGGCGTGTCGAAGACCTACGGGACCGGGGCGGCCCAGGTACAGGCGCTGTCCGAGGTCAACCTGCTGGTGCAGGCCGGCTCGATGGTGGCGGTGATGGGGCCGAGCGGGTCGGGCAAGTCCACCCTCCTCACCATCGCGGGCAGCCTGGAGGAACCCGACAGCGGTGAGGTGCTGGTCAGCGGCCGGGCGCTGGCTGGGATGTCGCGCAACGAGAAGGCCAGGCTGCGGCGGCGCAGCGTCGGCTACGTGTTCCAGGACTTCAACCTGCTGCCCGGGCTGACCGCGGCCGAGAATGTCGCCCTGCCGCTGGAACTGGACGGCATGTCCGCGGGCAAGGCCCGCGCGGTCGGCCTGCGGGCCCTGGCCGGGCTGGGCCTGGCGGAGCGGGCCTCCCGGTTCCCCGACGAGCTGTCCGGCGGCGAGCGGCAGCGGGTCGCGATCGCCCGGGCGGTGGTGGGGGACAGGCGGCTGCTGCTGGCCGACGAGCCTTCGGGGGCGCTCGACTCGGTTAACGCCGAAGAGGTCATGCGCCTGCTGCACGAGGCGTGCAAGCGGGGTGTCGCCGCCGTGGTGGTGACCCACGACGCTCAGCTCGCCTCCTGGGCCGACCGGGTGGTGTTCCTGCGGGACGGCCGCGTGGTGGATCAGACCGCGCCCCCGGCCGGCCCCGAGTCGCTGCTCAGCCAGGGCCAGACCCCGTGAGCACGGCGCTGCAGGAGCGCCCCGTACATGCCGTACCCGCCAATGGCGGTCTCCCCGCCCGGCGGGCCGTGTTCAGGTGGGCGTGGCGGCTGTTCCGCCGCGAGTGGCGCCAGCAGCTGCTGGTCCTGTCGCTGATCACGGTCGCGGTTGCCGCCACCATCGTCGGGGCCGGGGTCTCCACCAACACCCCGCCCTCGCCCCACGCCGCCTTCGGCACGGCCCATGACCTGGCCGTGTTCCCGGGGCCTGATCCGAAGCTGGCCAGCCAGATCGCCGAGCTGCGGCAGCGGTTCGGCCGGGTGGACGTGATCGAGAACCAGACCGCGGTGATCCCGGGCTCGATCCAGACCTACGACCTGCGCGCCCAGGATCCGCACGGCCCGTACGGGCAGCCGATGCTGTCCCTGGTCAGTGGCCACTACCCGGCCGGGCCCGGCCAGGTGGCGGTGACCAGCGGGGTCGCCGCCGACTTCCGGCTCAAGGTGGGAGACATCTGGCACCAGGGCGGGCAGGCCCGATTGGTCACCGGCATCGTGCAGAACCCGCGGGATCTGCTGGACGAATTCGCCCTGGTAGCGCCGGGCCAGGTCCGCTCACCGACCCAGGTCAGCGTCCTGTTCGACGCGACGGGCGTGATCCCGCCCTCGATCGGCCGGAACGTGTCCACACCCGCGTCGGTGCAGCAATCCAACCCGCTCAACCCCGAGACCATCGTGCTCACGGCGGCCACGCTCGGGATGCTGCTGATCGGCCTGGTGTCCGTGGGCGGCTTCACGGTGGTGGCCCAGCGCCGGCTGCGCTCGCTCGGCATGCTCGGTTCGCTGGGCGCCACCGACCGGCATGTCCGGCTGGTCATGCGGGCCAACGGCCTGGTGGTCGGGGTGGCGGGCGCGCTGGCCGGGGCCGTGCTTGGCCTGGCCGCCTGGCTGGCCTACCGGCCGCGGCTGGAAACCAGCGCCCACCACGTGATCGGCGCGTTCGCGCTGCCGTGGGTGGTGATCGGCCCGGCGATGGCGCTGGCCGTGGTGGCCACGTTCTTCGCCGCCTCCCGGCCGGCCAGGGCGATGGCCCGGGTCCCGGTGGTCGCCGCCCTGTCCGGGCGGCCCGCGCCGCCGAAGCGCACCCGCCGCTGGACCATCCCGGCCGGCCTGGTCTTCCTCTTCGTCGGCCTGGTCCTGCTGGGTGACTCCGCCGCCCGCGGGGGCCAGGGCGGCGGGCAGTTCTTCCTGGTGCTCGGGTTCGTGGCGCTGATGGTGGCGCTCATCCTGCTGGCGCCGCTGACGCTGCTGATCGTGGCCAGGATCGCCCGCTGGGGCCCGGTCTCGGTGCGGCTGGCGCTGCGGGATCTGGCCCGTTACCGGGCCCGCTCCGGGTCGGCCCTGGGCGCGATCAGCCTGGGTGTGCTCATCGCCGTGGTGATCTGTGTGGCCGCCACGGCGCGCTACTCCAATGTCCTCGACTACGCGGGACCCAACGTGACGTCGAACCAGCTCATCGTGTACACGCCCAACGGCCCCTATGGCCCCGGTGGCCCGGGCAACGGCAACCCCGCTGGGCCGAGCGCGCCCAGTATGCGGTCCATGGCGGCTCACGCGCACAGCATCGCCAGCGCGCTCGGGTCCCACGACATCGTCCAGCTCGACTCGACGAGCGCGACGCTCCAGCACGCCGCGTCCGGTCGCAACTTCAGCGGGCCGCTGTATGTCGCGACCCCCCAGCTGCTGGCCGGCTTCGGGATCAAGAACTCCGAGTTCAGCCCCAGCGCCGACATCCTCACCATGCGGCCGGGGTTTGCCGGTCTCACCCAGATGCAGGTCGTGTACGGCAAGTACTTCGGCGGCAACGGGCCACCGGGCGGGGGGCGGGGAGTGGCAGCGTTCCCGTGCCCGCCGGGCGAGTGCCTGGCCAACCCGGTCATCCAGGAGATCAGCAGTTTGCCGGCCGGCACGTCGGCGCCCAACACGGTGATCACCGAGCACGCTGTCAGGCAGCTCGGCCTGAGGGCCAGTGTCTCGGGCTGGCTCATCCAGACCCCGCAGCCGCTCACGTCCGCGCAGATCTACAACGCGCGGCAGACGGCGGCCGCGGCCGGGCTGAGCATCGAGACCAGGTCGAGCGTGCCCGGGCTGGGAGAGATCATCAACTGGGCGACCGCCGTCGGCATCGTGCTGGCGCTGGGCATCCTGGCCATGTCGGTCGGCCTCATCCGCGCCGAAACAGCCAGCGACCTGCGCACCCTGACGGCCACCGGCGCGAGCGGCCCGACCCGCCGCAACCTGACCGCCGCCACCGCCGGGGCCCTCGGCTTGCTCGGCGCGGTGACCGGCACCGTGGCCGGCTATCTCGCGTCGGCGGCCTGGTTCCGTGACAGCTCGCTGAACGGCGGCCTGTCCGCCCTCACCAGCGTGCCGGTCAGGAACCTGCTCATCATCCTGGTCGGCATGCCGCTGGCCGCGGCCGTGGTCGGCTGGCTGCTGGCCGGACGGGAGCCGCCCGCCATCGCCCGCCGGCCGATGGAGTGACCGGCCACCGGCGAGTGACCGGGCTCCGGCCCGCGGGTTACGGCTCGGGCCCGGCCAGCTCGCCGGGGGTGATCA
Source organism: Streptosporangiaceae bacterium (assembly GCA_036522155.1). GTDB lineage: Bacteria > Actinomycetota > Actinomycetes > Streptosporangiales > Streptosporangiaceae > UBA9676. The sequence goes on from DATDGI010000067.1 coordinate 4,298, forward strand.
CGCCGTCGGTGCCCGGCGCGGTGGCCAGCACGCGGCGCCGGGCCCGGTCCCGCCACGCGCGCCGGACGTGCCAGGCATGCGGCGCCACGGCTACCGCCACCAGGACGATGGTGACGAGCAGCGCATAGCGCGAGATCAGGCTGGCCGCGGCCACGCCGCTGGGGCCGAGCTGGTAGCCGAGCCCGGCCAGCACCGCGGCCCAGGCCAGTGACCCGATGATGTCGCAGACCAGGAACGTGGCCAGCCTCAGCCCGGCCCAGCCGGCCGCGGCGTAGAGGAGCGGGGCCGGTATGCCCGGCAGGAACGCGGACAGCAGCACCACCGGCCCGGCGAACCGGGATCCCCGCTGGGCGGCCTGCTCGGCGAGCGCGGCCGCGCGGCTGCTGCGGTGGCCGAGCCACTCCACCGCGCGGTGCCCCCACCGGTGACCGGCCCACCAGTAGAGCCAGTCGAATTTCATCAGGCCGGGCAGCGCCGCCGCGACCACCACCGACATCTGGAGCTTGCTGTCGATGTCGGAGAACGAGCCCGCGGCCACGATCGACGCGGTCGAGCCGGTCAGGAACTCCAGCAGCACCGGGTGGGTAGCGATCAGCGCCGGCGTCAGCGGGATTGTGGCCAGCCCGTACCCGACGCTCAGCACGATCCCGGCGAAACAGATGAGGTCGGCGGCCCGTGGCCGGCCCAGCCAGGGCCGCCACTGCCGCGGGCGGACCGGGCCTGCCGATTCCCGCGAGTCCATCCCGGTCACCTGCCGCAGCCTGTCCTGCTGCCAGTATGAGCCGGCCGCGGGACTTGTACAGCCTGCAGGGCCCGTGCCGGGGCCAGCCATGCGGCTGGCCCCGGCACAGTGACCGGGCTAGGCCGGCAGCCGGGACAGGAACGTGCCCCAGTTGGCCAGCACGGTCCGCGGGGTGTTCGGGATGAACTCGTTGCCCATCCAGATCGCGCCGTCGGCGAACGTGGCGGCCGAGTAGTCACCCCAGCGCGCCACGCCCGGAGTCGGGGAGCCCTCGGCCGCGTAGCCGCTGAACCCGTCCTCCGGCGCGGTGCCCGCGCCTGTGATGTGGATCGGGCCGACCGTCCGCCCGAAGGCGAACCGCACGTAGGCGGCGCTCGGGAAGTAGCCGGGCCCGCTGAGGGTGAAGGCCATGGCGCCGAAGCCGAACCGGTTCACGGCGATGGACGGGAACAGCACGTTGTCGTTGTCCACCGCCACATAGCCCTGGTTGAGGATGTGCGCGAAGACCCCGACCGGGGTGCCGATCGCGCCCACCACGAAGTAGGCGATGCCCACCCGCGATGGCCCGGTCGCGGAGGTGACGGTCGTGTTGACCCCGCCGTACAGGACTCCGCCCACGTTCACCACCTGGTTCATGCGCGAGTCGTTGGCGTTGATGGTCTCGAACGCCTCATTGGCATTGATCGGCGGCGAATTCAGGAGATCGCGCAGCGGTGTCGGCCCGAACTTCTGGGTCGCCCCCTGGTTGATCGGCAGGCCGTAGGTCTCGCTGGTCAGCACCACGTGGCTGAGCTGCAGGTGGGGGCTGCTGCTGCCGAGCGAGCGGGTGCCGGTGAGCGACCAGACCGCGATCCGGTTGTCCAGCAGCGCGTTGTTCTGGAAGACGTCCTCCGGCCCGCCGGTCATCAGCAGTTCGGTGCCGCCCTGGGGGTTAATGGATTCCGACGGCTGGATGGAACCCCAGAACGGGAGGTTCGCGTCCCCGGTCGGCACCGTGCCGACGTCGAGGTGGTTGGCCAGCACGCTGCTCGCGCCGCTCTCGAGCGCCGCCCGCCCGAGTGCGTAGATCTGGCCGCCGTTGAAGAAGAAGTTCGCGTTGTCCTGGAACTCGTTGACGTCGATGAACACGCCGTCCCGGTTGGCCCCGAGCAGCGGCTGGTCGGGCAGGCACGGGCAGCCGGTGTGCGACGGGGTGCCGTTGTGGCCGTCGTCGCTGGTGTCCAGCGAGTACAGGTTCCAGTTCCCGGTCGGGTCGCTGGTCTGGCTCACGGCGATGAGCACGTGAGTGCGGTTGAACGGGGCGACGCCGTTGAAGTTGCCGGGGGCGTCCACCTCCAGGATGGTCTGGATGAACCGCTGGCCGACCGGATCCCAGTAGCACTTGGGGTCGGACAGGAAGTCGCCCCGCACGCCGGTGACCCGGTTGATGCCCGGGGAACGGTTGTAGAACTGGTTGAGCGCGGTGATCCCGGTCAGTGCCTTCCCGCTCTCGCTGTAGACGGCAAACGCGAGGTTGATCGGCTCGATCACGAACCCGTTGCCCACGCACAGGCCCTGGTCCGGCGGTTCCAGGCTGAACTGGGTGTTCGTGTAAGCGCCGGTGCCGGCGTTGCGCTGGTCGAAGTGGGAAAGCCCGTTGAAGCCGGTCGCGGCCCCCGGGCTGGCGACCACCGGGGTGCCCGGTGGCGACGGCGGCTGCAGCGTCGCCCGGGCCGCCCGGCCGGTGGCCGCGTGGTGGGCGAAGAGGTGCGCCACCCCGGTGTCGCTGCGGGTGGGGGCGCGGGTGGCCGGCGCCGCGCTTACCGGTAGCGGCGCGCTGGTGCCGTACATGCTGACCGGAATTGTCGTCTGGGTGGGGTTGTCCACCCCGCCCACGTGCTGGGCGGTGGTGGAAGCTGGTGCGGTAGCGGGAGCATGGGAGCTGGCGGAGGCTGCAGCGGCTGACCCGAATGTGACGAGCAGCCCGGTGCAGAGCGAGGCGGCGATGGCGATGCTTCGATGCCTGCGCTTCGTCGGCATGAGTTTTCCCCTTTCTGGAGGCTGGCGTCGTCGCCGCCGTCCAGTCTGAAACCGGAGCCGCCGTCCAGTCTGGTACCGGAATAGGGCGCTGAAAAGGAAAGAATTGTTAATATTCTTGCGTTCCGGACTCTGCTAACTCTGGCCACACGCAGACCACGCTTCCCGCGGGTTTATTTGCGTCAGCACAGGTACAGGCCTTCCCGGCGGCCCGGCGGCAATGGCGGCATTAAGATTGGCCGGTGGCCGCTGCGGAATGGCCGGGGCTGGATACCTCACGGCCGCACCCGGCCCGCGTGTATGACTACCTGCTCGGCGGGACCGACCATTTCGCCGCCGACCGGGCGGCGGGTGATCACATCATCGCGGCGCTGCCCGCCGTCCAGGACGGGGTCCGCGCTCAGCGCGCGGTGCTCGGCCGGGCGGTGCGCTACCTGGTCGCGGAGGCTGGGATCCGGCAACTGCTCGACATCGGCTCCGGGCTGCCCACGGCCGACAACGTGCACCAGATCGCCCAGCGGATCGACCCGGCCGTGCGGGTGGTCTACGTCGACAACGATCCGGTCGTCCTGGCCCACGCCCGGGCGCTGACCGCGGGCAGCCCGGTGGCCGTGGTCGCCGAGGGCGACCTGCGCGACCCCGCCGGGATCATGGCCAGCCCGCAGGTGCGGGCCCAGCTCGACTGGGCCCAGCCGGCCGGGCTGCTGCTGTGCGGCATCCTGCACTACATCCCGGACTCCGACGATCCGGCCGGCCTGATAGCGGGCCTGGTCAGCGCCCTGCCGACGGGTAGCTATGTCTTCATCCACCACCTGCTCTACCGCCAGGACCCGGCGTCGGCCGGGCTGCAGGCGGCCATGCAGCAGGCACTCGGGCGGGTGCGGTTCCGGACCCGGGCGGAGATACTCGGCCTGTTCGGCGGGCTGGAACTGGTCGAGCCCGGCCTCGTCCCGGTACCACGGTGGCACCCCGAGCCGGGCACACCCGACGGGCCCGAGCCGCCCGTGCTCGGGCTCGCGTGCGTCGGCCTGGCCCGGAAGGGCTGATGGCTCAGTCGTAGCGGGTAGGCGGTAGGCGATGCCCACCGGCCCGGACGCAGGTGACCATTGTGTTGACCCCTGCCGGGGTCGGCTAGCGAATGGCGGCGGCCGTACTAACCGCCCAATCGTTACTGGCCGTGACCGGAACCGCAGAACCTTGTATGGGCGTTATGAGACATCTATGCTCTGGCAAAGCATGAGCAATCCCCCGCGAGCGACAGTGAGCCAGGGCCGAGGTGCGGGCACGTTGCCCGCCACCGGGGCACTGGGCGCGGCAAGCCCCGCGTCGGGTTCCTCAGCCGGTCGTGGGGATTCCGGGACGTTAGGGCGCAGCGCTGCGCCCAGTTAAGGAGAAGCATCGTGCATAGGAGAGCCGCACTCCTGTCCGTATTTTCCGCGTTGTCACTGGCGCTCGCGGTGGTGTTCGCCTCCGGTGGAGCGGCGGCTGGCGCCGCCCAGGCAACGAGCGCCCGAGCGAGCGCCGTCCAGTCATCGACTCTTGGGCAGTCCTCGCCGACATTTGTCGGCACGGCCGCCACTGGCTGCGCCTCTGGCTGCTCGCTACTCGCCGGCCCGGTCAACACTCCGTCTACGGCCTCTCTCGCCGCAGCGAGCGCCAAACCGGCCGCCGGATCCACGAAGCTTTCGCCCGCGCCCAGAGTCATGCCCCCGCCGTCACGCCCGCTCGCCGGCCTGGCACATGGCGCCGCCGCGCGTGCGCCCGCCGCTGGTCCTGGAGTCCCCACCATCAGCTGCCCGGGCCCGGGCTGCGACTCCATCAGCTCATCGGCAGGCGGTGCCGTCGGCGTCAAGGGCCTGAACGCGGTCGACAGCGCCACGCAGAGTGGCAACGTCAATCAGCTGGACATCGAGCCCCCGGACCAGGGCCTGTGCGCCGGCAATGGATCCGTGGTCGAGACCAACAACATCGGCGAAATTCTCGTCTTCAACACGGCCCTGCAGCGGCAATCATCGCCCATCCCGCTGGACACCATCATGGGGCTCACGGCCAAAAACTGGAGCAGCGGCGGCGACCCCTCGTGCTACTACGACTCCAGCAACGGCGGTCACTGGTTCTTCACCGAAATCGTCTCAGCCAGCCCTGAATCCGCGAATGGCCCGTTCTCAGGGTGCTTCGTCTCGGGGCCTGGCGCCGTGGCGAACGCCTGCTACGAGGGGATAGCGGTGACCGACGGATCGAACCCGTTCGGCCCGTACCACGTCTACTACCTGCACGCCGACTACGACCCGTCCGAGCCGGGCTACCCCTACCTGCTCAATGACTTCGCCAAGATCTCGGTCACCCGGGACGCCTTCCTGCTGTTCTACGACGAGTTCCCGCTCGGGACCGTGGCCGGCCTGGGCGGCGGCTTCTTCAACGGCGCGCAAGAGTTCGCGTTCAACAAGGCGGCGCTCGAATCCGGACTCCCCGTCACTCGAGCTAATGGAAAGCCAAATCCATTCTTCACTGTGGCCCGCGAGAACATGGGCCTGCTGGCGACACCGGACGGGACCTGTACCGGCACCGCGGGCTTCGACTGCTGGGCAGCGGCGATCCCGGCCCAGCCACCGGACCCGAGCCAGTACGACAACAGCAATGGCGGTTCCGGATTCATGCTGGCCGCGCTGGACTTCCCCGGCTTTGCCGGGGTACCGACGAACGGTGACAACCGGATCGCCGTCTTCGACTGGACCGGCCTGGGCAACTTGAACAGTCCGTTCTGCATCACGTGCGGCCGCATCCGATTCGGCGGCCAGCTATTCACCGGTGTCCAGCCTTACGTCCAGCAGGAGACACTGACTCAGTATCCGTCGGGCGTCCCTAGCGCGCAGAAGACCGGCCCGATACCGCTGGCCAACGTCAGCTCGGCGAACGCCTGCCTTAACGGAAGTACCACCCCCTGCCCCGAGGGCGGACTCGCCACCAACGGTGACTTCATGACGCAGGTCTCGCAGGCGCAGGGCCAGATCTGGGGCGGCACCAGCACCGAGATCAACCAGACATTCTCGTCGGAAACAAACCCTGAACCGCACCAGGCCGTCGCCTACTGGGTCGTGGGCACCCGGCCGTTCGACAGATCCGGCACCTTCAGCCTCACCAGCCAGGGGTATGTCTCGGCGGCGCATGAGGACCTGACCATGCCGGCCATCGCCGCGGAAGGCCGCTCCTCCCAGGACCGCGGAAACGGCGGGGCCATTATGACCTTCACCCTGTCGGGTAACGGCGGGCCAACCGGGGCCGACGGCGGAGGCTATTACCCCAGCACCTCCTACGGCCGGCTGACCAGCACCTCGAGCGGCCTCTCCGGGTCTGTGATCAACATTGCCGACCCGGGCCAGTCGCCGCAAGACGGCTTCTCCGAATATCAGGTCGCCGAGTTCGTTACAGGTTTCCCTGTTACGCGCCCACGCTGGGGCGACTACAGCTGGGCGATCTTCGTGCCGGGGTCAGGCGGCAAGATCTACTTCGCCAATGAATACATCCAGTACCCGAACTGCACCGGGGCCGCGTTCACCCTCACGGTGGGGACCTGTAACGGAACCAGGGATGGCTTCGCGAACTGGGGAACCTCAGTTAACTGGGTCGTTCCGTAAGACAAGTCCGGTCAAGTTCTCCTCCGGGCTGGCCTGCTGCGCGTCGAGCGCCGGCAGGCCAGCCCGGAGGGACCCGGCCAGCTCACCCGGCCGGGGTGGCCGACGCGGAATTGCCAGGACTGGAGACGTCCCGGCCGCACCCGGTAAGGGCTAATCCCTGGGTTCGGGGCCGTAACCGGCCGCGGCCAGCAGCCGGCGCAGGCGGACGACCGTCTCGGTGTCGGTGTCCTTGTGCACCGGCGGATCGAAGAAGGCGCGCTCCCCGCCTATCTTGACGGCGAGGGTGCCGTCGTGGTGCCGCTCCACCGAGCCGATGGCTTCCAGCAGCGACAGCACCGCGTGCCATTCGAGGTTGTGGCTGACCGGGTGCTGGAAGATCTGGCCCAGCGTGGTGCGGTGATGGTTGCTCAGATGCCCAGGCTCTGCGGTCGGCGGCATCGGGGTTCCTTAGCTGTAGTGGGTCGGCGGGAACTGCTCCCGCTCGCCCTCGACCAGCAGCTCGTCCTTGTCGTATTCGCGGCGGATCTCCGCCCGCGCTTCCTGGTAGGCATCGCTCTGGCTGATGTCCGGCTCGGGTGGCGCGTCGGTGGCGGGCGCCACCTCGTCCGGGTCGTAGTCGTCGATCCCGGCCTCCACCCGTTCCTCCTCGGCCAGCCGGGCCAGCTGGTCGTCGTCGAGGCGTCCCGGCGTGCCGGCATGCTCACGGCGGTCGCGGTGGAAGTGCTCGGCCGGCTGGTCTGCGTCCTGCGTCATGACACGTCCCTGGCTGTGTGCGGGAAGGACGTGCCGAGTCTATGCCGGTTACCAGCGGCGGTGTGTCCGCCGCCGGAACAGGCCGAAGAGTAGGCCGGCTACCACGGTGAAGAGCCAGAACAGGAGCAGGAACTGGAAGAACCCGGCCAGCACCCAGCCGCCGCCGTGGAACAGCAGCACCGCCAGCAGGACCAGCAGGGCCACCGGCAGAATCCGGGGCCGGCGCCGGTAGACCATCCACGGCGGCCCGCCCCACTGCGGCCGCGGCGGCTGCGGTGCCTGCTGTGGCGGAATGGGCGCGGGCCCGGGGAGATCCGTCATCAGGCCGCGCAGGTCGCCGAACGTCTTGGCGTTCAGCGCCGCCGAGACCCGCTCGTCCAGCTCACTCTCGGTGAGACGGCCCTCGGCGTAGTGGTCACGCAGCCGGGCTGTCACCTGCTCCCGGTCGGCGTCGGAAACACGAATCCGGTCGTCCATGGCTTGCCCCTTGCCTTCTACTCGTCCTGCTCTTCGTCCTCTGCGCCGCTGCTATCGGCCAGCAGCTGGTACATCCGGCGGCGGGTCTGCTCCAGCAGTTCCTCGGCGGCGCGGATCTGCTCCGGGGTTCCGGCGTGCGCCATCTGCACGATGCTGCTGGCCAGCCGCGCGGCTTGGGCGAACAGCCCGGGCAGTTCCCCCGGCTCGTCATTGGTCATCGACTCCCAGGCGGCCCGGGCCATCTTCGGGTTCTCCTCGACCTGACGGCGGCCCTCCTCGGTGAGCGAGAACGTGCGCCGCCCGCTGCTGGACTCCTCGGCCTCGATCAGCCCCTCGTCGGCGAGCTGCTGCAGCGCCGGGTAGACCGCGCCCGGGCTGGGCCGCCAGGCGCCGCCGCTGCGCTCCTCGATCTCGGACATGATCTGGTAACCGTTGCGCGGGCCCTCCCGCAGCAGGGCCAGGATCGCGGCCCGGACGTCACCCCGGCCGGCCTTCGGCCCGCGGAACGACCCGGGCGGGCCCGGCCACCAGGCCCCGGGCGGGCCACCAAAGCCACGGGCCCAGTCCGGCGGGCCCTTCGGCCGGGCGTACCCCCGCTCCCAAGGGCCGCCGCGCCAGCCGGGGCCGCGCCCGCCGGACATCCACCGGCTGGCGCCCCGGAGCTGGCCGAGGAAGCCCGTCAGGCAATGGAGGGCGTCGGTCAGCCCGGCGTCGAACTCCCCAGCTGCCGACTCTGCCGCAGACATATCCCGCCTCCAGGAGAACCACTCGCGATAC
>DATDGI010000068.1:0-14679 GCA_036522155.1 Streptosporangiaceae bacterium
CCCATGGACCACAGTGGACTACGTGCTTGGTGCCCACATCCTCGTACTTGCCAGGCGCGCGGATCGCTGAAACCGCTCATCCGCGCGCTACCCCTCGGCTGCCTGTGGCAGGAGGGGTTTTTTGTTGCCAGCTGAACCCAAAAGACTCCTAGATGAGGAAGCATCCGATGACTGACCAGCCCACGACGACGGTCGGCTCCCGGACCGGGCTGGCAGGCTCGGCGCGCCCCGGCTCAGCGCCCTCGCCGCGTGACCTCGCGGCCAGGGCCCCGGGGCGGGAGGCGGCCAGCGGTGCGAACCCGCGCCGGCCCGACGCCGAGCCGCCCGCCACGCAGCCTGTTCAGATGACCGGGGCCCAGGCCCTGGTGGCCGCGCTGGAGCGGCTCGGCGTGGATGTCGTATTCGGCATCCCCGGCGGGGCGATCCTGCCCGCCTATGACCCGCTGTTCGACTCCCCCAGCGTGCGGCACATCCTGGTCCGGCACGAGCAGGGCGCCGGGCACGCCGCCGCCGGCTACGCCCAGGTCACCGGCCGTCCCGGGGTCTGCATGGCCACCTCGGGCCCGGGCGCGACCAACCTGGTGACCCCGCTCGCCGACGCCTACATGGACTCGGTCCCGGTGGTGGCCATCACCGGCCAGGTCCCGTCCATGCTGATCGGCACCGACGGGTTCCAGGAAGCCGACATCGCCGGCATCACCCTGCCGATCACCAAGCACAACTTCCTGGTCACGTGTGCGGACGACATCGCCAGGACGGTCGCCGAGGCGTTCCACGTGGCCAGCACCGGCCGGCCCGGGCCGGTGCTGGTGGACATCGCCAAGGACGCGCTGCAGGCGACCACCATCTTCCGCTGGCCGGTCCCGTTTGACCTGCCCGGCTACCACCCGGTGACCCGCCCGCACTCGCGGCAGGTGCGGGAGGCGGCCCGGCTGATGATGGCGGCCCAGCGGCCGGTGCTGTACGTGGGCGGCGGGGTGATCAAGGCGGGGGCCTGTCCCGAGTTGCTCGCGCTGGCCGAGCTCACCGGCATGCCGGTGATCACCACCCTGATGGCCCGCGGCGGCTTCCCGAGCAGTCACCCGCAGAACGTCGGCATGCCCGGCATGCACGGCTCGGTGGCGGCGGTCGGGGCGCTGCAGAAGGCGGATCTGCTGGTGGCCCTCGGGGCCAGGTTCGACGACCGGGTGACCGGCAAGCTGGACAGTTTCGCGCCCGGCGCGGCGGTCGTGCACGCCGACATCGACCCGGCCGAGATTTCCAAGAACCGGCGGGCGGACGTGCCCATCGTCGGCGACTGCAAGGATGTCATCACCGAGCTGCTGGCCGCGGTCCAGTCCGAGCGGGAGGCCGGTGACCCGGCCGACCTGACCGCCTGGTGGGCGCAGCTGGACGCCTGGCGCAACACCTACCCGCTGGGCTACACCGAGCCGGACGACGGCTCGCTGTCCCCGCAGTTCGTGATCGAGCGGATCGGCAAGCTCGTCGGCCCGGACGCGGTGTACGTGGCCGGGGTCGGCCAGCACCAGATGTGGGCCGCCCAGTTCATCAGCCACGAGCACCCCGGGCACTGGCTGAACTCCGGCGGCCTGGGCACCATGGGGTACGCGGTGCCGGCCGCGATGGGCGCCAAGGTGGGCCGCCCGGATGCGGCGGTGTGGGCCATCGACGGCGACGGCTGCTTCCAGATGACCAACCAGGAACTGGCCACCTGCACCGTGGACGGGATCCCGATCAAGGTCGCCATCATCAACAACGGCAACCTGGGCATGGTCCGGCAATGGCAGACCCTGTTCTACGACCAGCGGTACTCGCACACCGACCTGCACAGGTCCAGCACCGACATTCCCCCGTCCGAGGCGGCCCCGAAGCTGGCCGGCACCCGCATCCCCGACTTCGTCAAGCTCGCCGAGGCCTACGGCTGCGCCGGCCTGCGCTGTGAGCAGGCCGCGGACGTGGACGCCACCATCAAGCAGGCCATGGAGATCAACGACCGGCCGGTGGTGATTGACTTCATCGTCCACCGTGACGCCATGGTGTGGCCGATGGTGGCCGCCGGGACCAGCAACGACGACATCAAGCTGGCCCGCGACCTGGCCCCGGACTGGGATGTGACCGAATGAACAGCTTCCAGCCGCGCCTGCGGGAACCGGATCCGGCCGCCAGCCGGCACACGCTGTCGGTGCTGGTCGAGAACAAGCCGGGGGTGCTGGTCCGGGCGGCCGGGCTGTTCTCGCGGCGGGGATTCAACATCGACTCACTCGCGGTCGGCCCGACCGAGCACGAGGAGATCTCCCGGATGACGATCGTGGTCAACTGCGCTGACCACCCGCTGGAGCAGGTGACCAAGCAGCTCAACAAGCTGATCAACGTGCTCAAGATCGTGGAACTGGACCCGGCGGTCTCGGTCCAGCGGGAACTGCTGCTGGTCAAGGTGCGGGCGGACGCCGAGAGCAGGTCACGGGTGCTGGAGACGGTGGCGCTGTTCCGTGCCAAGGTGGTGGACGTGGCCCAGGACGCGGTCACGGTCGAGGCCACCGGCAACCGCGAGAAGCTGGACGCCCTGATCAGGGTGCTTGAGCCGTTTGGCATCAAGGAGCTGGTGCAGTCCGGGATGGTCGCCCTGGGCCGCGGCAGCAAGTCGATCACCGACCGGGCGCTGCGGCCGCTGGACCGCCCGGCGGCCGGCCAGGCGCAGTAGCCGTCCCAACCACCACCGACAAGGGGAGCGAAGAGCGAGCGATGGCAGACATCTACTACGACGACCGCGCCGACCTCGGCATCATCCAGGGCCGCCACGTGGCGGTGCTCGGGTACGGCAGCCAGGGCCACGCGCACGCGCTGTCGCTGCGGGACTCTGGGGTGGACGTCCGGGTCGGGCTGCCGGAGGGATCGGCCAGCCGGGAGAGCGCCACCAACGAGGGGCTGTGGGTCACCACCCCGGAACGGGCCTGTGAGGAAGCCGACCTGATCATGGTGCTGGCGCCGGACCACGTCCAGCGCTCGCTGTACGCCAGCGCCATCGCGCCCAGCCTGGACGACGGGGACGCCCTGTTCTTCGCGCACGGGCTGAACATCCGCTACGGGCTCATCGACCCGCCGCCCGGGGTGGACGTGTGCATGGTCGCCCCGAAGGGGCCCGGCCACCTGGTCCGCCGCCAGTTCGCCGAGGGCCGCGGCGTGCCGGTGCTGGTCGCGGTGGAGCGGGACGCCACCGGGAACGCCTGGCCGCTCACCCTGGCCTACGCCAAGGCGATCGGCGGCACCCGGGCCGGCGCGCTGGCCACCACCTTCGCCGAGGAGACCGAGACCGACCTGTTCGGCGAGCAGACCGTGCTCTGCGGCGGCGTGTCCGAGCTGATCAAGGCCGGGTTCGACACCCTGGTTGAGGCCGGCTACCAGCCGGAGATCGCCTACTTCGAGTGCCTGCACGAGATGAAGCTGATCGTCGACCTCATGTATGAGGGCGGCCTGTCCAAGATGTACTGGTCGGTCTCGGACACCGCCGAGTACGGCGGCTACACCCGCGGGCCGCGGCTCATCGACGAGCGGTCCAAGGAAGAGATGCGGCGCATCCTGGCCGAGGTCCGGGACGGCACGTTCACCGCCGAACTGGTCGAGGAGTTCGACAACGGGCGGCCGAACTTCCTCAAGCGCCGCGAGGCCCTGCACGCCGAGCAGATCGAGCAGGTGGGCGCCCGCCTCCGGCCGCTGATGAGCTGGCTGGCCCCCGACGACGAGGGGCCAGCCGCTTCGTGAAAGCATTCACAAGCCGGGCTAGACTCAGCGTTATCCCACATCAGCGCAGTCACGCCCCGGGGGTCTAGCGCCGTGCCGAAACCTGTGGTCCTGGTGGCCGAGGAGCTGTCACCGGCTGCCGTCGCCCAGCTCGAAACCGACTTCGAGGTCCGCTACGTCGACGGCGCGGACCGGCCGGCGCTGCTCCCCGCGCTGGCCGGCGTGGACGCGGTCATCATCCGCAGCTCGACCAGGATGGACGCCGAGGCGCTGGCGCACGCGCCGGACCTGCGGGTGGTGGGCCGGGCCGGGGTCGGCCTGGACAACGTGGACGTGGAGGCGGCCACCGCGGCGGGCGTGATGGTGGTGAACGCGCCCAGCTCGAACATCGTCAGCGCGGCCGAGCACGCAGTCGGGCTGCTGCTCTCGGTGGCGCGCAACGTGCCGCAGGCGATGGCCTCGCTCAAGTCCGGGGAGTGGAAGCGGTCCCAGTTCACCGGGGCCGAGCTGGACCAGAAGGTGGCCGGCATCCTCGGCCTGGGCCGGATCGGGGTGCTGGTCGCCCAGCGGCTGGCCGCGTTCGGCATGCAGGTGATCGCCTACGACCCGTATGTGCCGACCGCCCGGGCGGCCCAGCTCGGGGTCAGGCTGGTCGGCCTGGACGAGCTGCTGGCCGAGGCCGACTTCATCAGCGTGCACCTGCCGAAGAACGCCGAGACCGCCGGGCTCATCGGGGACCGGGAACTGCGGCTGGTCAAGCCGGGGGTGCGGATCATCAACGCGGCCCGGGGCGGGATCGTGGACGAGCACGCGCTGGCCGTCGCGCTCAAGGACGGCCGGGTCGCGGGCGCGGGCATCGACGTGTTCGCGACCGAGCCGTGCACCGACAGCCCGCTGTTCGGCTTCCCCACCGTGGTGGTCACCCCGCACCTGGGCGCCAGCACCCACGAGGCGCAGGAGAAGGCGGGCACCCAGGTGGCCAGGTCGGTCCGGCTGGCCCTGGCCGGCGAGTTCGTCCCGGACGCGGTCAACGTGCAGGGCGGCGCCGTGCACGAGGACGTCCGCCCGGGGCTGCCGCTGGCGGAAAATCTCGGCACGATCTTCACCGCGCTGGCCGGTGGCGTCGCCGCCCGGCTGGACGTGGTGGTGCGCGGCGAGATCACCGCCCACGACGTCCGGGTGCTCCAGCTGGCCGCGCTCAAGGGCGTGTTCGGCGGCATCGTCGAGGAGAACGTCACCTACGTGAACGCGCCGCTGCTGGCCAGCCAGCGCGGGGTCGAGGTGAGCCTGGTCACCCACGCCGACAGCCCGGACTGGCGCAACCTGGTCACCCTGCGCGGCACGCTGCCCGGCGGCCAGCAGGTGTCGGTGAGCGGGACCCTCACCGGCCCGCGCCAGATCGAGAAGCTGGTCGAGGTCAACGGCTTCGACATGGAGATCGCGCTGGCCGAGCACATGGCCTTCCTGACCTACACCGACCGGCCCGGCATCGTCGGCGTGGTCGGCCAGATCCTGGGCAGCGAGGCCATCAACATCGCCGGCATGCAGGTCTGCCGGGATGCCCGGGGCGGGCACGCGCTGATCGTCCTCACCGTGGACTCCGCGCTGCCACCGGTAGTGCTCGACGACATCACAGGCACGATCGGCGCCATCGTGGGCCGGTCGGTCGACCTGGAGATGACCTGAGGCCGCGCCGGCCTCGCCCGACAAGCAGGAGAGATGCGCCGTGTATGACATGTACCGCTGGGACCACACCGCCCCCACGCCAGCCGGGCGCCGCGCACCGGATGGCCGGTCCCGCCCCGGGCGCCAGCCCAGCCCTTTTATGCGCAACGGCGCTGCCCGGCCGGCCCCGGCCCCGGCCGCCCAGGCCGTCCAGGTCGCGCTGGACCGGCGCGACAACGGCGGCGACCCGGCCAGCGCACCGGGCCAGTAAGGTACGCGCATGGGATCTTCCCCGATCAAGCTGGCGGTCATCGGCGGCGACGGCATCGGGCCGGAAGTGGTCGCCGAGGCGCTCAAGGTGCTCAAGGCGGCCGCGGTCGCGGTCGACGAGACCAGCTACGACCTTGGCGCCCAGCGCTGGCACCGGACCGGTGAGACGCTGCCCGACCCGGTGCTGGAGGAGATCCGCGGCCACGACGCGATCATGCTCGGGGCGGTCGGCGACCCGAGTGTCCCGAGCGGGGTGCTGGAGCGGGGCCTGCTGCTCCGGCTGCGGTTCGAGCTCGACCAGTACGTCAACCTGCGGCCGGTGCGCCTGTACCCGGGCATGGCCACGCCGCTGGGCGGGGTCCGGCTCGAGGCGGTCAACATGGTCGTCGTCCGGGAGGGCACCGAGGGCCCCTACACCGGGGCCGGCGGCGTGCTGCGCAAGGGCACCCCGGCCGAGGTGGCGACCCAGGAGAGCGTCAACACCGCGTTCGGGGTGACCCGCGTGGTCAGGTACGCGTTCAACCTGGCGGCCCAGCGGTCGCGGCAGCACCTCACGCTGGTGCACAAGACGAACGTGCTCACCTACGCCGGGGATCTGTGGCAGCGGGTGATGGACGAGGTGGGCAAGGACTTCCCCGGCGTCAAGGCGGACTACAGCCACGTGGACGCGGCGACGATGTTCCTCGTCACCAAGCCGGAGCGGTTCGACGTGATCGTGACCGACAACCTGTTCGGCGACATCCTGACCGACCTCGGTGCCGCGGTGGCGGGCGGCATCGGCCTCGCCGCCAGCGGGAACATCAACCCGGAGCGGACGTGGCCGAGCATGTTCGAGCCGGTGCACGGCAGCGCCCCGGACATCGCCGGCCAGCAGAAGGCGGATCCGACCGCCGCGATCCTGTCCGCGGCCATGCTCTGTGAGCACCTGGGATTCACCGCCGAGGCGACGCGGATCGAGCAGGCCGTCGCGGACGATCTGGTAGAACGGCAGGGCGCCTGGGCGGCGCGGTCCACCGCGGAGGTGGGCGACGACATTGCCGAGCGAGTAGCCGGCTGAGCCGCGCCACTCCGCTCCGCGCGGCAAGATGGATATTGCGGCGCGGCGGCCACCGCGCCGATCGGGGGCCCGGCAACGGCGCCAGGCCCCGGGTGGCCCGGCCGCGCCGGGCCCGGAGGAAGGACCTGGAAATGACCGCCACCAGCCCGGCAGCCGGGATCGAGTTCGATGTCCACGTCAGCGATCACCCGGTGGCTGACGCCGAACGTGACCGGCTGCTGGCCGCCCCGGGGTTCGGCGCGGTGTTCACCGACCACATGGTCACCATGCGGTGGTCGGCCGAACGCGGCTGGCACGACGGCCGGCTGGAACCCTACGGCCCGTTCATGCTGGACCCGGCCACCCAGGTCTTCCACTATGCCCAGGAGATCTTCGAGGGCCTGAAGGCCTACCGGCAGACCGGCGGCGGGATCGCGGCCTTCCGCCCGTGGGCCAACGCGGCCAGGTTCAGGTCATCGGCCCGCCGGATGGCCATGCCGGAACTGCCCGAGGAGGCGTTCGTCCGGGCCATCGAGCTGCTGGTGACCCAGGACCGGGACTGGGTCCCCGACGGCGACGGGCGCAGCCTCTACCTGCGCCCATTCACCATCGCCACCCAGGTCGGGCTGGGCATCAACTCGCCGTCACGGTCCTACCTGTTCGCGCTCATCGCCTCGCCCGCCGCCGCCTACTTCGCCGGCGGCATCAAGCCGGTCACCGTCTGGCTGTCCGAGCAGTACACCCGGGCCGCGCCCGGTGGCACCGGCGAGACCAAGTGCGGCGGCAACTACGCCGGCTCCTTCGCCGGCCAGCAGCAGGCCGTGGACAACGGCTGCGACCAGGTCGTCTGGCTGGACGCCGCGGAACGCCGCTGGGTCGAGGAAATGGGCGGCATGAACCTGTTCTTCGTGTTCGGCTCCGGCCCGTCCGCCCGGATCATGACCCCGGCGCTGACCGGCACCTTGCTGCCCGGCGTGACCAGGGACTCGCTGCTGACTCTCGGCACGGACCACGGTTTCCCGGCCGAGGAGGGCAAGATCTCGGTCGAGTCGTGGCGGAGCGGCTGCGAGACCGGCGAGCTGACCGAGGTGTTCGCCTGCGGCACCGCCGCCGTCATCACCCCGGTCGGCCGGGTCAAGTCGGCGGACGGCGACTGGGTGATCGGGGACGGCGCCCCCGGCCAGGTCACGCTCAAGCTGCGCGAGGAACTCATGGGCATCCAGTACGGCGACCGCCCCGACCCGCACGGCTGGGTCCACAAGATCTGCTGAGCGGCTCGGCGCAGCCTTGAGATGGTCTTGGATAGGGTACAATCTGTCTAGACTGTCTAGATCTTTTGGAGTGGCCGATGAGGTGGCAGGTTCAAGACGCCAAGCAGCGCTTCAGCGAGCTGCTGCGTTCGGCTCGCTCGGATGGCCCGCAGGTGGTCACCCGGCACGGCGAGGAGGTCGCCGTGGTCATCGACATTGCCGACTACCGGCATCTCAAGGGCGAGACCACGGATTTCAAGGAATACCTGCGATCCGGCCCGGCCTTTGACGACGTCGATCTGGCCAGGTCCTTGGAGCTGCCCCGAGGCATCGACCTGGCGACCGAGGCATGACGTACCTGCTCGATACCAACGTCGTCTCCGAACTCCGCAAGACCGAGCCAGACCCGTGCGTGCTCGCCTGGTATGCCACCGTCAATTCGGCGGATCTGTACCTGAGCGTGCTCACGATCGGCGAGATCCGGCTCGGCATCGAACGGCTCCGCCGGCGCGACCCGGCTCAGGCCGACCGGCTGGAGCACTGGCTGCGTGGCCTGCTCGTCGGCTACCGCGATCACCTGGTCGGGATAGATGCCGACATCGCCGAGGAGTGGGGCCGCCTCAACGCCGGAGACCCGCTCCCGGTCATCGATGGATTGCTGGCCGCGTCCGCCAGGACTCACGGCCTGACTCTGGTCACCCGCAACGTCAGTGATCTCGGGCGCTGTGGGGTGCAACTGGTCAACCCCTTCGAACCGGCCACTGGGGCTGGTGGGCCTGGTTCGCGCCGCCGTTGAGAATGTGCGAGGATGTCGGCATGACGTGCGGCCGGATTATTATCGGCGGGCGCGCCGGCAGATAGCAGGGCCCCGGGCCCGCACCGCCGACGCGCAGACCTCTCGCATCCCGCGAGGGGTCTTTTGCTTTGCGGCGGCAGTGGTCAGCAACCCAATCGGGAGTGAACGAGATGACGCCAGACGACGGGTTCCATGTCTACGACACGACGCTGCGGGATGGCGCGCAGCAGGAGGGGCTGTCGCTGACCGTGGCCGACAAGCTGGCCATCGCCAGGCGGCTGGACGAGTTCGGGGTCGGCTTCATCGAGGGCGGCTGGCCGGGCGCCATCCCGAAGGACACCGAGTTCTTCCGGCGCGCGCGGACCGAGCTGACGCTCGCTCACGCGCAACTGGCCGCGTTCGGGTCCACCCGCCGCCCGGACGCGGTCGCGGCCGACGATCCGCAGGTGGCGGCGCTGCGTGAGTCCGGGGCTCCGGTGGTGACGCTGGTCGCCAAGAGCCACGACCGGCATGTCCGGCTGGCGCTGCGGACCACGCTGGCCGAGAACCTGGCCATGATCGCCGACACGGTCAGCCACCTGCGCGCGGAGGGCCAGCGGGTGTTCCTGGACGCCGAGCACTTCTTCGACGGCTACCGGTCCGACCCGGCCTACGCGCTGGAGGTGGTGCGCACCGCGGTCGGGGCGGGCGCCGACCTGGTGGCGCTGTGCGACACCAACGGCGGCATGCTGCCCGCCGAGATCGGCGACGTGGTGGCGGCGGTCGCGGCGGCCACCGAGGCGCGGCTGGGCATCCACTGCCATGACGACACCGCCTGCGCGGTGGCGAACACGCTGATGGCGGTGTCGGCGGGCGCCACCCACGTGCAGGGCACGGCCAACGGCTACGGGGAGCGGGCCGGGAACGCGAACCTGTTCAGCGTGGTGGCCGGCCTCCAGCTCAAACAGGGCCGCCAGGTGCTGCCGACCGGCTGCCTGCCGGAGATGAGCCGGGTCGCGCACGCGATCAGCGAGGTCACCAACGTGACCCCGGCCACGCACCAGCCCTACGTCGGGCACTCGGCGTTCGCGCACAAGGCGGGCCTGCACGCCTCCGCGGTCAAGGTCGACCCGATGCTGTACCAGCACATCGATCCGGAACTGGTCGGCAACGACATGCGGATGCTGGTCTCGGACATGGCCGGCCGGGCCTCGGTCGAGATCAAGGGCCGCCAGCTCGGCTACGACCTGTCCGGCGACAAGGCCACGGTCGGCCGGGTGGTGGAGAAGGTCAAGGACCTGGAGGCGCACGGCTACACGTTCGAGGCCGCGGACGCGTCCTTCGAGCTGCTGCTGCGGGACGAGCTGGCGGGCGAGCGGCTGCGCCACTTCCAGGCCGAGTCCTGGCGGGTCATCGTCGAGCGCCGCGCCAGCGGGGAGGTGGTCAGCGAGGCCACCGTCAAGCTGCGGGCCAAGGGTGAGCGGATCGTCGCCACCGGCGAGGGCAACGGGCCGGTCAACGCGCTGGACAACGCGCTGCGGCTGGCCCTGGAGCGGCTCTACCCGGAGCTGGCCCGGCTGGAGCTGGCCGACTACAAGGTCCGCATCCTGGAAGGCTCGCACGGCACCGGTGCGGTGACCCGGGTGCTCATCGAGTCCGGCGACGGCTCAGACAACGCCGACGGTATCTGGAGCACCGTCGGGGTGGACGAGAACATCATCGCCGCCTCCTGGCACGCCCTGGCCGAAGCGGTCACCTACGCCCTCATCCGCGCTGGCCACCAGCCGGCCGAACCGGCGTAGCCCAGCTGGCCACCTGCCGCTCCGGGCTGGCCGGGCCAGGCCAGCGGCGGGGCAGCGCTCGCGCTCCCGCTCCCGGTGCGATGGAATCTGGAGTACAGGCCAGGCAACCAGCGAGCGGACCGTGTGTCTCTGATACATGAACATGCCCCATGGCGGCATCGTGGGCTTGCCCGGCTCACTGGACGGCCCAGATGACGAGAACGCGGTCATCGGCCTCTACCGGATGCACGTGCTGGGACTGACCCGGCTGGCAGTGGTGATGCTCGGTGACCGGCCCGCGGCCGAGGACGTCGTGCAGGACGCGTTCTGCGGGCTGTTCACGCACTGGAGGGGATTGTCCGATCCCGCCAAAGCCCTGCCCTACCTGCGGTCATCGGTGCTCAACGGCTGCCGCAACCATCGGCGCCGCTGGTACCGTGCCGGGCGGGAGCCGGCGGGCTGGGAAAATGCCGAGTCGGCCGAGTCATCGGTACTCCACGCGGAGGAGCACCGCGAAGTCCTGGCCGGGCTGCAACGTCTGCCCGCCCGCCAGCGCGAAGCACTCGTGCTGCGCTTCTACCTCGAGCTTGCCGAACCGGAAATCGCCCAGACGATGGGCATCAGCCAGGGCACGGTGAAATCCACGACATCGCGGGCGCTTGCCGCGCTCGGCCGCATCCTGCGGGAGGAGAAATGAGCACCACCGAAGACCGGGTCCGGGCCGCCACCCGCGCGGCGGCACAGACGGTCGCACCTGGCAGCACCCCGCCACCACCGCCGCTGCCCGAGCGGCTGCGCCGCAACCCGGCGGCGCACCCGCGCCGGGGACGCGGCTGGCCGGGCTGGGTGGCCCCGCTGGCGGCGGCCGCCGCGGTGGCCGCCGTGATCGCCATCTCCGTGGTCGTCTCGGGCGCGCTTCCCCTGGGCCATGCCAGTCGCCCAGCGCAAACGGCGGCGCGGCACACGGGCACGGTCGCCCTGCACCCGGCGCCGGCAGCCCCGGCCGGCATCCCCGCCTACAACATCACGCTGGCGCCGGGCCCGCTAGCTGGCCAATCCACTCGCGCCGTGGTGCGGGCCACGGCCACCGGGGCGGTGCTCGCGACGGTGCGGGCGCCCCGGCCTTACGCCACCTTCACAGGGGTAACGGGCGCCGCTGACGATCGCACCTTCGTACTCACCGCACAGCCCGGGCAGCAACCGACAGCCAGCGGCGGCGTCCTGATGAAGTTCTTCCTGCTGCGGCTGGACCCGGCCGCCGGCACAGCGAGGCTGGCCGCCCTGCCCATACCCACCGTGTCCGGCAAATGGATCCAGGGCGCTGGCATCGCCGTGTCGCCCGATGGGACAAAGCTCGCGGTGGCCTTGTCGATCGAAAGCCAATCGGTGGTCGAAGTCTTTGACCTGGCAGGCGGGCCGGTCCGGGAGTGGAAGGCGCAGCTGCCGGGCGGCAATGTGATCGGCACCAATCTCCTCGCGGCCGGCGCGCTGTCCTGGGCGGCGGACGGGCGGACGCTCGTCTTCGACGCGTGGGGCCCGGCACGCGTCGAGGTTCATGCGCTCGACACAGTCGCGCCCGGCACCAGCCTGTCGGCCAGCAGGCTCGTCATGACCTTTCCCAACTGGAGCACCACCGGCTCGGTCTCGGGCAGCGCCATCATCACGCCCGACGGCACCAAGATCATCGCCATGGAAGTTCCCGGCCCGCCAGCTGGCACCGAGATACGGGTCAGGCAGTTCTCCGCGACCGATGGAAGACCGCTAGGCATCCTGGCCACCATCCACTACCGGAAGGGCGCGATCACCGGATGGCCGGACGTGCTGTGGTCGAACCCCTCCGGATCTCAGCTGATCATCTCGACCACAAGGCTGAGCGCGGCACCCAGCAAGAACGGCGACCTGACCTCGGGGGAGATCGGCATCGTGGCCGGGGGCCGCTTCGTGCCGCTGCCTGGAATCCCGGGCGGCCAGCGGCCGGTCTGGTGATCCCGGCTTCCTCGCCAGGACCGGCCCCGGCCTCACCGGTTACGGGCCACCCCCGGGCAGCAAGGGCCGGCAGGCTTTCTGGGCCGACTTGAAGCCGGGCGCGTTCTGGTCGATGCCGGTGATGTTGAACCCGATCTGGTGACTGTTCTCGAACGGGTCGGGGAAGTTCGTGATCCCGTGTGAGCGCATGCACTCGGCGAACTTGAGCATCGCATTCATCCCGGCCTGCATCTGCGCCGCGCTGATACGGCCAAAGCCGGTCTGCCGCTGGCAGGTGCTGTTCGCCGACCGGAACTGGGGCGAGTTCTGATCGATGCCCGCGCCGGAGAACGAGACCCCCTTCGCTCTGGCATTGTCCTGCACGGTGGGGTCGGGGAAGTTCGTGATGCCGTGCGAGCGCATGCACTGGGCATAGGACAGGGCCTGCGCGGTCAGCTGCTGGAGGCTGAGCAGGCCGGCCGTGGACGGGGAAGTGCTGGACGAGCCGCCGCAGGCCCCGGCCAGCAGGGCCAGCCCGGCCAGCCCGGCCGCCAGCGCCACGGCCCGCAGCCGGCCCCGGCCAGCGGTGGTGCCGCTCATCATGTCGTCCTTCGCCCCAGGTGGATGGTCCGGCCGGGACCATCATGGAGCGCGAACCCGGGGCAACGATTCGGATCGCGTGTGAGTTGCGTGTGAATATCCGCCTCAGGCGGCGCCGGCCGTGGTGACGATCCAGGCCAGCACCAGGGCCTCCTCGCGCCAGGCGTCGTAGCGGCCGCTCCGGCCGCCGTGGCCGGCCGTCATCTCGGTCTTGAGCAGGAACGGGCCGCCGTGAGCGGTGGCCCGCAGCCGCGCGATCCATTTGGCCGGCTCGTGGTAGAGCACCCGGGTGTCGTTCAGGCTGGTCAGCGTCAGGATCGGCGGGTAGGCCCGGTCGCCGATGTTCTCGTACGGCGAGTACGCCTTGATGTACGCGTAGACCTGCGGGTCGGCCAGCGGGTTACCCCACTCCTCCCACTCCGGCACGGTCAGCGGCAGGGACGGATCGAGCATGGTGGTGAGCGCATCCACGAACGGGACGTGGGCCACGATCCCGCCGAACGCGTCCGGGGCCAGGTTCACGGCCGCCCCCATCAGCAGCCCGCCCGCCGAGCCGCCGCGGGCGATCAGCCGCCGCGGGCTGGTCCAGCCCTCGCTCACCAGCAGCCGGGCGCAGGCCACGAAGTCGGTGAACGTGTTCATCTTGTGGAGCATCTTGCCGTCGTCGTACCAGCGCCGCCCCATCTCCCCGCCGCCCCGCACGTGCGCCACGGCGTAGACGAAACCGCGGTCGAGCAGCGACAGCCGGCTGATCGAGAACCCCGGGTCGGTGGACGACTCGTAGCTGCCGTAACCGTAGAGCAGGCAGGGGGCGCTGCCGTCCTGCGGCATGCCCTTCCGGCAGATCAGCGAGATCGGCACCCGGGTGCCGTCCGCGGCGGTCGCCCACTCCCGCCGCTGCTCGTAATCACCGGGGTCATAGCCGGGGCCGCCGGGCAGCGGGAGCACCGGCTGGCGCTTGCGCAGGGTCAGCTCCCCGGTGTCCAGGCTGGCGTCGTAGACCGAGTCGGGGGTGGCCAGCGAGGCGTAGTGCAGCCGGAACAGCCGGGAGGCGTAGTCGGGGTTGCCGCCGGGGGACACCCGGTAGACCGGCTCGGGGAACGAGATCTCGCGGTCCGCCCCATCGGCGCCGATGACCCGCAGCCCGGTGAGCCCGTCCCGGCGGAAGTAGACCACCAGGTGGCCGGCGAAGGCGTCCACGCCGAGCAGCCGGGTGCCGCCGGAGTGCGGGATGAGCGGGGTGAGGCGGCCAGCATCGGCCAGCGGTGCCCCGGCCGGCCCCGGGCCGGCCAGCCCCGGGCCGCCCAGCGGGACCGAGGCCAGCTCGAAGTTGAGCGCGCCGTCGTTGTGCAGGACCAGCAGCCGCCCGCCGTCCGGCCCGGCCTGGTGCTCGACCGAGTACTCGACCCCGGTCCGCCGCGGCATCACCACCCGCGCCGGCCCGCCCGGGTCGGCCGCGTCGATCAGCCATATCTCGCTGGTCAGCCTGCTCGACGACTCGACCAGCAGGTACTGCTCGGTGCGGGTCAGCCCGACGCCCACCCCGAACCGCTCGTCCGGCTCCTCGATGACGATCACATCGTCGGCCACGAAGGTGCC
>DATDGI010000069.1:0-20614 GCA_036522155.1 Streptosporangiaceae bacterium
GGTGGTCCCGTTGCCGGCGGCCGGCCGCGCCCCGGCCGCGTCCCCGGCCGCGGTAGCCACCGCCGCGAACCGGGCCCGCAGCCGGTCCGGTGGCAGGAACCGCCCGTCCGGGCCGAGATTGGCGGTGGTGGGCGCGCTCACCGCACCGGGAATGTGGCCCGCCACCGGGTCGATCGGCTCGGCGTCACCGCGGTAGCGTTCGGCCGCCCGCGCGTCGAGGAGCAGCCCGTGCCGGGCCAGCCGGGCCGCGCCGGCCGCGTCCAGCACCGGCAGGCCACCCGGCCGGGCGGTGAAATCGCCGGGGGTAGCCCGCTCATCGCCGGTGACCACCGGCTGGGCCGCCGCCACCCAGGCGCGGTAACCGCCGTCGAGCACCCGCACCCGGGGATGTCCGAAGTACCGCAGCAGCCACCAGCCCCGGGCGGCAGCCATGGCGTCGGCCTCGTCATACACCACGACGTCCCGGCCGGTGCTGACCCCGGCCCGGCGCATGGCCGCCTGGAACTGTGCCGCCGCGGGCAGCGGGTGACGCCCGCCCGCGCCCGGCGGCCCGGACAGATCACGGTCGAGGTCCACGAACACGGCCCCGGGCAGATGCCCGGCCCGGTAGTCAGCCAGGCCGGGCGGCCCGCCCAGCCGCCAGCGGATATCCAGCAGCACCGGCCCGGCCGGGCCGGCCAGCTCACGCGCCAGCGAGGCCACATCGGTCAGCGGTCCCATGCCGCCCACCTCCTCCGGGTTCACCTGGCGGTGCCGGCAACACCACAGCTTGCCCACACCAGCCAGGGCATAACGGATTCCTCCTGTGGGTAACACCCTGGTTTCTGTGGATTAGACGTCATCCTGCCTCGCGTTTCCACAGCCCGGATTGTGGATAACCAGTTGTCCACCGGTGTGGGCGGCGCGGCCCCTCCGGGCTTCCTGGCCGCCAGCCAGCACTCAGGCAGCGGTCAGGCCGCGCCCAGCCTCAGCAGCGGCACGAGCTGGTCGGCGGAGGTGAGCGACCCGTGCATGCCGATCAGCGATGACTCAAGCACCTCCGTCTGGCTGGCGATGACCGCCCACGACCCGGCCGGGGCGGCCACCACATCACCGATCCGGTCGGCCAGCCACGGCTCCACCGGGCCGAACCAGCCGGCGCTTATGGCCTCCTCCCGGGAAAGGACCCAGGCCCGGCCGCCGATGATGGCTCGCCACGCCTGCAGCACGTCGGTGGCCGCACCGGGCACGGCATACACATGCCGGGCCCGCGGTTCCCCGCCGAGCAGGGCGACCCCGTCCAGCAGGCCCGGCGTGGTGTCCGCGTCGATCCGGTCGGCCGGCCCGACATCGACCATGCCGTGGTCGGCGGTCACGTAGAGCTGGGTGCCGGCCGGGATCGCGCTGGCCAGCTGCTCGGCCAGCTTGTCCACGTGGCCGAGGTGATACCGCCAGGCATCGGATCCGCAGCCGAACACGTGCCCGGTGCTGTCCAGCTGCCCGTGGTACACCGTCACCAGGGCCCAGTCGGCCGCTCGCAGCGCGGCCGCCGCCTCCGCGGCGAGCGCGCCCAGGCTGTCGGCCGGCCGGTAGATGTTGCCGCGCATCACCGCGGTGGACAGCCCGGTCTTCTCCAGCGCCGGCGCCGCCACCCGGAAGGCAGTGACCCCCGCTTCCGCGGCCCGCTGGTACACGGTCTGGCCGGGCTGCCAGGCCAGCGGATCAACCGACTTGTCCCACCGCAGGCCGTTAAGCAGCTTGGGCTGTCCGGGGATGGCGACCTGATAGCCGAGCATCCCGTGCTGGCCGGGTGGCCGGCCCGTCCCCAGCGAACTCAGGCTGGTCACCGTGGTCGCCGGGAAGCCAGCCGTGAGCGGCCTGCCGTGCACCGCCAGCTCGGACAGGAACGGGGCCGCGGCCGGGTGGTCGCGCAGCAGCTCCCAGCCGAGGCCGTCCACCACCAGCAGGCAGGCGCGGCTGGCCGGCGGCAGCGACAGCGGATTGGGCTCCCCGGCCACGCCCAGCGACGCGAGCAGGGAGGAGGCAAGGTCGGGAAGGCTGCGCTCGCCGTAGTGCGGCAGTACCGGCGCGACTGTCGGCTCGGCTGGCATCAGCCCGCTCATCAGCGATCCGGGTGCGCGGTGGCCGCGGCCAGGGCCGCGGCGAAGGCCAGCGCCTGCGCGACCGCCTCCTCACCATCGGCCGCCTCGCTGACGCGCAGCCCGAGGTCGTCGGCGCTGATGGTGCCGCTGTAGCCGTGGTCGGCCTCGCAGTTCTCGTCCCCGCAGTGGGCCGGCTCGAGTTCCACCCGGGACATCACGTTCCAGCCGATGGTCAGCACCACCTCGCTGGGCGTGGTCACGCCCGGGACGTAGGACGCCGGGTCCGGCACCACCCGGGTCACCGCGACCGACGAGATCCGGGAGAACTGGACCGCCTCGGTGCTCGTCTCCGCCTGCGGGCGCGCGCCCGGCTCCTCGGCCGGGTTCTCATCGGTGTGCGAGTAGATGAGCCTGGTGGGCGTCAGCACCAGCACGCTCATGTGCCGGCGCACCTCCATGCCCGGATCGAACAGCGCGTCGTGGTGGACGAAGAACGAGACGACCGGTTCGGAACCGAGCGCGGCGTTCACCGCATCGGCTACCAGGCCTGGGTAATAGCCGCTCCGCTCGATGGCCGCGCGCAGCCCGTCAGCGGTCGCTTGAATTTCCGTCATTCCTCCATCCTGCCCTCTCCGCGGCCCGGCACTGACCGAACCCTGGTTCAGCGCCGACTGGCCGGGCCCAGCACACGGCCCCGCCGCCCTCCGGTTATGCGGAGCTGGCCAGATGGACGAGGCCGGGCGGGTCCACGCCGGTGAGATCCAGCTGCGGTTCCGCACCGGGCTCGGGCAGGGACATGGCCCCCGCGCCCGCCGCGGGCCGGGGCCGCCGCGGGGAACCCGCGCCCGCACCGCCGCCACGGCCCCGGTAGACGAGCAGCCCGTTCACCGGATCGGGGACGGCGTCGAGCGCCGCCTGGACGGCCGGGATGGCGCGGAACGCCTCCCAGTCAGCATCGCTGCCGAACTCGACTTCGAAGACGACGCCGAACTGGTGCTCGTGCCACTCCCAGCTGCTGGCCCCGGCGGTCACCGCCGACTCGATCAGCCTGGACGCATAGGCGTCGCGCCACCGCCCGGCGGCAAGCTCCCCGTGAAATACCTCAATCGACCACCACTCGGCCATACCCCGACGATAGGCCGTCCCAGCACGAGGCGCATCTGGCTTTGAGACGGTCCCGGGTGTCCCGTGCCAGAGAAGTTGAGGCACTGTGAGCGCGGCCACCGGCGCACGCAACAGATGGGCGCGGCTGGCGCATCATCTGGGTAGGCCCGAGGTGGTGGCGTGGATCTTGATGACGCGCTGGCGGAGCTGGTCGCGCATTCCGGTGACCGGCTGCTGCGGGTTGCCTATCAGCTGACCCACGACCGGGTGGCAGCGCAAGACCTGGTGCAGGACGCCCTGTTGCGGGTCTACCGCTCGGTGTGCCGCCGCGGCCTCCCGCCCGAGGACTGGTATGCCTACCTGCGCCGGGCCGTGATCAACGAATATCTGCGCGGCCGGCGGCTGCGCAGCAGCGGCGAGGTGGTGACCGACACGATGCCCGAACAGCCGGTGGCCGGCAGCCCAGAAGACCAGATCGCCGACCGGGCGCAGCTATGGACGGCGCTGGGGGCGCTGAGCGCGCGGCAGCGCGCGGCGCTGGTGCTGCGGTACTACGAGGACATGCCCGACCACCAGATCGCGGCGCTGCTCGGCTGCCGCGAGGCGAGCGTGCGCAGCCTGGCCAGCCGTGGGCTGGCCGTCTTGCGGCAGCTGGCCGTGCCCGCCGGGATCGGAAAGGAAGATCGGCGGTGAGCGGCGTCGAAGACATCCTTCGCCAGGTGATGGCCAGCCACGACCAGGAAGCGCCGGGCGGGCCAGACCTGCTCCGCGCACTCAAGGCCACGCCCGGGCCTCCCGGCCGGCGCGGGAAGTGGTCTGGCCTGCTCGTGCCCCTGGCCGCCGCCGCCGCCACCGTCGGCGTGGTCGCCGCCGCGCTGGCCATCGGTGCCGCGTTCCACGGCCACGCCCGCCCGGCCGGCCCCGCCCCGGCCACGCAGTCCCACCCCAGCCCGGCGGCGCTGCGTCCGGGGGCGCTGCGTCCGGCGGCGCTGCGTCAGGTGCCCCGCTACTTCGCCGCGCTGACCCTGACCGCCCCCGTCCAGGTGATGGGCGGTGAGGCCGTGGTGGTGCGCTCGACTCTCACCGGGCACGTGCTCGCCACGGTCACCCCGCCCCGGCCCTACCAGATCTTCACCTGGGTGAGCGCCGCCTCCGACGACCGCACCTTCGTCCTGGCCGCCCAGCGGTACTGGCCCATCGGCTCCGGCCAGGCCGGGCTCCCCGCCCAGAACCGGGACAACACCACCCCCACGGTGTTCTTCAGGATGACCTTCGACCCGGCCACCCACACGGCCAAGCTGGCCCGCCTCGCCGTCCCGGAAACGATCCAGTCCGCCCAGCTCGCCGGGCTGACGGTGTCCCCCGACGGCACCAGGCTCGCCCTGGACCTCCGCCAATCCATCCAGGTCGTCACCCTTACCACCGGGGCGATCCGCTCCTGGGCCTGGCCCGGCGGCGGCTGGATCGGCAACTTTAAGCCGATCGGCCAGATCTTCTCCTGGACCGCTGGCGGGACGACACTGGAATTCCAGCAGTGGAACGGCAGCGGGGGAGCAATATCCCTCTCGTTTCTAGCCGCGGTCGCCGGCACCCTGGCCGCGGTCGTGCTCACCGGAATGCTCGTGCGGAGGTGCGTCCGTGTGCGGCGGGCTGACCTACTGGCCTGGACTATCGCCGCGGCCGCGATCACGATCGCGCTGGCAGCGCACGCGCTTGGCGCCTACCGGAGCTTGGCCCCGGAGGCCACGAACATCCGGCTGCTCGACACCACCGCGCCGGGCACCAGCCTGGCGGCATCCAAAATCGTCCTCACCTTCCCGGACGCAGGCGCGCTAGGCACCAACACGTTCCTCACCCCCGACGGCACCAGGATCGTCACTGCCACCCCCCAGGGGATCACCGAGTTCTCCGCCCGCACCGGACAACCCATCCTGTCCGAGGACCAGTTCCAGTTCGACTGGCAGGCGTTGGGGTGGGCAGGAGGCCCGCCCTGGCAGGAAGTGCTGTGGGCAGGCCCGGGCGGCCAGGCGCTCGTCGTCTGGGACCCCCGCGGCAAACCGGGACGCTACGGCCCTGGCAACGTCCTCGGCGTCCTCACCGGGAACACGTTCACCCCGATCCCCCACGGCGCCTACGAGGGTACCTTCCTCCAGATCGCCTGGTAGACGCTCTCTGGCCACACCTCAGGTCATGCGACACAGGACACCGGGGTCACCGGCCGGGAACGCGTCCTCACTCCCTCAGATGTGCAGCCAGCGACCAGGTCAGTGCCCTGCTGCCAGCAGCGCGTCGCGTATCCGCTGCGCGTAGCCGGCCGCCTCCGCCTCACTGGCGTACTTCTGCCGGGGCCAGAAGAAGCCGCGCAGCCCGTCACCCCGGGTGCGGGGCACCACGTGCACGTGCAGGTGCGGGACGCTCTGGCTGACCACGTTGTTGAGCGCGACGAACGTCCCCTGCGCCCCCAGCGCGGCCGGCAGCGCGGCACTGATCCACCGGACCCGGGTGAACAGCGGCCCGGTCAGTTCCTCCGGCAGATCCGGCAGGGTCTCGTAGTGCTCGCGCGTGATCACCAGCACATGGCCCTTGAACAGCGGCCGGGCATCAAGGAACGCCACCACCAGGTCATCGGCCAGGACCACGTCGGCAGGTACCTGCCCGGCCGCGATCCGGCAGAACACGCAATCGGCCACGTCGGCACGATAGGGCATGGCGGCCCGATCCGGCCCGGGTGGCGGCGGCGGGCCGGCCGCGGGCACCGGCTACCGTGCAGGGTGTGGCAGCGGACGGGCGGCGGCACATCGTGGCGTTCGGCGGCCTGCCCGGGCGGGAGGCCCCGGACAGCACCTACCAGCCCTTCTGGGCCTATCTGTGCGGGCTGACCGGCCGCCCGCGGCCGCGGATCTGCCTGCTGGCCACGGCCTGCGGGGACGACCCGGCCATGCTGGCCCGCCTGTATGCCCGGTTCGACGGCGTCCAGGCGGACGTCAGCCACCTGGCCCTGTTCCCGATGCCGAACGTGGCTGACCCGGGGGATCTGCTGCTCTCCCAGGACCTGATCTTCGTGGGCGGCGGCAGCGTCGCGAACATGCTGGCGGTGTGGCGCGTGCACGGGCTGGGCGCGGTCATGCGGTCGGCCTGGCAGGCGGGGGTGGTGCTGGCCGGGGTAAGTGCCGGCGCGATCTGCTGGTTCGAGGGCGGCACGACCGACTCGTTCGGGCCGGATCTGCGCCCCTACACCGGCGGCCTGGGCCTGCTGCCGGGCAGCTACTGCCCGCACTACGACTCCGAGCCGCTTCGGCGGCCGCTGTTCACCTCCCTGGTCGCGGCGGGCACGCTGCCGCCGGGAATCGCCTGCGACGACGGCGCCGGTGCCCACTTCACCGACGATGACCTGGCCACCGCGGTGACCGGCTGGGCCGGTGCGGCCGGCTACCGGGTGGCGCCGGACGGGTCGGGGGACGCCACCCAGCTGGTCCTGCCATCGCGCCCGCTGCCGGGCTCCGGCAAGCGCCCGCCGGAGCCACCCGGCGGTCCCGGCGGTTCCACCGCGGCCGGCTGAAAAGGCCGCGGATCGCCGTAACGTTCCCGGGACGATCCGCGCGTAGCGTTTCTTTTGTGGGTGAGGTGCAGCCCCTGACCGCGCGTGACAGCCGTCTCGCATCCCGGGCAGCGGTGCTGGTGCTGGCTGCCCTGCTGCTGACGGCCTTCGGGGCGGCGGCAGTGTTCGGTCTGGCGGCGCACCGGCTGACGGGTTCGGATAGCGCGCCGGTAGCCGCGTGCCTGGCGCTGGCCGCCGTCGGCTGCGTCATTGCCTGGCACCGGCCGGGCAACCCGATGGGCTGGATCCTGGCCGGGGCCGGCGGGTTGCAGGCACTCAGCGCCGCCAGTGGGTCCTATTCGGTGCTCGACTACCGGCTGCATCATGGGACGCTGCCGCTCGGCCCGGTCGCGGTCCTCATCCAGCCCGCGTGGGCGGCGACGTTTACCCTGCTCGGGCTGGGGATCCTGCTCTTCCCGGACGGGCGGCTGCCGTCGGTCCGCTGGCGGCTGATGCTGTGGCCCTACCTCGGGCTGGCGGCGCTGTACCTGGGCGGGGCGGTGCTGATCGCGGCGGGCGACATCGCCACGCATGACATCCGCCTGGATTCCGGCGGCACGCTCCTGGTCTTCGATAACCCGTCCCAGCACGGCGCCGCCTGGTGGGGCGACGTCCAGGGCACCTTCCTGATTGTGCTTGCCGTCTGCTGGCTGAGCTGGCTGGCCCGTCAGGTCATCGGCTACCGGCACACCGGCGGGGAACGCCGCCTGCAGCTGAAGTGGCTGCTGGGCGGTGGCGCCATCTGCGTCGTCTTCGGCGTGGGCGGCTTCCTGCTGTCCATCAGCACGACGAATCCGGTGCTCGCGGGCATCGGCAGCGTGGCCGGCCAGGCCGCGATCCTGGCCCTGCCGCTCAGCATCGGGCTGGGCATACTCAAGTTCCGGCTGTACGACATCGACCGGATCATCTCCCGCACCGTTTCCTACACGATGCTGACCGGGCTGCTGGTGGCGGTGTACGCCGGGCTGGTGCTGCTGGCCACCCGGGTGCTGCCGATCTCCTCGTCGGTCGCGGTGGCGGGGGCGACACTCGCGGTGGCCGCGCTGTTCAACCAGGTACGGCACCGGCTGCAGCGGTCAGTGGACCGCCGTTTCAACCGGGCCCGCTACGACGCCGACCAGGAGGTCGCGGCCTTCGCGGGGCGACTGTCCGGCGCCACCGATCTGGCTGCCATCCGCGATGACCTGGCCACCGTGGTGCAACGGGCGCTGGAGCCCACCTGTGTCTCGGTCTGGATCAGCACCCACGGCTAGCACCCGGGCGCGCCGCCGGACGGGGCATCACCCGTGAGGATGACCCGGCCCGCACCGGCAGGATGACGACCACCCGGCCTGGCCGCGCCTACGCTGGAGACGTGGGACCCCTGTACGCCTGGCTGCGCCGGCACCCGAAACTGGTGGACAGCGCCCTGGCGGCCGGGCTCGCCTTCCTCGGCGTCGCGTCCGTCGCGGCCATGGTCTTCCGCCCCGGGGCGGCCCACCCCGGCGCGGCCGCCCTGAGCTTCGAGCGCCTGGCCGACCTCCCGATGGCGCTCCTGATTGCTGTCCCGGTGATCTTCCGGCGCTCCCACCCGGTCGGCGCCTTCGCGGCCGCCACCGTCATCGGCGCAGTCCAGGTCCTGCTGAACCTCAGGCCAACCGCCTCCGACCTGGCCATCGTCATCCTGCTCTACACCCTCGCCGCCTACACGCCGCGGCGGACCTCGGTCGCCGGCCTCGCGGTCTGCCTGGTTGGCTCGGCGACGGCGGTGGCCCGGTGGATGCCGGGTCAGCTCAGCGTGCTGGACGCGATAGCGGTCGGCTCGATCATGTTCGCCGGGCCGGCGCTGATCGCGTGGGTGCTCGGCGATTCGGTGCGTTACCGCCGGGCCTACTACGCCGCCCTGGAGGACCGGGCGGCCCGGCTGGAAGCCGAGCGCGACGCGCAGGCCCAGGTCGCCGCGGCGGCCGAGCGGGCCAGGATCGCCCGGGAACTGCACGACGTGGTCGCCCACAACGTCAGCGTCATGGTGGTGCAGGCCGACGGCGCCTCCTACGCCCTGGACGCCGATCCCGGCAAGGCCAGGGAGGCGCTCACCGCCATCGCCAGCACCGGCCGCCAGGCCCTGGCCGAGATGCGCCGCCTGCTCGGCGTGCTCCGCCGCGACGAGGACGGGACCGATCCCGGGCGCGCCCCGCTGCCCGGGATCGCCCAGCTCGGCGAACTGCTGGAACAGACCCGGGTGGCCGGGCTGCCGGTCACCCTCACCGTCGAGGGGGTCCCGCAGCCGCTGCCGGACGGGGCCGCGCTCGCCGCCTACCGGATCGTGCAGGAGTCACTGACCAACACCCGCAAGCACGCCGGCGCGCCGGCGACCGCCCAGGTGACCCTCCGGTATCTGGAGGACGCCCTGGTCCTGCGGGTCATCGACGACGGGCAGGGGCCGGTCACCCTGCCGGACGGGGCGGGCCACGGGCTGAACGGGATGCGCGAGCGGGTCGCCGTCTACGGCGGGTGGGTGCAGGCCGGCCCGCGGCCAGCGGGCGGCTATCAGGTCACCGCACGGCTGCCGCTGGCCGCGTCCGGGGACCCGGCGTACCTGGCCTCGCCGGAGGCCGGGGCGGGCGCCGCATGACCATCCGGATCGTGCTGGTGGATGACCAGGAACTGGTCCGGGCCGGCTTCCGGATGGTGCTGGACGCCCAGCCGGACATGGACGTGGTCGGTGAGGCCGGGGACGGGCTGGCCGCGACCGCGCTGCTGCGCACCACCCCCGCTGACGTCGTGGTGATGGACGTGCGGATGCCCCGGCTGGACGGGATCGAGGCGACCCGCCAGATCTGCCAGGCCGGGGACCGGCCGCGGGTGCTCATGCTGACCACTTTCGACCTGGATGAGTACGCCTACGCCGCGCTCAAGGCCGGGGCCAGCGGGTTCCTGCTGAAGGACGTGCCGCCGGAGGAACTGCTGTTTGGCATCCGGGCGGTGCACTCCGGCGACGCGGTGGTGGCCCCGTCCACCACCCGCCGCCTGATCGACCGGTTCGCGCCGCTGTTCCCGGCCGAAGACGGCCCGGCCCGGCCGGAACTGGCCTGCCTGACCGTGCGGGAGCGGGAGGTGCTCGCCCATGTCGCGCAGGGCCTGTCCAACGCCGAGATCGCCGGCCGCCTGTTCGTGTCCGAGGCCACGGTGAAGACCCACGTCGGCCGGGTGCTGGCCAAGCTCGGGCTGCGCGACCGGGTGCAGGCCGTGGTGTTCGCCTACGAGACCGGCCTGGTCAAGGCGCGCAGGCCGGCCTGAGCCCGCCCCGCCGTGGTGGCCGGCCCGCGCACCTCACCGGTGAGAGGGCGCCGGGCCGGGCTGGCCAACAACTTCCCCGGCGCGGGATGCGGACAGAACCGCGTGGCAGAACCGCTGACCCGGTACCCGTAGAGGATCATCGGGGAGCTGAGTCCGGTAGGTCGCCTGGCGATCCCTTGCCCAATGCAGGGCGTTGGGCTGTGGCGGGCGGCTCTTTTGGGTGCAGTGCGCGGATGACATCCCAGTCGCGTGTGTGGACGGCTTCAACGATGGCGGCGAGTATCGCTGCGCCGGCGAGGGCGATCAAGACCCCAGCCAGGAAGATCTTGAAAGAGTCACTCGCCTGAGCCGCTTGGTCGATGCCGATAGCCGCCCGCCCTGCTGTTTGATGCTGGGCCACCGGCTCGCTCCATATGACGATGGACTTTCTGATTGAGACGGGCGGGTCGGCAGACCAGTCATAGCTGATGGCTGACGGTATGTGATAGGCAACGAGCAATTCTGGTGTCCCCGTGGCGTCGTTGACGATTTCCGGGATCGCGGCCGACGTGGTGATGCCGTTGGAGACCACGCCGAAGCTGCTGGCCTTTACAAGGAAGTGGGCAGCCACTAGGCCGTTAGGCGGGAAGGACAGCCCAACGGTCCAATGACCGTGGCAGGCTTGGCAATTCAAGAAGGTGGTGCCGGTCAAGAGGGTGGTGCCGGGCGGCGGGGTCACCGTCACCCCGGCGCCCGCCCCGCCTCTGCACGCCCCACTGCCGGGGAGCAGGCCTTCTGGCAGCGAAAGCTGGACCGTCAGCCTGGAAACTCCCGGGTGGCCCGGGACTGGGTCGACGCCGTAGCCGATGGAATACAGCGGGCAAGTCGAGAAGACATCCAATTTGGTACTAAGTGGGGCGGGATTTTCGGCCCTTCTCGGGTACAGCAGTAAGCCGACAATGAGGAGGGCCACGCCGAGCAGGGCCAAGGCAATCGGCATCAAGACCGCCCCCGGCCCTGATCGCTTACGCGTCACGGATCCCGATGGCTGGCCGCCCGGGTGCGGGGCAGGCGGACTCTCACGCCCCTGGCTCGGGGCGGCAGGTATGTCAGGCACCCGGCCCTCCCTTCTCCGCCCGGCCGAACCCTTAACGACCTTCCCTGCCGGGAGCGAGAATCCAGATTCAATCGTCCCCTCATCCGGACAAGATGGCCATAGCCCGGCAATGTCCCGGGCGACTAGGAGCAGCCGCCGACGCCTCGCGCGGACGGCTGTTTCAGGGTGCCTTGCCTGCCGTCGCCCGGCGCAGCGACCAGCCGAGCGCGGCTAGCACGCTGACCGGCAGCAGCCACCAGGCGTTCACCCCGGCGGCGACCAGGACCGCGGTCACCGCGATCGCGGCGGCCACCACCGCCGCCCCGCGCCAGTCGTCGCCGATCACGAAGTCGTACCAGAACGCGCCGAACGCGCGGATCCGCTTCATCGCCCGTCCTCCTCCGGCCGCGCTGCCGGGCCTGGCCCGGAGCCGGCGGACGCTCCCACCGCGACCGGGCTGGCGCCCGCCGCGACCTGCCGGGCTCGCCGCAGCAGCGCTACGTAACCCAGCGCCATGAGCAGCGTCAGCGGCACGATGACCAGCAGGGCGGCGTCGTTCCCCGGCCAGGCCGCGCCCGCTCCCTCGGCTCCCCAGAACACGCCGAACGACGTCAGCATCACGCCGACCGCGAACTTCATGCTGTTCTCCGGGACCCGGGCCAGGGGCGCCCGGACGGCCACGCCGACCGCGGCGACCAGGACGACCGCTGAGACCGCGCCGACCGCCGCCCAGCCGATGCTGTGCTGGCTGGCGCCGAAGGTGAGCGCGATGAACACCACCTCCAGACCTTCCAGCAGCACTCCCTTGAACGACAGGGTGAAGGCGTACCAGTCGCTGACCCGGCCCCGCCTGACTTCCCCGGCTGTCTTCGCGGCCGCCACCTGGCGGGCGAAGATGCCGGTCTCGTCGTGCAGTTCCTTGTAGCCGGAGGCGCGCAGCACCGCCTTGCGCAGCCACTGCAACCCGAACACCGCCAGCAGGGCGCCCACCACCAGCCGCAGTGGCTGCAGCGGGACCAACGTGAGCGCGGGCCCGACGATGGCGACCACGCCGGCCAGGACCACGAGCGCGACGGCCATCCCCTGGAAGGTGGAGCGCCACTCGCGGGTCAGCCCGGCGGCGAGCACGATCGTCAGGGCTTCGACCGCCTCGACCGCGCAGGCGACGAAGACGGTCAGGACCAAGGGCAGGGCATTCACGCGGCCTCCAGAACGGGCATCGGCGGGGCGGCGGGGGTGTGCCGCTCTGCGACAATGGGCGGGTGGCCGACGACGACCAGGGAGCGGGCGGGGGCTGGCTGGTCCTCATCTACCGGGTGCCGTCCGAGCCGAGCAGGCTGCGCGCGGCGGTGTGGCGGCGGATCAAGAGCCTCGGCGCTATTTACCTGCAGAACTCCGCCGCCGCGCTGCCGGCCGGGACCGGCCACGAGCGTGCGCTGCGCAAGCTCCGCAGCGAAATTCTTGACATGGGCGGAACGGCGGTGCTGCTCAGCTGCGCGATCCTGGCCGGCGCGGCGGAGGTGATGGAGACCTTCCAGGCCGCCCGCAACGACGAGTACGGGGAGATCGTCGACCGCTGCGACGACTTCCTGGCGCAGGTGAAGAAGGAACACGTCGCCGAGCACTTTACCTACGCCGAACTGGAAGAGAACGAAGTCGACCTGGCCAAGCTGCAGAACTGGTTCGCGCGGGTCCGCCAGCGCGACACCTTCGACGCCGAGGGACGCCAGGCGGCCGAGGCCGCGCTGGTCACCTGCGAGCAGGCGCTGGAGGAGTACGCCGCCCGGGTCTATGCGGTGGAAGCGGACATTCACTAGCCCGTCCTCCTCCAGCCGGCAGCCATCCGCAATTGTTCACTTACCGGACGTACCGCCGCATGCGCGTCATGGGTCACGGCTGACCCAGTGGCGGGGCAGGCGCCCGTCGTTTAACCAGCAATAGTAACACCTGTGATTCTTACCATCGCACAATCGTTACATCCACTTTGTGTCCAACGCTTCACCTGCCGGTCATGTTCCGGTCACCGCGATGACGGCTGGCCCGTGCAGTCTGCGGCCATGAATCACACCTGGCGCCCGAGGATGCTGAGCATCACCGGCCTGGTGAGCGTGGCCGCGCTCGCCCTGGCCGCCTGCTCGTCCTCCTCTTCCTCCACCACCACATCGAGTTCTTCGCCAGCGGCGGCGGCCAAGGTTCCGCTCGTCATCTACTCGGCGCAGGGCTACGACCACGTGATGGCGGCGGCCTTCCAGAAGGCCACCGGCATCCCCGTCAAGCTGGACGACAACTCCACCGGCCCGCTCCTCACCCAGATCGAAGCGTCCAAGAACAACCCCAACTGGGGCGTGCTCTGGGTCGACGGTGCGACCGCCTTCGCCGGCCTTGACCAGCAGGGCCTGCTGCTCAAGGGCTTCGAGCCGAGCGTGTCCTTCGACAGCCTGGGCACCGCCTCCATTCCCCCCGACCACAGCTACGTCCCGACCGGGGTCACGCTGATGGCCGCGCTGGTCTACGACAAGACCAAGGTGACCAGCCCGCCCTCCACCTGGCAGCAGCTGCTGCAGTCGCAGTGGAAGGGCTCGGTCGGGATGAACGACCCCTCCCAATCCGGCCCCACCTTCCCGTTCATCGCCGGCATGATGAACTACCTGGGCGGCGTGCCCGCCGGTGAGTCGTTCTTCACCAAGCTCAAGGGCAACGGCCTGATCATCCACCCGACGAACGGGCCGACCCTGCAGGCACTCACCAGCGGCCAGATCAAGCTCGCCCTGGTGCAGAGCTCGGCCGGGATCGGCGCGGCGATCGGCGATAAGAAGCTCGTCGTCAAGTACCTCGACCCGGTCACCCTGCTGCCCAGCGCGATCGGCATCGACGCCAAGGCGCCGGCCGCCGAGCAGGCCGAGGCCAAGCAGTTCATCGACTATGTGCTCTCGCCAGCGGGCCAGCATGTCATGCAGACCGGTGACCCCACCGGTGACTCGCTGTACTACCCGGTGCTGACCAGCGTGAACCCGCTGCCCGCGGTGCCCGCGCTGACCGGCGTGAAGACGCAGAGCATCGATCCGTACACGTGGGGATCGAAGGAGGCCACGATCAACACGTGGTTCGATAACAACATCGTCCGGTGATTCGCAACGACTGCGGCCGGCCCGGGCGCTCCCCCGGCCGCTGCCACTGATGTTCACCACCGAAACCCCCACCGCCCTCGGCCCGGTCACCCCCCGGGCCGGGGGCGGCGCACGGGGCTGGCGGGCCGCCACCTCCGGCCTGCCGGCCCCGCGCCACCTGGCCCGGCTGACGTTCTGGCTGCTGCTGGCGGCGTTCATCCTCCTGCCCTCGGCCTGTTTCCTGCTGCTCGCGGTCTCGCCGCGGCTCTTCCAGCAGGGATCGCAGTGGCTGACCCTCACCTACCTGCGGCAGACCCTGACCGGGCCGACCGCGGTCGCGGTGTTCAACTCGCTGTGGGTGAGCGTCGCGGCCGCGGTGATGGGGCTGGCCATCGGCTTCCCGATCGCCTGGCTGGCGGCCCGGACCACGATGCCCGGCCGCCGGTTCGTGGCCCCGGCGATGTGGCTGGTGCTGCTGCTGCCGTCGTGGCTGCCCGCGCTCGGCTGGGAGCGGCTGGTGCAGCCGGACGGGGTGATGTACCGGGTGGGCCTGGACTGGCCGTTCGTGACCCACCTGATCCAGGGCCCGTTCGGGGTCGTGCTGCTGCTCGGCCTGCGCTCGGTGCCGTTCACCTTCCTGGCGGTCACGGCCGGCCTGGCCGGCCTCGGCCAGGAGTACGAGGACGCGGCGCGGGTGCACGGCTCCCGCCGGATGCAGGCGATCTGGCTGGTGGCGGCCATGCTGGCGCCCGCCATCTGGTCCGCGCTCGCGATCAACTTCGCGGAAGCCATCAGCGACTTCGGGGTGGCCGCGACGCTCGCCTACAACTCCAACTTCTTCCTCGCCACCTACCAGCTGTACGCCCAGATCGAGAACTTCCCGCCCAGCTTCCCGCTGGCGGCGGGCATGGGCTGGCTGCTGGTCGCGGCCGTCGCCATCCCGCTCGCGCTGCAGGCCCGGGCGCTGCGCGGCCGCTCCTATGCGACGCTGTCCGGCCGGTCCCGGCAGGTGGTCCGCAGGCAGCTGTCCCGCCGGGGCACCATCGCGGCGGTGTCCGGGGTCGGGCTGTTCTACCTGGTCGCCCTCGGCGTGCCCGGCTTTGGCGCGGTCAGCGCCTCACTGCTGGGCGACTACGGCGGGACGTTCAGCCTGACGCTCGTGAACTACCGGGCGCTGTTCGCGCAGGCCGGCCTGATCGGGCCGATCGAGCGCTCGCTGGTGTACGCGTTCATCACCGCGACCGTCACCGTGATCGGCGGCTTCATCGCCGCCCGGCTGCTCACCCAGCGGGCGACGAAGGCGACCCGGGCGCTGGACTTCCTGCTGCTGTCCGCCGTCGCGCTGCCCAGCGTGGTGTTCGGCGCGGGCTATATCTTCGCCTACAACCTGCCGATCGCCTCCCGGCTTGGCATCAACCTGTACCAGACGGTGGCGCTGCTGGTGATCGCCTACATCGCGTCCAGCCTGCCCACCAACGCGCGGGTGCTGGTGGGCTCGGTGTCCCAGCTCCAGGCCTCGCTGAAGGACGCGGCCCGGGCGCATGGCGCCGGGGAGATCGTGGCCTGGGCGCGCGGCGTGCTGCCGGTGGTCTCCCGGCCGATCCTGATGGCGTGGCTGCTCACGTTCTGCGGCGTGTTCCTGGAACTGCCGTTGTCCCAGCTGCTGTACGCGCCTAATTCACCGCCCGCATCGGTCGCCATCAACGACAATCTGGCCAACTATCACTTCGGGGTCGGCATGGCCCAGTCTGTCTTCGCGGTCGCCATCGCGCTGGCGGCGGTGATGGTGGTCCTCGGCGGCTACCGGCTGATCGCACCCGCCGGCTGGCGCCGGATCGGAGGAACCACCCGTGGCTGACCGCATCACCTTCGACCGCGTCACCAAGGTCTACCCCGGCGGCAACCAGGCGCTGACCGAGATCTCGCTGGCGGTGGAGCCGGGCACCTTCCTGGTGCTGCTCGGCCCGTCCGGCTCCGGCAAGACCACGATGCTGCGCAGCCTGGCCGGGATCGAGCGGATCACCTCCGGCCGGATCCTCATCGGCGATACCACCGTCGCCGACGGGCGGGCGCACGTGCCGCCGGACCGGCGGGATCTGTCCATGGTGTTCCAGGACTACGCGCTGTGGCCGCACCTGACCGTGCAGGACAATGTCGCGTTCGCACTCCGGCGCCGGCGCGTGTCCCGCGCCCAGGGCCGGGAGCAGGCCGTGGCCATGCTGGAGCGGGTCGGGCTGGCCGCCTACGTCACGCGGTACCCGAACGAGCTGTCCGGCGGCGAGCAGCAGCGGGTCGCGCTGGCCCGGGCGCTGGTCGCCGACACCGGGCTCATCCTCTGCGACGAGCCGCTCTCGAACCTCGATGCGGACCTGCGGGAGCGGATGCGGGTGGAGATCTCGGCGCTGGTCCGGGAGGCGGGAGCGACCACCCTGTACATCACCCACGACCAGGCGGAGGCGTTCGCGCTGGCGGACCGGGTGGGGGTGCTCGAACGCGGCCGGCTGGTCCAGACCGGCACCCCGGAGGAGATCTACACCAAGCCGGCCACCCCGTTCGTGGCCCGCTTCACCGGGCTCTCCGGCGAGTTCGCGGTCCGGGTCCGTGGCACGACGGACGACGACCACGTCGAGGTGGAACCGACGGGGGCGGCCGCCGGGCGCCCGTTCCGCGCCCGCCGCCCGCACGGGCCGCTGCTCACCGGCGCCGGGCTGCTCCTCGTCCGCCCGACCGGGGTCCAGCTCAGCGCGGGCCAGGACGGTGAGCATCACCTCACCGGGACCGTGGCCGACGTGGCGTTCCGTGGCCGGGGGTATGAGCACGCCATCGACGTGCCTGGGCACGGCCGGCTCACCGGTGTCTTCTCGCTGACCCGGGCGGCCCGCGGCGAGCAGGTCGGGCTTCGCTTCGAGCCGGACGGCTGCCATGTGTTCGCCCCGCCCGAGCCCGGGCAGGCGGAGGCGGTCGCCGGCCCGGAGGGCGACGGGCCGGGCGCGCCCGGCGTGACGTTGCCGGCCGCGGCCGGGCCGAGGGTGGCGTGAGCGCCGCCGGTGACCGGTGACGGCCGAGCAGGACCCTGCGGGCAGGCACTAGCATCAGAGCCGTGAGCCCGACGCTGAGCATCACCGACACCTCCCCTCACCTGGTCGACGCCGATGCCCTCGTGGTCGCGGTGCGCAAGGGGGCAGTCGGCCCGGAGCCCGGGCCCGGGAGCGCGGACGTGGACGAGGCGATGGGCGGCGTGCTGGGCGCCACCCTGGCCGCGCTCGGCGCCACCGGCGACACCGGCGAGGTGACCAGGATCGCGGGCGGGGGCCCGGTCACCGCCCCGCTGATCGCCGCGGTCGGGATCGGCGCGGCCGGCGCGGACGGGGCGGCGCTCGACCCGGAGGCGCTGCGCCGGGCGGCCGGCGCGGCCGTGCGCGCGATCGCCGGCCAGCGCACCACCAACGGGACGAAGGAACGGCAGATAGCACTCGCCCTGCCCGCCCGCGACCAGGCGGAGGCGGAAGCGGTCGCGCTGGGTGCGCTGCTGGGTGGTTACAGCTTCGGGCGGTACCGGAGCGACCAGGCCGCGCGGGTGGCGCTGACCCTGCTGGCCACGGGCGGCCACGCGGCGCGGGCCGTGCGCCGGGCCGAGGTGCTCGCCGACGCGGTGAGCCTGGTCCGGGATTTGGTCAACACCGGGCCGTCTGATCTGGTGCCGGCCACACTCGCGGCCACGGCGGCGGAGATCGCTGCCGCTCGCGGGCTGGCGGTCACGGTCATGGATGAGCAGGCGCTCGCCGACGGCGGTTACGGGGGCATCCTCGGGGTCGGGCAGGGCTCGTCCCACCCGCCCCGGCTGGTCCGGCTGGAATACGCGCCCGCCGGGGCCAGCAAGGTACTCGTGCTCGCGGGCAAGGGGATCACCTTCGATTCCGGTGGCCTGTCGCTCAAGCCGGGCAAGGCCATGGAGGCCATGAAGTCGGACATGGGCGGGGCGGCGGCGGTGCTGGGTGCCATCCAGGCGATCGCGGCGCTGGAACTGCCGGTGCGGGTGATCGGTTACCTGCCGCTGGCGGAGAACATGCCCAGCGGGACCGCGCAGCGCCCGTCGGATGTGCTCACCATCTACGGCGGGACCACGGTCGAGGTGCTCAACACCGACGCGGAAGGGCGGCTGGTACTGGCCGACGCGCTGGCCCTGTCCGGGGCCGACTCGCCCGATGTGCTCGTCGACGTGGCCACGCTGACCGGCGCGCAACTGGTTGCCCTGGGCCCGCGGGTGGCCGGGGTGATGTCGAACGATGACGCGCTGCGGGACGCGGTGGTCAGCGCGGCCGCCCGGGCGGGCGAGGCGATGTGGCCGATGCCGCTGCCGGACGAGCTCCGCAAGGGCCTGGAGTCGTCGGTCGCCGACCTGACCAACGTGGCCCCGGACCGGAACGGCGGGATGCTGGTGGCCGGGCTGTTCCTGCGCGAGTTCGTGCCGCTGGGCGTGCGCTGGGCGCATCTGGATATCGCCGGGCCGGCCTTCAACGAGGGCCCGGCCTATGGGTATACCCCCAAGGGCGGTACCGGGGCGGCCACCCGGACGCTGGTCCAGCTCGCGCAGGATGTGGCGGACGGGAAGATTTAACCCGGACGGCCCGGGCGGGTAGGAAGAAGAGGACCAAGGAGCGTTCCTGTGGCGGACAGTGGCGACCGGTACGACATCGTCATCCTCGGTGGCGGCAGTGGCGGCTACGCCTGCGCGCTGCGCGCGGCCGAACTCGGCAACCGGGTCGCGCTCATCGAGAAGGACAAGGTCGGCGGCACCTGCCTGCACCGCGGGTGCATCCCGACCAAGGCGCTCCTGCACGCGGCCGAGATCGCCGACCAGGCAAACGAGGCGGCCACGTTCGGGGTCAGGGCCTCCTTCGAGGGCGTCGACATGGCCGGGGTCCAGGCCTATAAGAACAAGGTGGTCGACCGGCTCTGGAAGGGCCTGCAGAGCACCATCGCCAGCCGCAAGGTGGACACCATCTACGGCGATGGGCGGCTCATCTCGCCCACCGGGGTCCAGGTCGGCGACACGATCTACGAGGGCGCGCACGTGGTCCTGGCCAGCGGCTCGGAGGCGCGCAGCCTGCCCGGCCTGGCGATCGACGGCCAGAAGGTCATCACCAGCGATGACGCGGTCAGGCTCGACCGGGTACCGGGCTCGGTGGTGATCCTCGGCGGCGGGGTCATCGGGGTCGAGTTCGCCAGCATCTGGCGGTCGTACGGGGCCGAGGTCACCATCGTCGAGATGCTGCCCCACCTGCTCCCCGCCGAGGACGAGGCAAGCTCGAAACTGCTGGAGCGCGCGTTCCGCCGACGCGGCATCGCCTACCAGCTCGGCTCCCGGTTCGAGGAGGTCAAGGACACCCCCGACGGCGTGACCGTCACCCTGGCGGGCGGCAAGACCCTCAACGCCGAGCTGATGCTGGTCGCGGTCGGCCGCGGCCCGGTCTCGGCCGGGCTCGGTTACGAAGCGGCCGGGGTGGCGATGGACCGCGGTTTCGTGCTGGCCGACGAGTACTGCCGGACCAGCGTCCCGACCATTTCCGCGGTTGGCGACCTCACCCCCGGGCCCCAGCTCGCGCACGTCGGGTTCGGCGAGGGCATCCTGGTCGCCGAACGGGTCAGCGGGCTCACCGTCACCCCGATCGACTATGACGGGGTGCCGCGGATCGCCTACTGCGACCCCGAGGTGGCCTCGGTCGGGATCACCGCCGCGACCGCGGCCGAGCGCGGGATCGCCACCACCGAATTCACCTACAACCTCGGCGGCAACGGCAAGAGCGTCATCCTGCAGACCCAGGGGGCGGTCAAGGTCATCGCCACCGCGGGCGAGCCCGGCGGCCAGCCGGGGCCGGTGCTCGGTGTGCACATGGTCGGCGCCCGGGTCGGCGAACTGATCGCCGAAGGCCAGCTCATCTACAACTGGGAAGCGCTGCCGCTGGAGGTGGCGCAGCTCATCCACCCGCACCCCACCCAGTCGGAGGCGCTCGGCGAGGCCCACCTAGCCCTCGCCGGCAAGCCCCTCCACGTACACGCGTGAGGAGTCACCCACAACCATGCCGGTCTCCGTATCCATGCCCCAGCTGGGCGAGAGCGTTACCGAGGGCACCGTCACGCGCTGGCTCAAGAAAGAGGGCGAGCGGGTGGAGGCGGACGAGCCACTCCTCGAAGTCTCCACGGACAAGGTCGACACCGAGATCCCCTCGCCGGTGTCAGG
Organism: Streptosporangiaceae bacterium; assembly: GCA_036522155.1. Taxonomy (GTDB): domain Bacteria; phylum Actinomycetota; class Actinomycetes; order Streptosporangiales; family Streptosporangiaceae; genus UBA9676. Next base: position 20,486 of record DATDGI010000069.1, read on the forward strand.
CATCCTGCGCGGCATCACGGTCGCCGAGGACGAGACGGTCGCGGTCGGCGCCGAGCTGGCGGTGATCGACGAGATCACCGACGCCGGCGCGGCGGCCGGGCCGGCCCCGGCGGCCCCCGCCGAGGCTGT
>DATDGI010000070.1:0-7199 GCA_036522155.1 Streptosporangiaceae bacterium
AGATGGCCACGATGCTTGGGTGCAGGGAGGCACGGGCGAGCAGGAATCCCGACACCGCCAGCAAAGCCACCCCGCAGCCGGTGGCCGCCGCGCCGGCCAGGACCGCGAACAGCAGCTGGACGCGCAGCGGCCGGGCCAGCCGGAGCAGGCGGAGCAGCGGATGCCGCGCCGGGCCGTTCACCGGGCCACCGCCACCGGATGTCAGGGCACCGCCCACCGGGCCACCGCCCGGCGATTCCCGGGTGCCGCTCACCGGGCCACCGCCAGCGGATCGTGACCGCCGGCGCCGGACGGGCCCGGCCCGGGCCGGTCATCAGGGCCCGCCGGTCCCGGCGCGGACACCAGCTGGCCGGCATCGAGCCGGATCTCGCGGCTCGCGCCCGCGCCGGGCCACCGCCCGTGGGTGATCACGATGATGGTGCGGTCGGCCGGCAGGGCGTCGAGGACCTGGCCGAGCCGCTTCGCGCCGCCCGGATCGAGATGGGCGGCAGGCTCGTCGAGCAGCAGCAGCGGCGCGTCCCGCAGGAAGGCGCGGGCCAGCGCGATCCGCTGCCGCTCCCCCGACGACAGCCGCAGCGCGTGCTCGCCCAGTTCCGTGCCATATCCGGCCGGCCAGGCCTCGATGAACTCGGCCGCACCGGCCAGGCGGGCGGCCCGCCGGATGTCCACGATACTGGCGGCAGGCCGGCCCAGCGCGATGTTCTCGGCGGCCGTGCCCGCGAACAGGTAGGGCCGCTGCGGGACCCAGCCGATCTGGTCCCGCCAGTGGGCGAGGTCGATCCCGGCCAGGTCGGCCTGGCCTGCCCGCACCGTCCCGGCGGCGGGCACGACGAACCCGAGCAGCAGCGCGAACAGCGTGCTCTTGCCCGCACCGCTCGGCCCGGTCAGCACGATCCGCTCGCCCGGCGCGATGGCCAGCCGCACCCCGCACAGGGCCGGCCGGCGCCCGCCGGGATAGGCGACGGTGACGCCGTCCAGCCGGATCTCCACGGCCCGCACATCCACCCGGGTCCTCCCGGCCGGCCCATCCGCCCGGGCCGGCCGCGCCGGCTGTCCCGCCACCGGCGGCGGGCCGGACGGCTCGGTGCCCAGGATGTCCAGCACCCGGCCGGCCGCGGCCGCGCCTTCCATGCTGGCGTGGAACTGGCTGGAGACCGCGCGCAGCGGCAGGTAGGCCTCGGGTGTGAGCAGCAGCACCAGCAGGGCAGTCTGGTAGCTCATGTGGCCGTACAGCAGCCGCAGGCCGACCTCCACCGCGACCAGGGCGGTGGCCACGGCCGCGGCCAGTTCCAGCACCAGCGCGGACAGGAAGGCCACCCGCAGCGTGGCCATGGTCGCGGCCCGGTACCGGCCGGTGACCTCCGCGATCACCCTTTCCTGTGGCTTCGCGCGGCCGAACACCTTGAGGGTCGGCAGGCCCTCCACCACGTCAAGGAAATGCCCGGCCAGGGTGGCCAGCAGCCGCCACTGCCGGTGGGTGCTGGCCTTGGTGTGCCAGCCCACCAGCACCGTGAACACCGGGATGAGCGGCAGGGTCACGGCGATGACCACGGCGGAGATCCAGTCCGCGGTGGCCACCCGGGCCAGCACCGCGGCCGGCACCGCAACGGCCAGTACGAGTTGCGGGAGGTACCGGGCGAAATAGGGGTCCAGCCCGTCCAGGCCACGGGTGGCCAGGGCGGCGATCTCCCCGGTCGGCTGGGTGTCCAGCCAGCCCGGGCCGAGCCGCAGGGCGTGCCTGGCCAGCGCCCGGCGGAGCTGGGATTTCACGGCCGCCGCCGCCCGCAGGGCGCACGCCTCGCCGCCGCCGGTCACCGCCGCTCGCCCGAGCACCACCGCCAGCAGGGCGAGCAGGGTGCCCGCCAGCGCGGCCGTCCCGGTGCCGCGGGCCGCGGTGGCCAGGGCATGGGCGAGCAGGCCCGCCTGGGCCAGGATCAGCAGCGCCCCGGCCAGCCCGAGCCCGATCGTGACCGCCAGGTAGCCGCGCGCGGCCCGGGCCTGCCGCAGCAGCCGCGGATCCACGACCCGCCGCAGGCGGGCACTCATCGCGGTGGACTCCCTTCCGTCAGCCTGGGGCACCTGAGCCTGGCCCTGGCTGCCAGCCTGCGCCCATTCGCCGCCCCGTGCCTCGCCCGGGCCGAGTGACCGGGACGGCGTTTGCCCGGACCGGCCATGCCCGTGCCGACGCGCTGGGCCGGGCGCCAGACGCGGGCCCGCGGCGATTCACCCCGGCCGGGTGAGGTACGCCGGGCGGGGGGGTAGGAGCGTGAATGAAATGCGGAGAACAGAACCTTCGCGGCATCCGGGCCGCGAAGGCGGTGCTGGACGCGGGAGGAGTGACCCTTGTCTGACACCGGCGGCGAACTGGGGCAGGTATCAGAGGACCCCGATCTCAGCCAGGACGAGCGGGCTGAACTGGAACATCTCCGGGCCGAGGTGACCGAGTTGCGCACCCACCAGGTTTCCCGGCGCCGGATCGGCTGGCGGGCGCCGGTGGCCACCGTCCTGATCGTCGTCGGCTGCCTGCTCGCGCCGGTGTCGGTGGTGGCCGTCTGGAGCGCCAACCAGGTCTCCGACACCAACCGGTACATAGCGAACATCGAGCCGCTGATCCACAACCCGGCGATCCAGAACGCCCTCACCGACAAGATCACTAATCAGATCACCACCCACCTCAACGTGGCCGGCCTCACCAATCAGGCCGCCGCCCTGCTCACCAGCAAGGGCCTGCCGCGGGTGGGCACCCTGATGCGGACTTTTTCCGGGCCGCTCGCCAGCGCGGTCGCCGGGTTCGTGCACAACACGGTGCACAAGATCATCACGAGCCCGCAGTTCGCCCGCGCCTGGATCCAGGTCAATACCGTCGCTCATCAGACTCTGGTGAACGCGCTCACCGGGAGCGGCGGGGCGGTCACCGTCAGCAACGGCCAGGTCACCCTGGATCTCGCCCCGTTCATCGAGATCGTCAAGAATGACCTGGTCAAGCGCGGGTTCACGCTGGTGAGCAAGCTCCCGTCGATCCACCCGACGCTGGCGCTGTTCTCCGCGCGGGATCTGGTCCAGGCCCAGACCGCCTACCGGCTGATCAACGATCTCAAGATCGTGCTGCCCATCCTGGCCCTGGTGCTGATAGCGCTCGGTGTGTACGTGGCTCGCGGCCACCGGCGCGCGCTGATCGGTGCCGGGCTGGGATTTGCCGCGTCCATGCTGGTCCTGGGGGCCGCCCTGTTCGTCTTCCGTGGCGCCTACCTGAACACCGTGCCCAATAGCGCGCTGCCCAGCGACGCCGCCGCGGCCGCATTCGACACGCTGGTCAGGTTCATCAAGGAGGCCCTGCGCACCCTGCTGGTGCTGGGCCTGGTCGTGGCGGCCGGTGCGTTCCTGACCGGGCCCTCGGTGACCGCGGTCAGGACCCGCGGGGCCTTCACCACCGCGCTGGGCTGGATCCGGTCGGGCGGCGAGCACGCCGGGCTGTCCAGCGGCCCGGTGGGCCGCTGGACCTACGCGCACCGGACCGTGCTGCGGGTGTGCGCCGTCGGCCTGGCCGCGCTGGTCTTCGTGTTCTGGGGCCGGCCCACCGCCCTGGTCGTCATCCTGCTCGCCGTCCTGCTGCTGGTGGTCCTGGGACTGATCGAGCTGATCGGCCGGCCGCCGGCCCGGGCGGAGATCGCGGGCCAGCCGTGACGGCGGCCGCCTCCGGGACGAGCCCGGCCATGCCTTGTGCCCACCGGTAGGCCGGTCCGATGCTGATTCAGGCGGCCGGGCTGGCGCTCCTGGCTGGGCTGTCCCCGACCGCGCTGCTGATCGCCGCGGTGTATCTCGGCTCGGCGCGGCCCCGGCTCACCGCGACGGTGTACCTGGCCGGCGCGGTGATCATGAGCCTGGCGATGGGCGTGGTGATCCTGCTGGTGCTGCGCAGCGCCAACCTGTCCCGCCCGGCCGAGCACACCCCCCGCTACGGGCTGCGGCTGGGCCTGGGCATCCTGCTGCTGCTGGCGGCGGCAGCCGTGATCGCCAGGCACCGGCGACGGCCGCCGGATCCGGCGAAGGCACAGCAGGGCTTCATGGCCAGGCTGGTCGCCAACCCGGCGCCGGCGACCGCATTCCTGGCCGGCCTCCTGGTCTTCGCCCCGGGCGTCACCTTCCTCGCCGCAGTCCAGGTGATCGCGACCGCACGGGCCGGCGTCGACCTGACCGCCCTGGCTCTGATCATCGTGGTGGTCATCAACGTGCTGCTGGTGTGGCTGCCCATCGTGCTGCACATGGTTGCCCCGGATCTGACCACGCGCTACCTGAAGGCGTTCAACGGCTGGCTGCGGGCGCACGGCCAGGCGATCCTCAGCGTGGTCATGGCCGCGGCGGGCGCGTTCCTGGTGGCGAACGGCATCTACGGGCTCGCCGTCGTTCACTGACAGCAGGCACCACAGCCCGGCCGGAACGGTCCGCCTCACCCGCCCGGGATGATTCACCGCCTGGAGTCCCGGCCATACTGAGGCCGTGGATCCATTTGAGCGGCTCCGCTCGGCCGGCAAACGGGTGGGCGATCCACTGGAGGCGCTCGCCCAGCGCGTCGCCGAGCGCGTGGTCGACCTGGTCGTTGACGCCGTGGACGTGAACGAGCTCATGCGCCGCGTCGACCTGAACGTGCTGCTCGCCCGGGTGGACGTGAACGCCCTGGTCGGCCAGGTCGACATCAATGCCCTGCTCGGCCAGGTCGACATCAACACCATCCTGCGGCAGGTGGACCTGGACGACCTCCTCGGGCGGGTCGACGTCAACGCCTTCCTGAGCCGGATCGACATGGACACACTGGTCAAGGAGACCGACCTGGGCGCGGTCATCGCCCGGTCCTCCGGGGGGGTGGCGGTTGAGGCGCTGGACGCGGCCCGCAGCCAGGCGGTCGGGCTGGATCAGTTCGTCGACCGCTGGGTGCAGCGTGCGCTCCGGCGCAAGCAGCCGGCCCCGCTGGCGCCGGGCGCCCACCCGGACGGCGCGGGCGCCCATCCCGACGGCGCCCACCCCGACGCCGCCCAGCCGGACGGTTCGGGTATCCACCCAGACGGCCAGGCGGCGTCATGAGTAGCGCCCGCACCCAGGCCATCCAGTCGGTGACCGCGCAGGGACACTACGCGGGCTCGGTCTCCCGGTTCCTGGCCTATGCCATCGACCTCGGGGTGAGTTCCGGCGTGTTCGCGCTCGCGCTCGCCGCCATCTCCTACGGCGTGAAGATCGTGGCTGGCCGGCAGATCTCGTGGAGCCGGGAGAACATCCTGGTCGCCATCCTCTACGTCGGCTGGCAGTTCTTCTACTTCGGCTACTCCTGGGCGATGAGCGGCCGCACCTTCGGGATGGCGGTGCTGGGCATCAGGGTCGTGATGGCTAACGGCGCGATCATCGAGCCGTGGCCGGGCGTGCTGCGCGCACTGGTGTTCCCGCTGAGTTTCCTGCTCTTCGGGCTGGGGTTCGTAGGCATCCTCGTCCAGCGCGAGCACCGCGCCCTGCACGACCTCATCGCCGGCACCGCGGTCGTCTACGCCTGGGACGCGCGGGCCGCCCGGCTCCGGTTCCTGGCCCGGCAGGCCGAAACGGCCGGCGGTGGCGCGGACCGGGCCTGACGTAACCATCCGCCACGGGTGACGCCGTGGCTGGGCCGGCGCGGTAACTGTGGGCCGAGGTGGAATCCACCGTCAGCCGTCCACTGGGCCGACCGAGAGGATTGTGATCATGAACACGCCCGCCAAGGCTGAGATCGACGAGGAGACCAGGACCACGCTGGCCGGGCTGGCGCTGGGGGATCCGGAACTGCTGCTGGAGGGGCTGGAGGCCCGTGCGAACTGGCAGGAGCGGAGCGGCCTGGATCCCCGTACCTTCTCGCTTGTCAAGATCGCTGCCCTCATCGCGCTCGACGCCCCGCCGTCGTCATATCTCTGGCAGGTGGCCAACGCGCTGGATGCCGGGTGCACCCCGGATGACCTGCTGGGTGTGCTGCAAGCCGTCGCGCCGCAGGTGGGCGGCCCGAAGATCGTCGCGGCCGCCCCGGAACTCATGGTCGCTCTCGGTCTCTCGCTGCCCGAGGGGCAGCAGTAGCGGCCAGATTCCGCATATCTCATCGCTAGGAGGAAGACATGTTTGTCCGGAGACGCCCGCTGCTGCGCGCAGCCGCGGTCGGTGGCACCGCATACGTCGCAGGCAGGAGCATGGGGAGGCGAGCGGAGGAGCAGGCCGCCGCGGAGGACGAGCAGAACCAGCGGATCTCCGACCTGGAACAGCAGCAGGCCCCGGCTCCGCAGTACCAGCAGCCGCCACCTGCCGCGGCCCCGCCCCCTGCGGCTGCCCCCTCCATGCTCGACCAGCTGAACCAGCTCACCACCTTGCACCAGCAGGGCGCGCTGACGGATGAGGAGTTCAGCGCGGCCAAGGCCAAGCTGCTCGGCAGCTGACCCGTTTGCCCGCCAGGGGGGCGCGGGCAAACGGCACGGTGCCAGGGACATCTGAGGACGGAGCAAGCAGATGAGCCAGCCCTTCCGGGGAACCATCAACGTCGACATCAGGGACTCGGTGCCCGACTGGACGCCGTTCGAGCCACCCAAGGCACCCGACGGCGCGCCCAACGTGGTCTACATCGTCCTGGACGACGTGGGCTTCTCCGCTATGAGCTGCTACGGCGGGCCGATCGAGACGCCGAACATCGAGCGGATCGCCGCTGACGGGATCCGCTATACGCAGTGGCACACCACGGCGCTGTGCTCGCCGACTCGTTCCTGCCTGCTGACCGGGCGCAACCACACCCGCAACTCGATGGCCTGCATCACCGAGGCCGCGGTCGGGTTCCCCAACGCCAGCGGGACCATCCCGCCGGAGAACGGCATGATCTCCGAGATCCTGGGCGAGCGCGGCTGGAACACCTACATGGTGGGCAAGTGGCACCTGTGCCCGACCGTGGAGATGAACCTCGCATCGACGAGGCGGAACTGGCCGACGGGCCGCGGGTTCGAGCGGTTCTACGGGTTCCTCGGCGCTGAGACCAACCAGTGGTATCCCGACCTGGTCTACGACAACCACCCGGTGGACCAGCCGAAGCAGCCAGACGAGGGATATCACCTGACCGAGGACCTGACCGACAAGGCGCTGGAGTTCATCAAGGACGCCAAGACGGTCGCGCCGGACAAGCCGTTCTTCCTCTATTACGCGCCGGGCGC
>DATDGI010000071.1:0-15737 GCA_036522155.1 Streptosporangiaceae bacterium
CTGGTGGAGCTGAAGGTCGACCGGCCCTTCCCCATGCTCGTCCGCTACGAGCTAGAGGACGCACCCGAGGGCACGCTCGTGGCCATCCACGCGACCGGTACGCCGGGGCGCTTCTTCGGCTGGGCCACTCCGCTCATGGCCCGCCAGGTACGCAAGAGCATCGCCAGCGACCTCGAAAGGCTGCGAGCCGAACTCGAGGCGTAGGCGACGGCCCCGCCGTTCCTGGCCGTGCCTCAACTCAGCCAGGCCCGGCGAGGCACGCCCAGCCGTGATGGTAACCATCGCTCACCAACGGCCAGCAGCCGCATCTCTCGTGATCACCCTGTGTTTCCTTGACAAGCCAGCTTGGTAGTTGGCTATAGTGCTAGGAACCTAGATAAAGCGAGGACAGGGTGATCGAGTTTCACCTGAGCGCCCGGTCGGGTGTTGCGCCGTACCGGCAGCTGATCCACCAGGTGCGGCACGCACTGCGGCTTGGCCTGCTGCGCGAGGGCGACCAGCTGCCCACCGTCAAGGACGTGGCGGCCGGGCTGGCGATCAACCCGAACACGGTGCTGAAGGCCTACCGGGAGCTGGAGTACGAGGGCCTGGTGGCGGCCCGGCCGGGGATCGGGACGTTCGTGACCGGGACGCTGGGCGGTGCGCCGCTGGCCGTGCACGGGCCACTGCGCCGCGACCTGCAGCGGTGGCTGGGCAAGGCGCGCCGTGCCGGGCTGGACGACGAGTCCATCGAGGCCCTGTTCCTGAGCACCTTTCGGTCCGCCGCCGAGGAGGACATAGCATGAGCGCCGTCGTCGTCGCCAGCGGGCTGGGCAAACGGTACCGGCGGCTATGGGCGCTGACCGACTGCACGCTGAGCATCCCGGCCGGGCACGTCGTGGGCCTGGTCGGCCCGAACGGGGCGGGCAAGACAACCCTGCTGAACCTGGCGGCTGGGATGCTGGCGCCGACCACGGGGACGATCGAGGTACTCGGCAGCCTGCCCGCGGCCGGCCCGGCGCAGCTGGCCAGGGTCGGGTACCTGGCGCAGGACGCGCCGGTCTACGCCGGGCTGTCAATCGCCGATCATCTGAAGCTAGGCGCGCACCTCAACCCGGGCTGGGACGCGGACCTGGCGTCTGGCCGCATCAAGCGGCTGGACCTGGACCCCGCCCAGAAGGCCGGGACATTGTCCGGCGGGCAACGGGCCCAGCTCGCGCTGACCCTGGCCGCCGCCAAGGGGCCCGAGCTGCTGATCCTGGATGAGCCGGTGGCCAGCCTGGACCCGCTGGCCCGCCGGGAGTTCCTGCAGGACCTGATGGAGGCCGTCGCCGAGCAGGAACTGTCGGTGGTGCTGTCTTCGCACCTGGTGTCGGACCTGGAACGGGTGTGCGACTACCTGGTCGTCCTGGTCGGCTCGCGGGTACTGGTCGCCGGGCCGGTCGAGGACCTGCTGGCCACCCACCACCTTCTGTCCGGGCCGCGCCGGGATCCGGCCGCGCTGCCGGCCGGGCAGCAGGTCATCTCCGCCAGTCACACCGACCGGCAGACCACGCTGCTGGTACGCACCAGCAGCCCGGTGGTGGACCCGGCCTGGACCGTCTCCCAGGTGAATCTGGAAGACCTGGTGCTCGCCTACATGAGCCAGGCCGCCGGCGGCCGCCGCCACCTGGAGGTGCAGAAATGATCTGGCTGACCTGGCGGCAGTTCCGCATCCAGGCCATCACCGCCGCCGCGGCGCTGGCCGCGTTCGCGGTCCTGCTCGCGGTCACCGGGCCGCACCTGGCCAGCATGTACGCCGCCAGCGGGATCAGCAGCTGCCATGGCGGCAGTTGCCGGTATCTGGCCAACAACTTCCTCCTGCAGGTGGACGCCGGCCCCTACCGGGTGCTGTACCTGCTCGGCGTCGTCATCATCCTCATCGTCCCCGCCATCATCGGCATCTTCTGGGGTGCGCCGCTGATCGCCCACGAGATCGAGACCGGGACCCACTATCTGGCCTGGAACCAGAGCATCACCCGCACCCGCTGGCTGGCGGTCAAGCTCACGCTGACCGGCCTGGCCGCCATGGCCGTCACCGAAGCGCTCAGCCTCATGCAGGGCTGGTGGGCGGCGCCGATCGGCCGGGCCACCGGCCACGGCGGCAGCGGCACGCAGCTCGCCATGGGCCAGTTCAGCACGCTGGTCTTCGCCACCCACGGCATCACCCCGCTCGGCTACGCGGCGTTCACCTTCGCCCTGGGCGTCACCACCGGCGTCCTGCTCCGGCGCACCGTCCCCGCCATGGCCGTCACCCTGGCCATCTTCGCCGTCGTCCAGTTCGCCATGCCGCTGTGGGTCCGCCCGCACCTCTTCCCGCCCGACCACACCCTCACCACGCTCAGCTCCATCTCCGATACGAGCTTCCAGAACTCCACGTCGGGCGCGTTCACGCTCACCGCTGGCGGCCTGGTCGGCCACCCCGGCCTCTGGATCATCTCCAGCGGAGCCGCCAACACGGCCGGGCATCCGGTCAGCATCGCCCCGGCGGCCTGCATGCAGGCGGTGATCAGCGGCGGAGGCTCCTCAGGCCTGGACTGCCTGGCCAGCCACGGCATCCGGGTCGCCGTCACCTACCAGCCCGTCAGCCGCTACTGGGCCTTCGAGTGGACCGAGACCGCGATCTACCTCGCCCTGGCCATGGCCCTGACCGGGTACTGCTTCTGGCGGCTCGGCCGCCGCCGGTCCTGAGCAGGCCGCGGGAGCCTGCGAGCAGGCGAGAACCACTTACACCGGCGAAGCCGGGGTGTGGCCTGCCTCCAGCAGCGGCAGGAGAAGTTCCGGAGGACGCGCGATCACTGCCCGGTCGGGCCAGATGACGACAGGGCGCTGGATGAGCTCGGGATAGCGCGCCATCGCGTCGATGAGCTCATCGGCGGTCGCACTGGCCAGTGCGAGTTCGGCGTAACGGGGCTCTGAGGTCCGCATCAGCGCCCGCGGGTCGGCCGTTCCGAGCAGGGCCAGCACGCGGGTGATCTCGGCCCGGGCGGGCGGGTCCTCCAGATAGAACACACGCTGCGCCGGAACCCCATACGCGGCCAGCAGTTCTTCTGCCCCCCGGCACTTGGAGCAACGCGGGTTGTACCAGACGGTCACGCCGGCGTCGGCCATAGCCATCACGGTACTGGCAGACGCCCGCACGCGCTCGGGAGCACAAGGCGCGGCAGGCTGGTGCTGTGCCGCAGGGCCGGGCGGCCCTACGCCCCGTGGCCGACATGGATCTCCGCGCCGGTCACGCTCTGATTGGCCGCCGAGACCAGGAAGGCGACGAGCTGGGCGACGTCGTCCTCGGTGGCCAGGTGCCCGGTCGGGCCGGCCGCAGCGATCTGGGCGAGGACCGGCTCGGGGATGGCCTGGCGGTGGCGTTCGGTGGCGATAAGGCCCGGCATGACGACGTTGGTCAGGATGCCGGAGTGGCCGGCGCTCCGGGCCAGGCTCCGGGCCAGCCCGTGCAGAGCAGCCTTGGCGGCGGAATACTGCTCCAGGCCCGGCGCTCCGTCGGCAGCGCCGGAGGACAGCATGACGATGCGGCCCCAGCCGGCGGCGCGCATGGGCGGGAGCACGGCCTGGATGGTGTACGCGGTGCCCTCGGCGTTGAGGCGCAGCTGGTCCTGCCAGGCGCTGGCTGGGGTCGACTCGGCCGGGTGGTCGGGCGGGGCCCAGCCCGGGGAGGCCCAGGCGCAGGTCACCAGGATGTCCAGGCGTCCCCAGGCCGCGGTGATGGCGCGCGCCGCGGCGGCGATGGTGGCCGGGTCGGCCAGGTCGTGCCGGACGGTGATCGCGGCCGGGATCTGGCTGGCGAGCTGCTTGGCCTGGTCCTGGCCGGTGTGGTACCCGATCGCGACGCGTGCCCCCTCGGCGGCGAGCGTGCGGGCGATGGCCGCCCCGAGGCCGCCGGAGGCTCCGGTGACCAGCGCGACCCTGTCTTGCAGTCCGAGATCCACAATTCCTCCATGAATAATGATAGTCATGATTCATGTCTAAGCTATGATACGATGCCCTCGTGGCGCAAGAGGGACCGCTGGCCGACCTGTCCCCGCTGGCCAGCACCGGCTACCTGCTCGCCCGGCTGGGCATGGAATCCCGGCGGATCTGGGGCCAGATGCTCACCGAACACGGACTGACCCCGCACCAGTTCGGCGTGCTCAGCGCGCTGGACAAGCTCGGGGCCCAATCGCAGCAACAGCTCGGCCGCGCCATCGGGGTCGACCCGCGCAACGCCGTCCCGATCATTGACGCGCTGGAGCAGCGCGGGCTGCTCGAGCGCCGGCCTGACCCGGCCGACCGCCGCAAGCACGCCATCACGCTCACCAGGGCCGGGCACATCAAGATCGAGCAGCTCGGCCAGTCAGGAAGCGAGATAGAGGAATCGTTTCTGGCCAGCCTGACCGATCAGGAACGCGACAGGCTCCACGCCACCTTGAGCAAGCTCTTCGCCGCCCTCACCAGCCCAGCAAAATAGGCATCCGGTCCCCCGTGCAGCCCACGACCCCGGCCGCCCTGACCTGGAGCGGCATCACGGCCCGGCGGATGGCCCGCCACGCGCTGGCCGAACCGGCCAGGGACCTGGACCCGGCCGGCATCGCCGGCGTGCTGTGCGGGGTGCACGCGCAGGTGCTCAGCGCGGCCGAACTGTCGATCGGGCGGCGCATCGCCGGGGCGACCCGCACCGACGTGCAGCGCGCTCTCTGGGAGGAGCGCATCCTGGTCAAGACGTTCGGTCCGCGTGGCACCATTCACCTGCTGCCCGCGGCCGACCTGCCGATGTGGACGGGCGCGCTGTCGGCCCTGCCGGCGCCGGTGCCGGGGCATCCGGAAGGGGTCCGCTTCTCCCCCGCGCAGGCGGACGAGGTCATCGCGGCCATCGGCGACGCGCTGGCAGAGGCCGAGCTGACCGTTGACGAGCTGACCGGGGCGATCGCGGAGCGTACCGGCCCGTGGGCCGTCGAGCGGACCATGGCGGCGTTCCAGGACCTGTGGCCGCGCTGGCGCCAGCTCACGAGCACGGCCGCGCACCGCGGGATGCTGTGCTTCGGGCCGGACCGGGGCCGGAACGTGACCTACACCCATCCGCGCCGCTGGCTGCCCGGGTTCCGGCCCGCGGACGGCGACGCGGCCCTGCGCACCCTGCTCACCCGCTACCTGCACGCGTACGGCCCGGCCACGCCACAGCACTTCGCCAGGTGGCTCGGCATCCCGCCGCGGTACGCCGCCGGGCTGTTCGGCAACCTGGCCGGCGAGCTGGAGCGCGTCACGCTCGCAGACGGGCCGGGATGGACGGTGGCCGGTGACACCGGGACGCCACCCCGGCCGCACCGGGGGATCCGCCTGCTGCCCTACTTCGACGCCTACGCCGTCGCGGGCCAGCCCCGGGAACGGCTGTACCCGGGCGCGGCCGCCACCCGCGCGCTGACCCCGACGGGCCAGGCCGGAAACTACCCGGTGCTGCTCGTCGACGGCGTGGTCGGTGGGGTGTGGCATCAGCGGCGCTCCGGCCGGAAGCTGGCCATCACCGTCGAGCCGCTGCGCGAGCTGACCCCGACGCAACGACGGCAGCTCGGCGACGAGGCCGACCTGGTGGGCGCGGTCATGGAGGCGCCGGCGACGCTGACGGTGGGCACGGTGACGGCCGGCGCGCACGCCTGAGTGAGCGATCCCGGGCCCGGCGCGTGCGGGAACCGGCCCTGGCTTCGCCACCTGCACCGGTAAGGAATCCCGGCGGCTCAGCCCGGGGGGACGAGCTCATCGAGCACGTCCGCGAGGCCGGACAGGTCGGGCAGTTCCCGCGTCGGCGCCGGTGAGCCCCGCTCAGCGAGGCGGTTGATCCAGACCGAGCGGATGCCGAGGTCGTGGGCGGGCACGATGTCATGAAAATGGCTTTGAGCCACATGCACGTGACGGGAGCTGTCGGCGCCGGTCGAGGAGTAGAACGCACGCCAGTGCGCGTGTGCGGGCTTGTACGAGCCGACCTCGGACGCCACGATGGCCAGCTCGAACGGTACGCCGATGGCTTGCAGCGAGGCCTCGATTAGATCGCGATCGGTGTTCGAGAGCGCGGCCAGCTTCCACCCTCGTTCATGAGCCTCCGCCAACGCGCCCGGCACCTCGGGGAACACGGGCCAGCCGGGAAGGGAGAGACCCAGCGCATCTTCCTCCCCGGGCGGAAGGGCCACCCCGGCCTCGGACGCGAGTTCGGTGAGCACGGCCGCCATGACATCCCGGTAGCTCCACGTCGGGTGCTCGCGCTGGATCCGCGGCTCGATCACGTGATAGCGCGCCAGCAGGGGCCCGCCCGGGGACCCGAAAAGGCGGCCAAGCTCGGCCCCGATGCCGGCGTTCCAATCGACCAGGGTCCCGTAACAGTCGAACGTCGCCCACCGCGCCACCATCGGCCGAGCGTATGCACGGCGCTCGCGACGGCACAAGTGCCGCGTTGCTGTTCCGGGAGATGCGTGCTCAGGCGTATGCCTAACGGCTCGCGCGACGGCGGTGTGAGGATCGCTCTCTCCTGCCGCTGGCCGTAATCTTTCAACCAGACGCGCCGGCGGCCGCGCCAGCACAGCACGAGCCGGGGAGTTCCAGTGTCCGCTTCGCAGATCCAGGTGCGGGCCGCCGAGGCCGGAGATGGCTTGCCCATGCTGGTCTCGCAGCAGGACGGGGCCGATGGACGCGGGCTGATCCAGCTCCAGTCGTGGCGGCGTCTATGCCCCTCCTCGTTTGCCCTGGCCGCCATAACGGCCGCCATCGTCTGGGTCGCCGTCGCCGACCTGCTCAGGCAGGGCCGCCTCGACACTGTGCTCTCAGCGGGCCGGGCCGAGCTCGCCGCTCCCCTGCTCATAGCGCTCGTTGTCGCGACGGGGATTTGCGAACGGATCTGGCCGGCGGAGCCCCGTCCGGTCCTGGCCCGGGGCCATGTCCAGGATGTGTGCTTCCTGGCCCTGCACGCCGTCATCGTGATCCCGCTGATGACGTTGCTCAGCGTCGGGGCGGCCGCGCTGATCAGCGGTCATGCGCGCTGGATCGAGCTGCGATCGACGGGGCACTGGCCGGGCTGGCTGCTCATCCCGCTCACCGTGGTGGCCATGGATGGAGCCAACTGGCTGGCCCACTATGCCGATCACCGGCTTGGCCCGCTCTGGCGCTTTCATGCCCTCCATCACAGCCAGGAGGAGCTGAGCGTCCTCACGTCATTCCGGGCGCACCCGCTCATGCACACGACCGGATTCCTGCTGGCGACCGTCCCGGTCATGGCCCTGATGCCGACGCGCCCGATCGCCCCGGTGCTCATCACGATCTACGTATGTATCGGCACTCTCCAGCACGCCAACCTGCGCTGGACCTTCGGCCCGGCCGGCCGGGTGGTCGTGAGCCCGGCCTACCACCGGCTCCACCATGCGCCCGACACCCAGCAGCTCAACCTCGGCGTCGTACTGACGATCTGGGATGTCCTGGCCCGCCGTGCGAGGTTCCCCGCCCGCGGCGATGCCGTGGGGCGGACCGGGCTGGACGGCCGGCCGGTACCGGTCGAGCAGGACGGCTCGGCCGGGCCGGCCCTGCTGCTTCTCGCCGGGCAGCTCATCGAGCCATTCCAGGGCGTGAGGAACGGCTAACGTCCCCGGGACCCTCCGGGGGCTGGTGGGGTCCACCCGCGGGGCACCCAGCGTGGCACCTCCGCCGGGTAGGCCCGGTACGGCTCGCCAAAGCGCCGCAGCAACTGCTGCTCTTCCCATCGCGTGATCACCGTGAAGGCGGCGCACAGACCCGCCAGCCCGGCCCAGACCGCCGGGCTGGCGTAGACCAGCCCCCAGCCGGCCCAGGCAACGGCCTCTCCGGCGTACATCGGATTGCGGCTCAGCCGGTAGGGACCACCCCGCAGCAGGTACCCGGGCGCGGGCCACGGCCGGAGCTGCCAGCCTTCTTCCGCCGCCCGGTAATGGCCAGCGAACGCCCACCCCATCAGCGCCGTGCCCGCCGCCACCAGCACCAGCCCGGCGCCGCGCACAGCCGGTGTGCTGGTTCTCCGCCCGGCCCGCCGGTCCAGCTGCGATAGCTGGAATGGGACGGCGGCGTGCATCGCCACCACGCCGAGCGTCCAGGCCAGCGTCCCCACCGGCCTGGGCAGGCGCAGGGAAGATGACAGCGGACCCACCTGGAAGATCACGTTCGGGGCGCAGTCATGACATTCTCCTCACGGCCGGCAGCATCCCACGCAGCGCAACGACGCACCATCGGCCGGCGGACGTCCTGCTGCCGTGGGGGTCAAACGCCACCATCCATGACATCGCCCGGCGGCTCCCGGTACGCCTCAGCTGGTGCTGTCGCGGGCGAGCAGGGGAACGAGCACCTGCGCATTCGGGCTGCCCCAGCCGGTGACCGGATCCCAGCCGGGCGCCGCCCGGTAGCCGGTGATCGTCTTGCCGGGAAATTGCGGGGTGTTGTTCCCCGTGGTGATGTCGTGGAAGGCCTCGTGGTAGAGGTGGCTGCGGCCGATGTGGTAGATGGCCGGGTTGACGAACCCCAGGGCATGGCCGGCGTACTGGTCGGCGAGGGCGATCAATCCGGCCCAGATCGGGGCGCTGGCGCTGGTGCCGCCGCTGTTGCGGATCAGGTACCCGCCGCCGCTGTTGCTGATGACGACCACCATCCCGGTATGCCCGGAGGCATCGGCGGAGACGTCAGGCACGCCCCGGGCGGCACCGATGCCGGACACGCCGTCCTGGTAGCTGGGCCGGGGGAAGACGCGGCTGAAGCCGCCGCCGGAGGCCTGGAATTGCGTTCCCGGATTGCCGAACGGAAGCCCCCACGCGGTCTCGCCGATGTAGGCCCCCGTCGTGTGGCTGGCGGCGAGGCTGGTGCCCCCGGCGGCCAGCACGAACGGGTCCGAGGCCGGGATGTTGGCCTCCTTGACCGGGGGGAAGCGGCCGCCGGTCAGGCCCTTGATCACCTGGCACGGCTCGCCGGCCGCGCCGACGTCGCCCGAGGCGGCGACCACCGTGACGTGATGGGCGGCGGCCTGGCGCAGCGCCGTGTTCAGCTCGGTCACCTGCGCCTGGCCGTCGCAATGCTCGCCCCCGGTCTGGCCGGCGGCGCTGATCGAGATGACGCTGCCGAGGGTGGACCCGAGCCTGATCGCGGCAACCGCGGCCGCGATCGCGCTCTGCGGGTTGTTCAAGGAGCCCGGATTGACCAGCACGATGGTGATCGCCGCCCCGGGGGCGACCACGTGCGCCATCTCGGCGTCCAGCACCTCCTCCCCGTTGGCGAGCCAGGGCGAAGCGGCCGGGGCGAGACTGGTCACGACGTGCAGCCGGGCGGAGGGCAGGCCGAAGAGCTGGTCGAACCGCGCCAGGTCCTGGCGCAGGTCGCTGACCTCGGGCGGGGACGGCTGCTGGTAGGCGAGCTCGGGAAGGACGATGGACTCGCCGCGGCCGTCGATCCCGCGGTCGAGCAACGGCTTGATCCCGTAGGCCACTTGCAGCTGGTGGGGCATATAGCAGGTCGTCACCGAACCGCAGTCCCCGGTCCCGCCGCCGGAGGGCGGATTGGCGGCCGGATGGGCGGCCGGCGGCGCGGTGACAGCCGGGTGCGATGCCGGGCTGCACCCGGCGGTGGCGGCCAGCAGGCCAGTCACGGCCACCCCTACGGTCAGCACCCATATCCGGCGGTTCCTGCGCCCGCGGTTCAGGAGTGCGGGGAAGGCGGGCCGGGCCCTCATGGTGAGCCGCATCCTGGTCGCATACTGCTCTATTGCGGGCACGGGGGTTCCGGTTCACGCCACGGCGCAGGCCGGCCAGCCGGGACTACGCCGGTGCCGCGGCGGGCCTCATCACCAGGCGGAACAGCAGATTCCGGCTGAAATCCAGGATCCACAGCCCGGTGGGCCCGGCCGCGATCGCTGTGGGGTTGGAGGTCCCTGCCAGGGTGGCGGGCAGCAGCTTCCCGACCGGCACTGGCTTGCCGGTGACCTGGTTGGTCGCGGGATCGATGCGGCTCAGGACCAGTGACTGCTGGGCGGTGAGCACCCAGGCCGAGCCGTCCCAGAAGGCCACCTGTGGTGACAGACCGGGCACGGCCACCGACGCGATCAGGCGGCCGGTGGCGGGATCGATCCGCTGCCCCTGCGGTGTCCACAGCGACCCGGCACCCGCCGCTTCCACGGCGAGGTTCCCGAACCGTGTCACGGCTCCAGTGGCTACGTCCACCCGGCTGAGGGTTCCGTTGCTGCCGTAGCTGTTGCTGCCGTAGCTGGTGACCCACAGCGCGCCCGCGGCCGGGACCATCGCCCAGTCCCCATCGCCCACGGGTACCGGCCTGCCGATGATCTTGTTGGTCCGCGGCTGGATACGCAGCAGGTCGCCGTGATAACTGGTCACCCACACCAGGCCAGCGGCAACCGCGATGCCGTCGCCGGCGCCGGGTACCGGCAGGGAGGCCGTGACCCGCCCGCTGTGGGGGTCGATCCGGTAGACACCCCGGCAGCCATGGGTCACCCACACCCCGCCCGCCCCGGCGGCGATGCCGCTGCCGCAGCCATCGGGGAACGTGCCCGGGGTGGAAATCGTCCGCACGATCCGGCCGGTGGCCTCATCGACCTGGTAGGTGACGCCTATCCCCGTCACCCAGACCGCCCGGTACCCGACGGCCAGGCTCAGCGAGTTTCCCTCCGGCAGGCTCGTCTGGCTCGCCGTCACCGGCGCCGCGGCGGGCGCGGGTCCGGCCGGCAGCCCATGAGCCGCCGCGGCGGGCAGGCCGTGATGTCCCGGTGGCCGCGGATGGCTGCCCGCGCCCGACCCCGCGATCACCACGGCCGCGGCCGCCACCACCACGGCCACGGCCGCCCAGGCCAGCCAGCGGCGGCGCCGGCGCCGGCGCGCCTCCCGGATGAGCGCCTCCGGCCCGGTCCCGGCATCGGGCAGCCAGCCCGGTGGGGCGGCGGTCACGGGCTGTCCCAGGACACCTGCGCGATGATCTCCGCCAGCTCCTCCGGCCGGTACCCGTTCCGCCGCGCCAGTGCCACCAGCTCACGTGCCTTAGCCACCACCGGGCTGCGCCGCGGCGCCATCCCGGTCACCGACACCCCCCGGCCACGGCGGAACTCCACCAGCCCTTCCTCCCGCAGCGTTCGCAGCGCCCGCAGCACCGTGTTGGCATTCACGCCGAGCACGGCGGCGAGGTCCCTGGCGGGCGGGAGCCGTTCACCCGGGCGCGCCTCCCCCTCGGCTATCGCCCGGCGGATGGCCGCGGCGACCTGCTCGTGCAGCGGTATCGGGCTGGAGTGATCGATATCCAGAGTGGGATTAGTGCTACGTACATTGGCATCATATGCCGATCCGGCCCCGTCCGCCAGGCCCGCCAGCCCGGTGGGCGATGCGTCAGCTGGTTCGCGGTTCGCTGCCGGGCGCGGTGGCCGGCCTGCGGTGCCGCACCCACAGCGCGGTAGCTGCCAGCGCCGCGGCCACGATGGCCACGGCCGCGGCGATGAGCCAGCCGGGGGCCACCGTGCCCGCCTGGTGCGCTGCCGCTGGCCCGGCGGCACCCAGCGGAACACCGAGCCGGGCCAGCGAACGGGTAAGCCGGGGACTGGCCCGGGTCCATCCCGTGATCAGCAGTGGCTGCCCGAAGCCACTCTGGCCGGATGGCGTATAGACGACCGGCCCGCCGGCCGCGCGCGGATACAGATCCTGGCGGATCTGCCCGAACTGCTGACCCGGCCGCGGGGTGACCCCGGGCACGGTGTAGACGATGGTGAACCGCGGGCCGAGGGCGGCCTCCGGCAGCGGGCCCCGCAGCCGGACCGGCGCCGGCACGTTACCGCCAGAGCCGAACATCGCGGTGAACAAGCCGGTCTGCTCAGCGAGCACGGCGAGCGTACCGAGCTGTCCAGGCTCACCATTGCCGGAGATGACGATCGCATGGCTCAGCCCGGGGCCGGTGATACGCGCCAGGGACGGTCCCTTCGCCAGCGCCGGCGTGGCCAGTGCCAGCACGGCGGCGATGCTCATGCCCGCGGTAAGTGCCGTGACAACGATCAGTCTGCGCAGCATGGGGCGGCTCCCTCGGTTGCGTCTCACCCCTGCTACACCGGCACCCGCCGCCAGGTTCCCCGGCGGGCGTGTGTCAGCGCGCCGAATCGGCGATGGCGACCGCGGCGGCCTGGCTGAGGTCGCCTTCCAGGCGCAGCGCGACCTGGCTGGTGCCCCAGATGAGGGTGTTGCCGGTGGTGAGCCGCGCCGAGGCGGCGACCGGCACGCCGGCGCGGGTGATGTACACCAGTTCCTGCGGGCCCCTGATCCACAGGCCCGGGGCGCCATTCACCTTCACCACGGTCACGTGGGCGAAATGAAGGAACTTCTCGAAGACCGGCAGGTAGAGGTGGCCGGCGTACTCATCCATCCGCACCTGGCCGTACCGGGTCCGGCGGTATATCAGCGACACCACCCGCCCGCCATCGCTGACGGAGACCTCGCTGGGCCGCCCGAGCGCGGCCGGCACCAGGATGGGGAAGGAGACCCGGTGACGGGCGCCGGCCAGCGACATCCGCCGCTGGCCGGGCAGGGAGCCGCCGTGCCCCGGGGAACGCACCGGGCCCGTGCCCTGGCGGAACTCGACGCCGGCGAACCGGAACACCCCGATGATCGCGGCCCGCCCCTGCGGGGTCGCGATCAGGACAGCCAGAATGGCCACCACCGCCACCAGCGCGGCTCGCCATCCCAGCCGCCAGGGGCGCAGGCTACCGGCCCCCAAGACGGCCAAACGGCGGTGCCTGGTGGCCCCCGTTTCCAGGCGCTGCCGCACGGTGGCGGTCAGGTCGCTGGCCGGGGGCACCGCAAGCTCGCGGCCGACCGCCCGCAGTTCGGACTCCAGGGTGTCCCGCCATCCGGCCCGGTCAGCCACTGGAGACCCAGTTCTGCGCTTCGGAAACCAGCTGCCCGCGGAGCCTGTTCAGCGCGCGCGACGTGCGCGACTTCACCGATCCGAGCGGCCACGCCAGCACCAGCGCCGTCTCCGCCTCGGACAGATCGAGGAAATAGCGGCACACCAGCACCTGGCGCTCCCGGTCCGGGAGGGTGCCCACCGCCGCCAGCAGCCGGGAGCGCCGCTCAGCGGCCAGAACCTCATCGACAGGACCGCCCGCAGCCGCGCCGCCTGGTCCGGTGGCGGACAGGCGCAGGGCCAGCGCGGCCCGGCGCCGTCGCGAACGGGTGGAGTTCCTGGTCTCGTTGGCCACGATGCGCAGCAGCCACGGGCCGAACGGCTCACCCACCCGGAACCGGGCCAGGTGCCGGAAGGCCTTCACGAACGCCTCCTGCACGACGTCGTCAGCCTCCTCCCCCGCGCCCAGCAGGAAAGCAGCCCGGTGCGCGCGCAGCGTGTACCGGGCGACCAGCACCTCATAGGCGTCGAGGTCGCCGTCACGCGCCCGGGCTACCGCCTCCGCGTCGTCGATGGCTCTCCTCACTCGGCCGAGCACACGCACCTGGAATACACCATCGGCGGCGGAAGGGTTCTCGCCGGACGTGAGAATCACGTTCACTCGCCGACGGGATCACGGGCTCCGCGCACACTCGTGACCGCGATCCCGGCGGTGAACACGAGCACGGCACAGATCGCGGCGCCCAGGTCGTGCGGTGGCCGGGCGGGCCAGATCCAGGGCGTGGTCAGGGCTGGGTGGTGCCATTGGGTGTACAGCCCGTAGGCGCCTGCCAGCAGGTAGGCCGATGGACCGAGCCAGGCCAGCCCGCCGCCGAGGGCGGCGGCGCACAGCAGGCCGATGCCGGTCATCCCGGCCAGGTTGCGGAACACGTCCAGGGTGCCACCGGCCAGCTGAGCTCCGGTTCCGGCGGCCGCCAGGGCACCGGCGGCGACGACGGTCAGCGCCAGCGCGGTAGCCAGCCGCAGGAACGGCAGCCACCGCCCGGTGACGCGTTCCGGCTCGCCGAGCGAGCTTGCCGTGGTGATGGTGATGGCCACCGCGGCTCCGGCCTCGAACACCAGCGGCAGCTGCAGCGCGCCATAGGTGTCCCAGTGCCCGATGAGCGCGAGCCTCAGCCCGGCGGCGCAAACGGCTATCGCGGCCACGGCCCCCGGGACCCGGCGGCTGACGGCGTACAGGCGCACCAGGCGCCAGCCCGGCCTCGATGACCGGGCGGGCCGCGCCCCCTGGGCGGGCACCGCTGCGGCCGGGACCGTTGCTGCCGGTACCGCGCGCGCCGGGCCGCCGGTCATGGCAGCCGCGCCAGGGTGATCCGGCCGGCCCGCAGCCCGGCCAGGTGCTGCGCCAGCCAGGCGTGCCGGGCAGAGGGCGGCAGCGCGGCGAATCGCTGGGCGGCCCGGTAGCTCGGAGAGCCGGGGGCCAGCCCCAAGGGCGGCCCGGTCCCGGTACACCCCAGGAGCGGCTGCATCCCGGCGCCAGGCGCGCCAGGCGGCACCCCGCGCGCGCCGCCCCCGGCGGGGGAAGCCCCGGATGGCGGCAGATGGCCCGGCACCACGCGGGCCGCCATCAGGAGGGCGGTCGTGACCGCCTGCTGCGCCGGGGATGCGCCGGGGCGATCGCCGATGACGCTGGCCACGATGCTGGGCCCGGCGGCCGACCGCACCGTGCTGGCCAGCTGGCTGGTGGTCATGGGCGGCCCGCCCAGCTGGTCGGGGAGAAGCATGCGGAGCACCCGCGTGCGGCCGGTGGACGGGCAAGCCATGCCTACGCCGACGCTGTTGCCTGGCCCCTGGCGGTAGAAGGCGGCGGCCTGGCTGATCCGGGCCGGGGCGCCGGGCAGGCCTGCTACCTGGTTAAGCATGGGCTGGAGTGCGGCCGCGACGGCGGGCAGGTAGCTCCCGTAGGCCGGGTTCAGGCAGACCGGGACCGGGCCGTGGCTGCAGACCGGGGTGTAACTGACCGGCCGGTCGCTGGCCGCATCATGCAGGGCCGGGATGGTGATCATGCCCTGGGCGTCCATCTTGCCGGTGCCGGCCAGCGCGACGGCGGTCCCGGCGGCCAGCAGGCCGGCCACGGCGGCGCAGGCGGCGGCCCGGCGCAGCCATCGCCCGCCGGAGCCCGCGGGCAGGGCCAGGGCAGCCAGCGTTGCCGTGGTGAGCCCCAGCAGGAAGATCACCTGGGCGATGGCCAGGTCAGGGACGTAGTGATAGAAGGTCGCCACTCCCTCGTTGGGGCCGAAGTCCCAGGGAGCGGTGACAATCGGCGAGATCTGCCAGTACGACTGGCTGCCGGTTATCGGCTGTGTGCTGAGCGCCAGCACAAAGAACGCGCCGATGCCGACCGCCGGGGTGGTGAACCGGCTGGGAAGCAGCGTCCCGGCCGCGAACCCGAGCGCGGACAGGGCCGGCAGGCTGGCCGCGGCGACCGCGGCCGGCCACCACAGCGGCCCGCCCCAGGCCGCCTGCTGCGCGGTGACCCCATAGAGGGCGGCCAGGCAGACCAGGTAGCCCGCCATGGCCCAGCCCGTGGTCGCGGCCCAGGTGGCGAGCAGGCGGGCCGATCGCGCCTGGCCGGTGGTCGTCACCAGGTCAGTGGTGTGACGGCGGGCTTCCCGCGAGCCCATCCACGCCGCCCCGCCGGCCACAGGCGTTACGAAGGCCAGCAAGGTGCCGGAGTGCAGGGTCGCGGCACGCAGGTTCCACAGCGGGGGCATGGCCATCGCCTTGCGATAGGTGGTGAGCCAGAACAAGGCCAGGGCCAGCGGCAGCAGCCACGGCATCACGTT
>DATDGI010000072.1:0-76158 GCA_036522155.1 Streptosporangiaceae bacterium
CGCCGGGCAGCGCGGAGATGCCCAGCGCGGGGCGGCCGTTCACCGCCGGCCTGGTGACCCGGCTGGTCGCCGACGGCATGGTGATCGCACCGATCACCCTGCACGCCGGGGTGGCCTCGCTGGAGACCGGCGAGCCGCCGCTGCCGGAGCGGTTCACCGTGCCGGCCCCGACCGCGGACCTGGTTAACCTGACCCGGTCGGTGGGCCGGCGGGTGATCGCGGTCGGGACCACGGTCACCCGGGCCCTGGAGAGCGCCGCCGACCCAGGCGGGACGGTGCGGGCCCGCCGCGGCTGGACCGATCTGGTGCTGGGGGCCGATCACCCGGCCCGGGTCGTGACCGGCCTGATCACCGGCTGGCACGACCCGGAAGCCTCGCATCTGGCGCTGCTTGAAGCGGTGGCCGGGCCGAACCTGGTGCGCGGCGCCTACCTGGCGGCGGAGCAGGCGGGCTATCTGTGGCACGAGTTCGGGGACAGCTGCCTGCTGCTGCCGGACAGCCCCGCGCTGGCCTGGCCCGGGCTCATCCCGGCCCGGCACGCGGTGGGTTAATCCTGAGCGGCGGGCGCGCCGGCGGCGGGCCGGGCGTTGAGCGGCCCGGTGGCCAGCCCCTAGGCTGCGCTCATGTCCACGAGCCGGCTGCTGCCGTCCTATAAGCAATGGCAGGCGACCTGCGACACGCTGCACGCGCACACCCAGGTCCTCGGTAAGCTCGCCGCCCGGCTCGCCCCGCCCCAGCCGGAGCTCCTGCACGCCGCGCTGCGGCTGACCGCCCGCGGCTGGGAAACCGCCCCGCTGCCGGCGCCGGACGGGTCGGGGTCGCTGGTCGTCGCGCTCGACCTGCACCGGCATGAGGCGGTGGTCGAGCACAGCCTGGGCCGGGCCGAGCGGATCCCGCTCACGCCCGACCGGCCGGTCGGCGCGGTCACCCGGGACGTGCTGGCGGCGGTGCGCTCGCAGGGCGGCGAGGTGACGATCGACCCGGCGCCACAGGAGGTGCCCTGGCAGGTGCCGCTGGACGAGGACGAGGAGCACGCCCGCTACGACCGCGATCAGGTGGCGGACTACTTCGCCGCCGCTACCCAGGCCGCCCTGGTGCTGGCCGCCTTCCGCGCCCCGTACCGCGGCCGGTCCACCCCGGTCAATGCCTGGTGGGGCTCGTTCGACCTGGCCGTCAGCCTGTTCTCCGGCCAGCCGGCCCAGCCGCCCTCGGGTGACTTCATCATGCGCAACGCCATGGACGCGCAGGAGGTCGCGGTCGGCTGGTGGCCGGGCGACGCCCGCTACGGCCAGCCCGCCTTCTACGCCTACGCGCACCCGGCCCCGGCGGGCTTCGCCCACGGCACCCTGGCCCCGGCCGCCGCCCGCTGGGATGACGGGCTGGGCGAGTACCTGCTCGACTGGAACGACGTCTGTGCCGCACCCGACCCGCGGGCGGCGGCGCTGGACTTCGCCCGGTCCGCCTTCCGCCACGCCTGCGCCGTGTGCCAGTGGGATCCGGCCCTGGCCGCCAGCGCCGACGCCAGCCCGCCGCCCGTCAGCTGAGGCCGGCCGCGCGCGGCGGACCCTGATGTACCACTGCTCCCCTACTCCCCGCGCAGGCGCTCGATCACCGGCGCGAGCGCCGGCATGAACGGCTCGTGCACGGTGACGTAGGAGAAGCCCCAGCGCTCGCGGCTGGCCCGGAGCTGAGCGGCAATCTCATCGGCCGTCCCGATGAGCAGATAGGGCGTCCGCAGGGCCTCCCCCACCGTGAGCACCGTCTGGTCCGGGTCCGCGCCCTGCTCGGCCGCCATCCGGCGGCGCTCGGCGACCAGGTTCTCCGCGGCCGCCTGCCGGTCGCCGGTGACGATCACCGCCTGCACCAGCAGATGCCATTCGATCTGGTCCGCCCGCGCGCCCGCGCAGGCCCGGGCGAACCCGACCCGCTCATCGGCCTCCGCCGCGGTCGCCAGCCGGAAGGTGCCCGGCGGCTGGCCGGGAATCTGGAACACCCCGGCCACTCCGACGATGTCCGCGTGCGCGGCGGCTATCCGCAGGATCCGGTCGCCGGTGCCGCCGACGATCAGCGGCGGCCCGGTGCCGGCGAAGCCGTGCCGCTGGACGGGAACCAGCCGGGGCACCCCCTCCGGCCGGCCGGGCAGCTCGCCAGCAAAGTGCCGCCGCAGCTCGCCGATGAGCGCGCTCAGCCGCCCGGCCCGGGCCTCGAACCCCGGCCAGGCGATGCCCGCCTCGTCGAACTCCCACTTCATGTGGCCGGCGCCGATCCCGACCTCCAGGCGCCCGTCGGTGAGGATGTCGGTGGTGGCGATCTCCCGGGCGAGCAGGGCGGCGTTCCAGAAACCGGCGTTGAGCACCAGGGTGCCCAGCCGCAGCCCGCTGGTCGCCTGCGCGGCCGCCACCAGCAGCGGGAACGGGGCGGGCAGGCCCAGATGATCCGCCGCGAACACGCTGTGATAGCCGTATCCCTCGCCCTGGCGGCAGGTGCCGGCAAAAGCCCGCGCGGTCGTGAGGCCGAAGATGTTGAAGGAGAACCGGAAGCTGCGCATGCCGCCAGGTTTCCCTACCGCCGGTCAGGGGTGCAGGGCAAACCCCTTGAAGATCTTGTCGACGGCGTTCTTCGGGCCGTAGACGGCCAGCCCGACCAGCGGCAGCTCGGCCGCGGGCACGGCCAGGACCGTGGCCCGGTTGGCCTCATCGTGGCCGGTGGCGAACATCGGCTCGATATAGACGGCGATGTCCAGGTCCCGGGCCAGGGCGCGGCCGTGCGCGCCGGTGAGGGCGGCCGCATCGGCCGCGTAGATGAGCACCGGCTGGCGGAACATGGGCAGGTAAAGGTGGCCCGAACCGTCCTGGTACCGCTCGCCGATCACCTCCGGGCGGCCGCCGGCCACCGCGCTGGCGAGGAATGCCGTGACGTTCAGCCGCTGCCAGGCCGCGAGGTCGTCGCGGACCGCGATGGCGATCTTGGTGTCGAACCGCATGGCCCCAGCCTGCCAGCCGGCCGGCGCGCCGGGGTTCACCTAGCGCATGATCCACGCCGGGCCGGAGCTGGTCACCCGGGACGGGCGATCATGGTCGGTCGAAAGCGGGCCGGGAGTGTGGCACGCTTGGCGGTGAATGCCCGGTCCACGGGCAGCGGCACCGGGCGCTGACGGGCGCGGGGAAGCGGGGCGAGATGAGCGTTGCCGTCATTTTCTGGCTGCTCGCAATCGTCTTAGGCGGCCTGGCCGGCTGGCTGGGCTGGACCAGGTACCGGCGGCCGGGGCAGCCCGGGCCGGCCGGCCAGCAACTGGCCATCCATGAATTGGCGTATCTGGCGGGCGGCGCGCCGCGCGTGGTAACCACCGCGCTGGCCATGCTCAGCCATTCCGGCCGGGTGACGATCACCGGGACGGGAAGGGCCAGCCAGACCGCCACCGGCGGAGGCCCTGATCCGGTGCAGGGCGCCATTCTCCAGGCGCTGCGCCGGCGCGGCACCGTTCCGGTGGCCGGCGTCTACCGCGGCCTGGCCCGCAGTGGGGTGCTTGAGGCCATGGGCGTGCGGCTGGTCCGGCGCCGGCTGCTGGGCTACCGGGGCATCTATATCCCCCGCTGGCTGCGGCTGCTGATCGGGCTGGGTGCCTTCGGCGGCCTGGCCATCACCGTCGCCAGCTACCTCCGCGGGCAGCTGGCTCTGGTGCCGTACTCCGCCCTCGCCGTGACCTGGGGAACCGGCGCCTTGCTGCTGGCCCGGCGGGGCGTGACGGTCCAGCCGGGCGCGGCCGGGCAGCGCGTGCTGGCCGCCGCCCACCTGGACTGCGAGCGCGGGGCACCGGCCGTCATGGCGGGCGGCATGCCGGTTCTTGCCACCCGGGTCGCCCTGGACGGGCCCAGCAGCCTGGCCGACCCGTCGCTGCGGGCCATCCTCACCACCGCCGAACGGGTCGCGGCCGATGACCCGCAGCCGAAGCTGCGATGGCGGCCGGGCACCGGCCTGCCGCCGGGTACGGACCCGTCGCCGCCGGGCCGGCCCGGCCTGCTCGGCCGCGGCTGGGCCTGACTGGGCCACCGGCCCGGCCAGCCGGCCGGAAGCTAGTCCGCCCGCGGCCCGCCGTACTCCGGCCAATCCACCAGTTCGGCCGCCCCGGCTGTCCCGAATGGCCCAGGCGCCTCACCCGGATCCGATATGATCCCGGATTTACCGTCGATATTGTCCATACACATGCGGAATAGTCCGTTATTGACGTGTAAACCCTTTTGCAGAAGAATTATCGCCATGGCCATGATTGCCCGCGCAGCTGCGGGCCCGGGGTGGGCGCTTGAACTGCGAGAACGGCAAACAATCAGGAGGAGCCAGTGACCACAGTAGGAGCCCGGGCAGGCGCGCAGCCACCAGGTGGCAGCCGGAACCTGTTCGTCCGGAACGCAACCGGCCTCGTCCGGGAACTGAACGCGTTCGACGCGTTCAACCTTGTCTTCTCAGCCGTGCTGATCCCGGTCGGGATCACCGAGGTAATGGCCTTCACCCCGACGTTCTGGCCGCATGCCAACATGCTGCTGTCATTCCTGCTGGCTACCCCGCTGGTGGCCACCTGCGGCCTGGTCTACCTGTACTTCACCGTGATCATGCCGAGGTCGGGGGGCGACTACGTCTGGGTGTCCCGGACGGTCAGCCCGTTCTTCGGGTTCTTCGCGAACTTCTCGCTCACGTTCGTGTTCCTGACCTGGATTGCCTTCAACTTCACCTACATGCTGCAGGTCATGGGGCCGGCCGCGGCCTACGTGGGCGGCTGGCACGCGGGCTGGCTGGCCGCACCCGACAACCTTGAGATCATGATGATCGCGACCGTGCTCACGGTGCTGTTCACCATCTTGATGATCTTCGGGGTGCGGGTGGTGGCCCGCTACATGCTGGTCACCTTCGTGGTGGTGTGGGCCGGCATGATCGCCTGGCTGGTGGCCATGGCCGTCGGCAGCCACGGGCACTTCGTCAGCACCTGGAACGCCAGGTCCGGCGCCACCTACCTGGGCATCATCGGCAAGGCCGGCCATCTCGGCTTCAGCGCGGCGGGTGGCATCGCCATCGGCGCCACCATATTCGGGATGATCTACTCGTTCCAGGTCTACACCGGCTTCCAGTGGACCGGGTACTTCGCCGGTGAGATCCGCAACGTCCGCCGCACCGCCAGCACCTCGATCATCGGCGCGCTGCTGATCTCGGCGGTCGGCTACGTCCTCGGGGTGGCGCTGATCTACAAGTACTTCGGCTTCCAGTTCTTCGGGGCCGTGGTGTTCATGGGACTCGGCGGCGGAGCCGCGCACTGGAACCTGGCCTTCAAGCCATACCTGCCCGGACTGGTGAACTTCCTGCCCGGCCCGCACTGGCTGCTGGTGTTCATCGCGCTGTGCTTCGTGCTGGCCATCCTGTGGTGGACCCCGACCGGCTTCATGCTCGGCACCAGGAACATGTTCGCCTGGTCGTTCGACCGGCTGGCGCCGGAGAAGCTGACCACCGTGTCCGACCGCTTCCACACTCCGGTGGTCGCCACCATTACCATCGGCGTCATCGTGGAACTGCTCAACTACCTGAACATCTACCAGGGCCTGGGCGCCTTCCTGCTGAACGTGATCGCGGTGATGGCGCTGGCGTTCATCATCGTGTCCATCGCCGCGGTGATCACACCGTGGCGGCGGCCGCAGATGCACGCGCAGGGCCCCGGCTGGGCCCGGGCCAAGTTCCTCGGCCTGCCGGTGATCACCTGGGTGGCCGCGATCTCGGCCCTCTCCTGGGGGTTTGTCATCTACGTCGCGTTCCACACCGGCTTCGGTGGCACCCTCGGGTTCAAGCCCATGCTGGAAGCGTTCGGGGCACCGCTCGTCGCGATCGTCTACTACATCGGGGTCCGGCTGTACCGGCGGAGCCAGGGCATGGAGCTCACCCAGACGTTCGCCGAGATCCCGCCCGAATGACAGAACGCCTGCCGGAAACGACGGGAGGTCCGGATGGAGCGGGCCGCGAGCCACCGATGGTGGCGGCGGGCCGGGCGATCGTGGCCAGCGCCGCGGCCCGCTCCATCCCGGTCCGCCTGCTCGGCGGGGTAGCGATCTGGATCCGCGGTTCGGCCGCGGCCCGGGACCAACTGGGCCGCGGCTACCCGGACGTCGACCTGGTGGCGCACAAGAAACAGTCCCGCGCGCTGCGGGCGATGCTGGAGGACACCGGCTTCGAGCCGGAGCGGCTGTTCAATGCCACCCACGGCGCCCGGCGGCTGCTGTACTACGCCCCCGACGGCTGGCAGGTCGACGTGTTCCTGGACGTCTTCGAGATGTCACACACCCTCGACCTCGGCGCCAAGCTCGAGGCGGAGCCGGAAACCCTGGCCGCGGCCGAGCTGCTGCTCACCAAGCTGCAGGTCGCCGAGGTGAACGCCAAGGACCTGTCCGATAGCGCGATGCTGCTGTGGGACCACCGGCCGGCCAGCAACGACGGCCCCCATCTGCTCAACGTCTCGCGCGTGGCCGCCACCTGCGCGGCTGACTGGGGTTTGTACACGACGGTCACCGACAACCTGGCCGCCTGCGCGGGCCGGCTCGGCGAGATGGTCCCGGAGGCCGCCGACCGGGACCGGATCGGCGGCCGGATCAGCGAGATCACGCAGGCGCTGGCGACCGCGCCGAAAACGGTGGGCTGGCAGCTGCGCGCCAAGGTCGGCCGCCGCAAGCGGTGGTACCAGGTTCCGGAGGAGGTCACCCGGTGACCATGCGGATCTATTTCGCGACCGACATCCACGGCTCTGAGGTGTGCTGGCGCAAGTTCCTGAACGCGGCCAAGTTCTACAGTGCCGACACCCTGATCATGGGCGGCGACGTCTCCGGCAAGGCCGTCGTCCCGGTGGTCTGCCTGCCCGGCGGCGGTTACCTGGTCCGCCAGCTGTCCGGCGACAAGGTGCTCGGCCTGGCCGAGCTGGACCAGGCCGAGGCGAAGATCCGGGACATGGGGTTCTACCCCTACCGCACCACCGAGGAGGAGCTGGAGGCGACCTGGGACCAGCCCAGCGCGGTGCACGGGATATTCCTCTCGCTGATGCGGCAGACGCTGGACCGGTGGCTGGATCTGGCCGCGGAGCGGCTGGCCGGCACCGGTACCCAGCTGTACATCATGTGCGGCAACGACGACCCGCACGAGCTCAAGCACATGCTGCGGCAGTCCCCGGCGGTGATCGAGACCGAGGACCGGCTGATCGATCTCGGCGAGGGCGTGACCATGATTTCCTGCGGCTGGTCCAACCGGACGCCCTGGCACACGCCGAGGGAGATGGACGACGACGATCTGGAACGGCGGATCGAGAAGACCGCCGCCGAGGTACCGCACCCCGAGCGCGCCGTGTTCAACCTGCACGTGCCGCCGGCCCGCACCGCCATCGACAAGGCCCCGGCGCTGGACGACCGGCTCAAGCCGAAGGTCAGGGGCGGCGCGGTGGTGATGGAATCGGTCGGCTCCGAGGCCGTCCGCCGGGTGCTGGAGCGCTACCAGCCCATGCTCGGCCTGCACGGCCACATCCACGAGTCCCGCGGCGCGGTCCGGCTCGGCCGGACGCTGTCCATCAACCCGGGCAGCGAATATGGCGACGGGGTGCTGCGCGGCGCGCTGGTGGACATCGACGGGCGCACCGGGGTCACCAGCTACCAGTTGCCATCAGGCTAGGAGGGGACCAGTGGACAGCGACCAGCGGGCGTTCGCCCACCGGCTCATCGGCCAGCGGGAGCGGCTGCACACCAGCCCGGAGCAGCTGCTTGACCGGGTGGAGCGGTCCGGCTACGGGCCGAAGAGCAAGGAGATCCTGCGGGATCAGGTGCGGCACGAATCGACCGGGCAGGTCGGCTTCGCCCTGTTCGACTGCCCGCCCGCGATCGTGCGCGGCCAGGGCGCGCTGGTCTGGGACGCCGACGGCAAGGAGTACGTCGACATGCTGGCCGGGTTCTCGGTGTCCAACACCGGGCACTGCCACCCGGTGGTGACGGCCGCCGTCGCCGAGCAGGCGGGCAAGCTGCTGCACTATTTCGATCTGCCCGGTGAGCAGCGGGAGCGGCTGGCCGGCCGGCTGGCGGCCCTGGCGCCAGGTGACCGCCCGCGCCGGGTCGTGTTCGGCACCACCGGCGCCGACGCGGCCGAACTGGCGATCCGGCTGGCCCGCTGGTACACCGGCGCCCCGATCATCCTGTCCGCCTACGGCGGGTACCACGGCACCACCGGTGCCACCATGCCGGCCACGGCCAAGGGCGGCATGTGGGCGTTCTACTACCCGGTCCTGCCGCAGGACTCCGGCCACGCCAAGATCCCGTTCTCCTACCCCTACCGGTGCCCGGTCGGGGCCGCGCCGGAGAACTGCGCCGAGGCCTGCCTGGAATTCACCCGGCGGATGCTGCTCGGCAAGGAGTCGCCGTTCACCGAGCACCGGGCCGGCATCTCCAACGTCGCGGCCATCCTGCTGGAACCGATGCAGGCCAGCGCGGGCTACATCATTCCCGGCCCGGGCTACCTGCGCGGCATCCGTGAGCTGTGCGACGAGTTCGGCTTCCTGCTGATCGACGACGAGATCCAGGCCGGCATGGGCCGGACCGGCAAGTTCTGGGCCTGCGACCACGACCAGGTGGTCCCGGACCTGATCCTGGTGTCCAAGGGCCTGGCCAGCGGGCTGCCGATCTCGGCCGTCATCGCCGACGACGAGATCGCCGCCTCCTGGGGACCGGGCGCCCACGTCGGCACCTTCACCGCCACCGCGCTGGCCGCCGCGGCCGCCAACGCCACCCTCGACGTCTACGAATCCGAGCAGCTCGTCAAGCGGGCGGCCGAGCTGGGCGACTACTTCGCCGACCAGCTGCACGCGCTGCAGGAACGGCACCCGATCCTGGGCTGGATCGACGCCCGCGGGCTGTTCGTCGGCCTGGAGTTCGTCCGGGACCGGGCCACCAAGGAACCGGCCGCCGACGAGGCCGCCTGGATGCTGGAGTTCTGCGTCCGCGAGGGCCTGCTGTTCGAAAAGGGCGGCTACTACTACAACCGGTTCCAGCTCATCCCGTCGCTGGTCATGGAGAAGGAACTGATCGACCGGGCGGTGGGCATCCTGGACCGGGCCATGTCGATGGCCGAATCCCGCGCCGGGATCGCGGCCGGCTAACGCACACGGTCAGGAGAGGACGCGGCGCCGGAAGCTGTACAGCCCGATGGCCAGGAACGCCAGGCCATACTGGAACATCTCGGGATAGACGACGTACAGCGGCAGGTGGGTGGTGGTGGTGAAGGCGGCCCGCATTCCCTCGTTCACGTAGGTGAGGGGGTTCATCAGCACGATGGTCTGGAGCCAGTGCCAGTGGCCGACGGTGACTGGCGCGAGCCTCGTCCAGGTGTAGTAGGTGCCGCCGAGGATGGTTGTCGGCAAGATGATGAAGCCGAACATCAGCCCGATATTGCGAGGCTCGAAGACGGTACCCAGGACAAGCCCAAGGAAGGCCATCGCGACGCAGGCGAGCGGCAGGAACGTCACGATGATCCACCAATGCGGCGTCAGGTGGGCGTGCACGCCGGGCGCGTGGATGACCGAGGCCATGGGCAGCACGACGATCGCGGCCAGCAGTGCCTGGGCCGCACCCGAGAGCACCTTGGCCACCGCCACCAGCCAGATCGGGCAGGGTGCCTGAACCCGGTCCTCGATTTCGCGGGTGGAGCCGAACTCGTGAGCCATGGCCAGCGCGATCGACTGCACGCCCTGGAACAGAATCGAGATCCCGATCACCCCGGGCACGAGAACGGTCGCGAAGGCGGACTCGCTCTGCGGGGTGTGCCCGCCGACGCCTTGCCCGATCTTCGGGAAGACGTACAGGAAGACGAAACAGAGCAGGAATGGCTGGATAACCGTGCGCGCCGTGACCTGCCACAAGTGCTTGCGCAGCACCACGAGGTCACGGAGCATGAGTGCGCCCAGCACGGTCCAGCTCGCAGCGGCCACCGATCGGGTGGGTGCGGCCACGATCCGCGGTGCTAGGGCCTGCGAGGCCGGCGACGTAGCGGTCAATCCCGCAGCTCCTTCCCGGTGAGGTTGATGAACACCGTCTCCAGGCTGGGCTCGGAGACCGACAGGTCAACCAGATCGAACCCGCCGCGTTCCGCTGCTGCGGCGATCCGCGGGACGAGCCGGTCGTTGCCGCGCACGTGCAGCTGGAGTCCTCCATCCACCTGGCGTGTGCGGGCGACGTTGCCGATGGCGCTGGCGAGCACCCCGGCGAGCCGTCCGGCGTCTCCGGTTGTCTTCACCGTGACCACCGTGTCGGCGCCGGTGCCCTGCTTGAGCGCGGCCGGGGTACCGAGCGCGAGGATCTTGCCGTGGTCCATGATGGCGACCCGCCCGCACAGCCGGTCGGCCTCTTCCATGTAATGGGTCGTGAGCATGATGGTCTGGCCTTCGTCATGCAGCTCGCCGAGCAGGTCCCACAGGGTGAGCCGGCTCTGCGGATCCAGACCTGCCGTTGGCTCGTCAAGGAACAGCACCGCCGGGCGGTGGGCGACGGCGCGCGCGATCATCAGCCGTTGTGCCATCCCGCCGGACAGCGCGTCCACCGGCGCCCTGGCCCACTTGGACAGCTGGAACCTCTCGAGCAGCTCGCCGGCGGTCCGCCGCGACTGCCTGGACCCCAGGCCGAACAGCCGGCCGTGGAAGTACAGGTTCTCCCAGACGCTGAGCTGGCGGTCGAGGGTGTTGTGCTGGGAAACGATTCCGCACAGCTGCCTGGCCCGCGCCGGATGGGCAACGATATCGACGCCAGCCAGGAACGCCCGCCCGGAGGTCGGCACCACACGCGTTGTGAGCATGCCTGCCGTGGTCGTCTTTCCCGCGCCGTTGGGCCCCAGCAGCCCGAAGATCTCGCCGGCCTCGACGCCGAGGCTGAGCTGGTCGACCGCGGCGAAGTCAGTCCCCGGGTAGACCTTGGTCAGGTCCTCGGTATGGATGACCGTCTGTCGCGGGCCTCCAGCCAGCTGGGCGGCGCTCGCCGGTGCTTGTGCGGTGTCCACCTATAGCTCCAGTGTCATGCCGTCCTGTGCCACTTCGATGCCGGCCGCTGCCAGTGCCGCGCGCTCTGGTGAGCCCTCGGCCTGGGCTGGATTGGTGTTGTTGAGGTGGGTGTACAGCTTGCGCGCCGCAGGGTGGGCGCTCAGGCGCTGGTAGGTGTCGGCGATCGGCAGGTGCCCCATCGTGCTGGCGGGGCGGTCCTGGCCGGTCGCGCGCAGCATTTCGTCGTCGTGGAAGAACGTGCCGTCCAGGATCACACAGCCCGCACCGGTGAGCGCGGTGTCCAGTTGCCCGGTCCAGCTGGCCAGGCACGGCGCGTACACCAGTGATCCGCCGGTGAGGCGGTCCTCGAACCGGTAGGCCACCACCCACGGGTCCGGTGTGTGTGCTCCATCAGCTGCCGGGGAGGCCGGTTGCGGTGGCGGGGGGTCCTCCGGCGGCACGTGCGCGGATGCCGGCCTGGCATAGCGGGGCCGCTTCACGCTCAGCGGGATCGCTGTCGCCGACAGCTGCTCGTCGAGGGAGATCGTCGCCTCCGGGGGGAGCGCGTGCCAGGCGAGCGAGCCGTAGGGGCCGAGGACCGGGCGGACCGGGAAGCTGTCCTGCAGTGCGTCCAGCACCGGCCCAGGGCCGTACACATCCAGCGGTGAGCCCTCACGCAGCATCAGGAGCCCGATGGTGTGGTCGAGTTCGCCGTCGGTGAGGAGCAGGCCGCTCAGCGGTGTCTCCCGCTGCCCCGGCCCAGCCGCCAGTTCCGGCGCGGCGAGGATCTGGGCGCGGATGTCGGGGGAGGCGTTCACCAGGTACCACCGCCGGCCGGCCCCGGTGACCGCCAGGCAGTCCTGGGTACGGCCGGTGCCATCCCGGCGGGCCCGCGCGCACATGGCGCAGGCGCAGTTCCACTGCGGCAGCCCGCCGCCAGCGGCGGTCCCCAGCAGCCGCGCCCTCATCCGGCGCTGGTTGTGGTGCCCGCAGCCATCTTCCGCGGTTCCCACGGCCGGGCCGGGGCGCTGCTGAGCAGCCCGGCGATGAGGTCGTGGCGAGGGGACAGCTCGCAGACGGGGTCGGTAGCGGCCGGGTCGCCGGTGAGCTGGTACGCCTGGCAGCGGCAGCCACCGAAATCGACCTCCTTCCGCGGGCAGCTGCGGCACGGCTCGGGCATCCAGCCGGTCCCCCGGAACCGGTTGAAAGCAGGCGAGGAATACCAGATGGTGCTGAGCGGCTCGTCGCGCACGTTGACCACGCCGAGGCCGGGGAGCTGCCCGGCCGCGGGGCAGGGCAGCGCATCGCCGTTCGGCGCGAGGATGATCTGGCGGACCCCCCAGCCATACATGCACGGTTTGGGGCGGTCCTCGTAGTAGTCGGCGAGAACGTACACGATCTCCATGCGGGAGCCGAGCCGGGCCCGGGCGAGCTGGACGTCGCGCTCGGCCTCCTCGACCTGGCCCCGGGTGGGCAGCAGCGCGGTCCAGTTGCGCTGGGCCCAGCCGTAGTACTGGGTGTTGGCCAGCTCCAGCCGGTCGGCCCCCATCTGCTCGGCCAGCTCGGTGAGCCCGGCCACGTGGCCGATGTTCTCGCGGTGCAGCACCACGTTGAGGGTCAGCGGCAGCCGGTGCCCGGTGACCATCGCGGCGGCGGCGAGCTTGCGCTCATGCGCCCGGATGCCGGCGATCGCATCGGCGCTGGCGGCGGCGTCGTCCTGGACCGACAGCTGCACGTGGTCCAGGCCCGCCTCGGCCAGCGCGGCGAACCGGGTCTCGGTCAGCGGGACACCGCTGGTGACCAGGCTGGTGTACATGCCGAGCCGGTGGGCGTGCGCGACCAGCTGCGCCAGGTCACGGCGCGCCAGCGGCTCCCCGCCGGACAGGTGCACCTGAAGCATGCCCAGCTCCCGGGCCTCATCCAGCACCCGGCACCACTGCTCGGTCGTCAGCTCGTCGCGATAGGCGGCCAGGCCCACGGGGTTCGAGCAGTACGGGCAGTGCAGCGGGCACCGGTACGTCAGCTCCGCAACCAGGCCCAGCGGCACCGGGGCCGGCCTGGACCGCCGTTCCGCGGGTGCGACTCGCGGCGCGGCCGGGCCCCGCGCCAGGCCACCGCCGGGTGCGCTGGTGGCGATCAGGCGCTTGGCCACCAGGCCGTCCAGCAGCGCCACCACGTCCGGCATCGACGCGTCCGAGTATTCCCTGGTGAGTTCCGCGGTGATCCCTTCGACGGTCCGGCTGCCGTCACAGTGGCGCAGGACCGCACCGGCGGTCTCGTTCAGCAGCAGAACGCCTTCGGGATACAGCAGCGCGTCCTGCTCGCGTGCCTCGTCGTAGGCGAGCCGGACCCCGCTGCGGAACGCGGGGCGGGACCCGGCGGTAACTCCCGCCGCCGGGCCTGGCGCCTGGTCGGCCATTCAGCCGCGTCCGGAGTAATCGATCGCGTCCAGCATGGACCACAGCACGTCGCATTTGAACGCCAGTGCCGCGAGCGCGGCATCCTGCTGCTCGCGCGTCAGGCAATGCTCGACCACCAGGCCGAGTGTGTACTCCGAATCCTTGCGCACAAAGGGGATGCGGGCCTCAAAGTACCCGTAGCCTGCCGGATCGATCCACGGGTAATGCCGCCGGAACACGGCCAGCCGGTCAGCCATCAGGTCCGGGGAGAACAACTCGGTCAGGGCCGCGCCTGCTCCCTCGGTCCAGGGCCGGGTCCGGCAGAAGTTCACGTAAGCATCGACGGCGAACCGCACGCCCGGCAGCACATGCCACTCCTCCTGCACCTCCTGCCGGGTCAGCCCCACCGCCTCGGCCAGCACCAGCCAGTCCTCCAGCCCGCCCGCCCCATCGGGCGTGCCGTCCTGGAAGGTGATGCGCTCGACCCACCGGCACCGCACCTCAGGCAGCGGGCAGTTCGCGATGATCGCGGCGTTCTTCTGTGACAGATTCCGCTGGTAGTACCAGCGGTTCGCCACCCAGGCACGCACCTCGCCCGGGCTGCAGCCACCTTCGTGCAGGCGGACGTGAAATGGGTGCTTATCCCAGTAGTGCGTACCCTGCGCCCTGAGCGCCGCGACGAACTCCGCCCGCGGGAGCGGGTCGCGCACCGGCGACCCGCCCCCCATGGCGAGGGACCGCACGCTAGCGGCGCCCTGCGTACATGGCCGCTTCCGGCGTGATCTCAAAATCATCAGCCTGGGGCGGGAACCAGGCACGCTTCGACGTGGGTGACGCACCGTCGCCGCGGGCCGCCGCAGGCGTGTTCGCGGGCGTGCTCGTGGAGTCCTGCGGCGTACGGGAACCTTCGTTGTGGGGCATGACCTCGCTCCTTTGGCGATCGGCGACCAAGCCTGAGCCTGCTGGCTCTGTACACGCGTGGCACGCGGGCGGGGTCAGGCCGTTGCGTGATGCGGGTCACCCTACAGGCAGAAGCAGTGGCTAAGCCCAGATTCCCGGCAAACCGGCAAGCGGCGGGCCGATGCGGGCGGGGGCCAGTGCCAGCGTTGCTGGCGTGCGCTGCCACGCGCCGCTACCGTCAGCCGCGGGCGACGGCGTCCAGGCTCTCCCGTACCGCGGCGGTCAGCGAGTCGCCGGCGGGCAGTACCCGTTCGCAGTCGGCCAGCGTGTCCCGCAGCAGCGCCCTCGCCTCCGGGACCCGGCCCACGGCGTAGTAGGCGTGGGCGAGGTTCGCCCGGGCGGCCAGGGTGTCCGGGTGGTGGGCGCCGAGCACCCGCTGGCAATCCGTCCGGTTGCGCTCGTACAGGGGAAGCGCGCTGGCCATCCGGCCGGCCGAATGGTAGGCGGAGGCGAGGTTGCCCATCGCCCCCAGGGTTTCCGGGTGATCGGGCCCATGGACTTGCTCGCGGCTGGTCAGGGCCCGCTCGAACAGCGGCAGCGCATCCTTCAGCCGCCGGGCCGTGTGGTAGGCGGTCGCCAGCGCACTGACCGAGGCGATGGTGTCCGGGTGATCGGGGCCGAGCACGCGGTCACGGTCGGCCAGGGTCCGCTGGCTGGTGGCAACGGCGTCCTTCATCCGGCCCGCCGCCAGGTAGCCGCTGGCCAGGCTGGCCCGGGTGGCCATGGTGCCGGGGTGATCGGCCCCGTCCCGGCGCTCACGGTCGGCCAGCGTGCGCCGGGCCTGCCTGATCGCATCATGCGGCCGTCCCGCCTGCTGGTAGGCGGCCACCAGCAGGTCCTGGACCGCCAGCGGGTCGGTGCCATCGGGCACGCTGCCCCGGTCCCCGGCGGCCAGCACCCCCTCCAGCACGGTGATCGCCCGGGCCGGCTGCCCGGCGGCCAGCAGCGCGTTGCCCAGATCCGTCTGGGCGGCCAGGGTGGTGGGATGGTCGGGGCCGAGCACCCGCGTCCGGGCATCCGCGGTCCGCTGGTACAGAAGGACCGCCTCGGTACCGCGCCCGGCGGCCAGCAGCGCGCTGGCCAGCCGGTCGGCGGCGGTCAGGGTGTCCTGATGGCCGGGGCCGAGCATCCGCTCGCTGGCCACGGCCAGCGCCTGCCAGTGGCCGACGGCGGGCCCGGTCAGCCCGGCACTGTCCAGGCTGCGCCCGGCCTGGAAGAGCAGCGCGTGGCCGCCGGCGGCCCACAGCGCCCCGGCCGCGGCCTCCTGCAGGCTGGACGCACAGCAGCGCAGCGCGTCAGCCAGCCCGGCCCGCGCGCCATCGGCCGGCCAGGCCTGCAGCAGCGCCCGGGCGGCCGCGGCCGCCGCCTGGTCCCGCATCTGCTCCGGGGTGGCCGCCCTGACCGCCGCCTGCACGACCGGGTGGATCCGGACGGTCCGGGCCGTGCTGGCCTGGTCGATCGTGAGCAGGCCGGTTCGCTCCAGGCTGAGCAGCGCACCGCGGGTGCGTTTCGGATCCGGTATGCCGCCGGCGCCGAAGGCGGCGACGAACTCACACACCGCCTGGGTGGTGAACACCTCGCCCGGAATCCCGTGACAGTCGAGCAGCGAGGCCAGCGCCAGGCAGGCCTGGGCCAGGCGGCCGGCTGACAGCTGGTCGGCCTGCTCGATCGAGAGCGTCCAGGTGACGGCCTTGGCCGAGGGCTCGCCGCCAACGGCGTCGGCTATCTGCTCGCGCCGCCGGGCGAACAGGTCCCGGTAGTCGCGGCAGCTCAGCCCGGAGCTGGCGATCGTGGCGCTGGCCTGCGCCAGGGCCAGCGGCTCGCGGCCCAGGTCGGACAGCAGGTCGACGGCGCCGACCCGCTGGTCGGGATCGGTGCTCAGGCGGCCCATGAGATAGGTCAGCGCTTCGTGCGGGCTGAACACCCCGACCGGGAAGACCAGCGGATTGGGCAGCTGGCTGAGCGCGTCCGGATCCCGGGTGGTGATCAGCACCCGGCCGGCCGGCCCGGCCGGCCACAGGCCGTCCAGATCGGCCGGGTCGGCCAGGTCGTCCAGCACCACCAGCCAGGGCCGTCCGGTACTCGCCAGCCAGCCGGTGAAGCGGGTAGCGGCGGTCTCTGCGTCGCCGCCGGGCGCCGGCCCGGCCGACGGCCCGGAGGCCTGTGCGTAACTGGCCATGATGGAAGCGCGGCTGGTGGCGGTCACCCAGACCAGGACCTCGGCCTGGCCGGCGTGCCAGAGCGATCCGGCGAGGTAGGCGGCCAGCTGGGTCTTGCCGGTCCCGCCCGGCCAGTCGGGCTGGTGGCGAGATCGCGACTCGGCGGCGGTGAGGGCCACGGCCTGGCCCAGGGTGAGCGCTTGGGCCAGGCCGCCCGCCGACTCGGGGCGGTTGCTGAAGCAGTCGGCCAGCGGCGGAACCGCACCCGACCGGACCGGCGCCGGCCCGCGCAGGTCTGGTTGACCGGGTGGCACCGTAGCTAGCGACTCGCTGTCCACGGCTGTCTCACCCGTGCCTTTTTATCCCGCGCACCCGAACCTCCACCGCGGCGCTATTCGTGGGCGGCCCAACAATACGGTGAATCTGGGAAGCACGATGACAATTGGCGCGCAATGGCCCAGGATGGTGCATCGGCGGCAGTGATCGGGCGGGCTGAGAG
Organism: Streptosporangiaceae bacterium; assembly: GCA_036522155.1. GTDB lineage: Bacteria > Actinomycetota > Actinomycetes > Streptosporangiales > Streptosporangiaceae > UBA9676. The sequence continues at coordinate 17,047 of DATDGI010000072.1, forward strand.
CGCCGGGCTCCGCCCGCGATCGATCCAGGAGTGATCATGAGCGCATTCAGCGCACCTAGTCCGGAACGATCGCCTGCCGGGCGCAGGACGATCCGGGCCACCTTCATCACCATGGTGCTGGTGCCGGTGATTTCCATGCTCGTGGTCTGGGGATTGCTGCTGGCCGGCGTGTTCGGCGGGGCGCTAGCTGATCCAGATGCGCCGGGACGGGATCACCAAGACGTGGCCGACATCTTTTTGGTGGTCGGCGCAGCCCTGGTCATCATCCTCATCTCGGTCGCGCTGATGGGATTGTTCGCCCGGCGGATTGCTCACGATATTGGCGGCCTGGAGGTAACCGTCCAGCATCTCGCCGATGAAGAGATGCCTCAGCTGGTGGAAAAGCTCCGCCGCGGCGAGCAGGTGACGGGCTCCGAAGCGCGTCCGCCGTCGCAAGCGGTGACGGCCGAGGTCGCTCATGCGGAAGCGGCCATCGCCAGCCTGCAAAGCACGGCGGCGGCGGCCGCCGCCGGCGAGGCCAGCCTGCGCAACGGCATCGGGCAGGTCTTCGTCAGCCTGGCCCGGCGGAACCAGTCGCTGCTGCAGCGGCAGTTGCGCCTCATCGACGCGCTTGAGCAGAAGGCCTCCGACCCGGCCACCCTGGCCGACCTGTTCCCGCTGGACCACCTGACCACCCGGATGCGGCGGCACGCCGAAGGCCTGATCATCTTGTCCGGCGCCGCCCCCGGGCGGTCGTGGAGCGAGCCGGTGCCGGTCATCGATGTGATCCGCGGCGCGGTCGCCGAGGTGGAGGACTACAAGCGGGTCACGGTGCTGACCCGGGCCGAGGACGCGGTAGCCGGGCAGGCGGTGGCAGACATGATCCACCTGCTGGCCGAGCTGATCGAGAACGCGACGCTGTCCTCCCCGTCCGGCACCCGGGTCGAGGTCCGGGCCGAGCGGGTGGCCAACGGCTTCGCCATCGAGGTGGACGACCGGGGCCTGGGCATCGAGGCCGGGCAGCTGGCGGCGATCAACACGCAACTGGCCCACCCACCGGACTTCGACCTGGCCAACGCCGACCAGCTTGGCCTGTTCGTGGTGGGCAAGCTGGCGGCCCGGCACGGCGTCCGGGTCGCGCTGCGCCCCTCCCCCTACGGCGGAACCACCGCCGTCGTGCTGATGCCCAACAGCATCGTGGTGCCGCTGAACGTGACCGACGCCGCCACCCAGCCGGACCTCCGGGCCCTTGGCCGGGGCGCCGACCTGGATCTGCCGACCGCCGACGCACTGGCCCTGCCCGGCCGCCGCCCGGTACCGCCCCTGCCGGCCGGCAGCAGCAGCCAGCGCGGCATCGGTGCCAGCCCGGCGGACCTGGCCCCGGCCACGGCCGGGTTCACCCCCTCGGCCCCCGAGTTCGCGCCCAGCCCCGACTTCACCCCCGGCGCCGACCTCACCCAAGGCCCGGCTGACCTCACCGCGAGCCCCGCCGATCTGGCCGGCGGCGCGGCCGCCGCCGGCCCCGGATCGGGGACGGACCCGTTCGGCGCCACCGGCTTCTCGCTGGGCCCGCCCGGTCCCAGTGCTGGCTCACCCGGCATCGGCTCGCTCAGCAGCCGATCGGCCGGCACCGGTCCGCCCGCGACGGACTCCTCCGTCTTCGCCCCGGACTCCTTCCGGCCAGCACCCCGGCCGGCCGGGACCGGCGGCGGGCCAGCGGCCCCGGGCGGCGCCGACGACGGCGCGGCGCCCGGCGCCCCGGGGTCCCTGGTTCCGGAGCCGCGGCCAGCGGCCGGCACCTACCGGGGCCTGCCCCGCCGCGTCCGGCAGGCCAGCCTCAACCCGCATCTGCGGGACACCTCGACGGCGGCGGCCCGTGCGGCGCAAGACGACGGCGCGGCTCCAGCCGACGACCGCAGTCCCGAGGCGGCGCGTGACCTCGTGGCCTCCCTGCAAAGTGGCTGGCAGCGTGGCCGCGAGACGGACCCGGCGGCGGCCCAGACCACCGACGGCGCAGACACGGCAGCCGCTGAGGAGCGGGACGGGCGGCACGGCGGCGAAGCGCCGCAGAACGGGGAGGGATGATGGAAGAACAGGCTGCGGCCGCGCCGGGACAGCAGCTGAGCTGGCTACTTGACGACCTCGGTGACCGGATCGAGCACTTCCGGCAGGCTGTCATCCTGTCCCGGGACGGACTGGCCGTCGCCGCCTCCCGGGATCTGAGCCGCGAGGACGCCGAGCATCTGTCCGCACTGGCGGCCGGGGTGCAGAGCCTGGCCCGGGGCGCGGGTGAGCACTTCGGGGTCGGCGAGGTCCGGCAGACCATCATCGAACTGGAGCAGGCGTTCCTGTTCGTCACCGCGGCCGGTCACGGCAGCTGCCTGGCCGTGCTGTGCTCCGCGAGCGCCGACGCCGGCCTGATGGCGTACGAGATGGCCATGCTGGTGAAGCGGGCCGGGCCCCACCTGGCCGCCCATCCGCGATTCCCCGCCGCCCAGTATCCAGCAGAGTGAGCCACCATGCCCGCAGGCGACAAATGGGTCGACCGGAACGCAGGCCCAGTGGTCCGCCCCTACGCGCTGACCGGCGGCCGCACCCAGCCCATCAGCGGCGGGGTGCTGGACCTGATCGCGGTGGTGGTCGCGGCCGGGCGGGGCGACGGTGCGGACGACCTTGGCCTCAGCCCGGAGCACCGCAGGATACTCGGGCTGTGCCGGTTGCCGGCCACGGTGGCGGACGTGGCCTCGGCCATCGCGCTGCCGGTCGGGGTGGTTAGGGTGCTGCTGGCCGACCTCATCCTGCAGGGCCGGATCAGGGTGATGACCCAGCGGCAAGCAGGCGACCACCCGAGCGCCGACCTGCTGAAGGAGGTGCTGCATGGGCTCCGATCCCTCTGACGGCCCGGTCGAGGGCCTCCCGTTCGCCGCGTTCAAGATCCTCATCGCGGGCGGCTTCGGAGCCGGCAAGACCACCATGGTCGGGGCCATCAGCGAGGTCCGGCCGCTGCACACCGAGGAGACACTCAGCAGCGTCGGCGCCGGCCACGATGACCTCAGCGGCCTGGAGCGCAAGCGCACCACCACCGTCGCGATGGACTTCGGCCGCCTGACCATGAGCCCGAGCCTGGTGCTGTACCTGTTCGGGACCCCCGGCCAGGCGCGCTTCTGGTTCATGTGGGACGAACTGTCCTACGGCGCGCTGGGCGCGGTGGTGCTGGCCGATACCCGGCGGCTTGGTGACTGCTTCCCGTCGGTCGACTACTTCGAAAAGCGCCAGCTCCCGTTCATCGTCGCCATCAACTGCTTCGACGGGGCGCCGCAGTACGACCCGGAGGACGTGCGGATCGCGCTCGACCTCGACCCGCGGGTGCCGGCCCTGCTGTGCGACGCCCGCCAGCGTGAGTCGGTCAAGCAGGTCCTGATCACCCTGGTCGAGCATGTGCTGGTGACCAGGGCCCTGCAGGACGAGGCGGAGGCGCAGGAGTACGCCGACCCCGACCCCGACGCGCTGGCCAACCCCGGCTTCCCGTAACCCTGGCCCGAGCCATCCCGCCGCGCCCGCGCGTGGTCCCGGCTTCGGCTCTCTGCGAACACCAGCCTGGCGGGCTACTCTGGCCCGCCTTTGTGCATGAAGGATGGGAACTCGGGCAGAGGCGGAGTCGTCGACAGGGCGGGGACCAGCAGTGCGTGGAGGCACCAGATGACCGAGCGGGCGGGCATCACCGAAGCCGGGCCAGGTGGCAGCGGCGACGACGGCCAGGACGACGCCGGCGAAGCCGAGCAGCCCGACACCCGCCGGGCTGAGCTGGTCGCCGCCGCCCAGGAGCAATGGGTGGCGGCCCTCACCGATCTCGGCGGGCGGAACACGCTGCTGTACTACAAGGACCGCCGGTCCGGCACCCTGGATCTGGCCGCCGCCGACCCGGATGTGGTCGACCGCTGGCTGCGGACCGGGTCGGTCCGCCTCACCCGGCTGTTCCATGACGTGGACGTGCGCGCTGACGCCATCCGGCGGATGCAGGTGATCTACCGCAAGGCGCGGGAACTGACCGAGGAGCGCGGGCTGGCCGCGAGCTACCTGGCCACCGGCATGGCCCGCTGGGACGAGCTGTTCCTGGAACCCGCCGCACCGGTGCTGCTGCGGCCGCTGACCATCAGCCCCACCCGCGCCCGGCACGACGACTTCGACCTCGTACTGGACGAGGCGTCCGAGGTCAACCCGGTGCTGCTGCACAAGCTCGCCACCCAGTACGGCGCCGACACCGAGGGCCTGGCCGGGCAGGCGACCGACCCCGACCGGCTGGCCCGGCAACTGCGGGCGCTGGCCGCGGCGGCCGACATCCCGGGCTTTGACATCCGGGGCCGCCGGGTGATCGGCACGTTCACCTACGCCAAGCTGCCGATGGTCCGCGACCTGCAGAACGCGACCGAACTGCTGGCCGAAAGCGACGTGGTCGCGGCCATCGCCGGCGACCCGCACGCCCAGGCGGTGATCGCCGCCAGCGACGAGCCGGATCTGCGGCTGGACGCGATCCCGCCCGCCGACGACTACTCGATCCTGGACGCGGACTCCTCCCAGCGCAACGCGATCAACGCGGTCGTGCACGGGCGCAGCCTGGTGATCCACGGGCCGCCGGGGACCGGCAAGAGCCAGACCATCGCCAACCTGATCGCGACCCTGGTGGCGCGCGGCCGCAAGGTGCTGTTCGTGGCCGAGAAACGGGCCGCGATCGACGCCGTGCTGACCCGGCTGAAGAACACCGACCTGGGCGAGGTGGTGCTCGACATCCACGACGGGACCCGGGACCGGCAGCGGATCGCCGCCGATCTCGGCGCCGCGCTCGACCGCGCCGGGCAGACCCCCGAGCCCAAGGTGGACGGCCTGTTCCGCCGCCTGGTGGACCGCCAGCAGCGACTGACCGAGCACGTCAGCGCGCTGCACCGGGTCCATCAGCCGTGGGGCATCACCCCGTACGCGGCCCAGTCGGCGCTGCTGGGCGTGCCGCCGGAAGCCCGGACCCCGGTCCGGCTCCCCGATACCGAACGGCTCACCGCCGAGACCGCCGAACGGCTGCGGGACGAGCTGCGCGAGTACGCCCACCTGGGCGGGTTCGGTTTCTCCCGGCTCAGCACCCCGTGGTACGGCGCGGACATCACCACCGCCGCCCACGCCCGGGACGCCCTGGCCATCTTGGCCAGGCTGACCGGCGAGACCTACCCGGCCGCGCGGGAGCGGATCGAGCGGGCCAACGCCCAGGCCGGGCTGCGCCCGCTGGCCAGCTACGAAGACTGGGGCCCGCGGCTGGCCCTGTTCCAGGGGGTACTGGCCACCTGGCAGCGGCTGTCCCCGCAGGTCTTCACCAGCGACCCGGCACGGCTCGCCGCCGCCACCGCCCCGCGCGGGGCCGGCTCCGCCGATCTCCCCGCCACGGCCACCAGCCCGGCCCTGGGCTGGCGGGAACGACGGTCACTGGCCAGGCAGGCCGGCGCCCTGTGGGTATCCGGCCAGCCGGCCGACGGCGAACTGCACCAGGCGCTGGCCGAGGCGGCCAGCCAGCTGGCCAGCTGGGAGCAGTTGCGGGTGGACGGCAGCCCACCGCGGGTACCGGACGGCCTGGCCGAGGCGGTGAACGTCTATCACGACTGCGATCAGCTGCTGAACCGCTTGCGCGGGTTCGTCCCCGTTCCCGGCGACGCCGGTCCCCTGCTGGCCGAGCTCAGCCACGACCTGGACGTGCCGTGGCGGCTGCCCCGGCTGTACGAGCTGAAGGGCGGGTTCGCGCAGGCCGGGCTGGGCCCGCTGCTCGACTGGCTGGCGGGCCAGGATCCGACCCCGGATCTGGCCGCCCAGGCCTTCGACTACGCCTGGTACTCGTCGTTCCTGGAGCACGTGCGGGTGCGCGACAGCCGTTATGCCGCCTATCCGGGTGACGCGCTGGACGAGATCGCCGATGACTTCCGCCGGCATGACACCGAGCATCTGGTGGCCAACCGGGCCCGGGTGCGGCGGGCGGTGGCCGACCGGCTGCGGGTGGCGCAGGAGCAGCACCCGCTGCAGGCCCGGGTGGTCCGCAAGCAGGCCGCGCTGCGGCGGCGGCACATGCCGCTGCGCCGGCTGCTCGACCAGGCCAGCGACGTGCTGTTCGCGGCCAAGCCCTGCTGGGCCATGTCGCCGCTGATGGTGAGCCAGGTGCTGCCCGCCTCCCGGCTGTTCGACGTGGTCATCTTTGACGAGGCGAGCCAGGTCACCCCGGCCGACGCGGTGCCGTCGATCATGCGGGCGCACCAGGTCATCGTGGCCGGCGACGACCGGCAGCTGCCCCCGACCAACTTCTTCCGCCAGGTCAGCGACGGCGAGACCGACCCGGATGCGGACGAGGACGGGCCGCTGGACGACGACAGCCTGGTGTCGTTCGGCTCCGGGTTCGAATCCATCCTCGACACCCTCCGGCCGCTGCTGCCCACCTCGCCGCTCACCTGGCACTACCGCAGCCGGGATGAGCGGCTGGTGGCGTTCTCCAACGCGCGGATCTACGACGGTGCGCTGACCACCTTCCCCGGTGTGATCCGCGACGACTGCCTGCGGCACGTGGTGGTCAGCCAGCACCCCACGGCGGCGGACGGCGACGCGGCGGTGGCCAGCGAGGCCGAGGCGGTGGTCGGCCTGGTGCTGGCCCACGCCCGGCAGCTGCCGGACGCCTCCCTGGGCGTGATCGCGCTCGGCATCCGGCACGCCGACCGCATCGACGAGATGCTCCGGCTGGCGCTGGCCGACCACCCGGAGCTGGAGGGGTTTTTCGCGGAGGACCGGCCCGAGCCGTTCTTCGTCAAGAACCTGGAACGCGTGCAGGGCGACGAGCGGGATTCGATCATCCTGTCCATCGGCTACGGCAAGCACCCGGACGGCCGGATGCGCTACCACTGGGGCCCCTTGCTGCGCAACGGCGGCGAGCGCAGGCTCAACGTCGCCGTCACCCGGGCCCGGCACCGGCTCACCCTGGTCAGCTCGTTCTCCAGCCGCGACGTCGACCCGGACCGGGTGACCAGCGCGGGCGCGCGGCTGCTGTGCGAGTACCTGGAATACACCGACGCCGGCGGCGAAGTGGCGGGCGGTCCCGCGCCCCAGCAGACCGGGCTGAGCCCGTTCGAGGCGGACGTGGCGCAGCGGCTGGACGAGCTGGGGATCTCGGTCGTGCCCCGGTTCGGGGTCGGCGGCTACCGGGTGGACTTCGCCGCGGCGCACCCGGACGAGCCGGGCCGGATGGTGCTGGCCATCGAGGCCGACGGCGCGTCTTACCGCGACTCACGCAGCGCCCGGGACCGGGACCGGCTGCGCAAGGAGCATCTGGAGCGGCTCGGGTGGACGTTCCACCGGATCTGGTCGACCAACTGGTTCCACGACCCGGAGTCCGAGGTCGCCAAGGTGCAGCACGCGTACGAGGAGGCGGTGAGCAGGACCGGCCCGGCCGATGAGTTCGCCCCGCCGCCCGGGCCGGACCCGGGGACGTGGGCCAGCGGTGACGCGGGTGCGGAGCCCGCGGCCGCCCACGGGCCGGAACCCCGTGACGGCGCGGGCGGCGGGCCCGTGGCCGCCCCGCTGCCACTCGCTGGCGCCGATCCGCTGGCGGCATCCCTGCCGCCCGGCGACTGGCCGGTCCCGCGGGCCCTGCCGCCGGGGCAGGCCCTGGCCGTCCGCGAGCCTGCCTCACCGCAGGCGCGGAGGGCAGCGGGGGACATCGATCCCGCCTGACGTGCACGACGGCCGGTCCCGTACGGGACCGGCCGTCGCAGGCTGGACTGCGGTTACCGGATGAGGCCCGCCAGCACGCCGTAGTCGTGCTGGCCAGGCGACCGGACCGGGCTGCCGGTGCCCAGCGACAGTGGCCGCAGGGCGGGCGACACGGGCCGGGTCACCTTGGACGCCACCGAGGTGCGCCGCTTGGCGGCCGGGCGCGGCTTGGCCGCGATCCGCGACTTGCTCGCCGCCACCGGCTTGCGCACGGTGCTGGCCTTGGCCGAGGTACCTGCCTTGGCCGTGGCACCGGGCCGGGTGGCCGGGCGGGCCTTGGCCGCCGGGCGCTTGACGGCCGGGCGCTTGACGGCCGGGCGCTTGCTCGCCGGGCGCTTGCTCGCCGGGCGTGCCTTGGCGGTGCTGCGCGACTTGGCCGCAGCCGGCCTGGCCGGGCGCTTGGCCGCGGTCCTGGACTTGCTGGCGGTCTTCTTGATGGACGGCTTCTTGACGGACGGCTTCTTGGCCGCCGGCTTTGGCCGCGCGATGGTGGTGGCCGGCTTGGCCACCGACATCGACCTGGCGGCCGCGGTCAGCGCCTTGGTCGCCGACGCCATCGCCTTGCTGGCCGTGTTCATGGCCTGCAGTGCGGTGGACATCGTCTTGGCCGAAGAGGTGGCCTTGGTGGCCGCCGTGGTCATCATGGTCGCGGCCGACGTCACCTTGGCCGCTGCGGTCGACACGGTCCGCGCGGCCGACGTCGTGGTCGGCTTGGCCACGGTCCGGGCGCGGCTGACCGTGCTGCGGGCGCGCGCGGTGGTGCGAGCGCGGCTGGCCGCGGTCCGCGACCGGGTGGCCGTGCTGCGCGACCGGCTGCTGGTGGTGCGAGCCCGGCTGGCCGAGGTGCGCGACCGGGTGGTGGTTGCGCGCGACCGGCTCGCCGCTGTGGATGTGGTCCTGGCCTTGGTCCGCGGACGGCTGGCGGCCTTCCGGGCCGTGCCGCCGCGGGTCCGTGCGCGATTCGCCGGGCCGCGAGCGGCCGTGCGAGTCGTCGTGGTCGCGGGCATTGATCTCCCCCCCGTAGTGATCAAGTACGGGAGTGCTATTCCACCATTGGCCGTTTCTTACACCGGCAAAGCCCGGGACCAGCGTGAACGCGCACCCGGATAGCACCATGTGTTTGCCGTGTCTGCTGGTTAATGCACGGCTTTGTCACCAGCAATGTGCGGCTTATGTCGGGCCATCCCGGCGGGAAATATTCTGACCAATTTCCGGCCCGACGGCCCGTCAAACAGCCGCCCGCCCGGTTTGCGCGGCAGACTGCTGCCCGTGACACCAGCGCTGGAGAGACCGTGGGCAGGCTGACGTCGCTGGAGATCTGCGCCGGCGCAGGCGGCCAGGCGCTCGGCCTGGAACAGGCCGGGTTCGGGCACGAGGCCGCGGTCGAAATCGACCCCGACGCCTGCGAAACCCTCCGCCGCAACCGCGGCGCGGAATGGAAGATTATCGAGGGCGACGTGCGCGACCTGGACGGAGCTGGTTTCACCGGCCTCGACCTGCTGGCCGGCGGCGTCCCCTGCCCGCCGTTCTCCATCGCGGGCAAGCAGCTCGGCGCCGGCGACGACCGGGACCTGTTCGGGCAGGCGTTGCGGCTGGTGGCGCAGGCCAGGCCGCGGGCGGTACTGCTGGAGAACGTGCGCGGCCTGGCCGGCCGCCGGTTCGACGGCTACCGGAGCCAGGTGCTGGCCCGGCTGCACGGGCTCGGCTACCAGACGTGGTGGCAGCAGATCCACGCCAGCCACCACGGCGTCCCGCAGCTGCGCCCGCGGTTCGTGCTGGTCGCCATTCAGCGGCCGTGGTCCGGCCGGTTCCGCTGGCCGGCGCCGTCGGCCGCGCCGCCCGCCACCGTCGGCGACACGCTGCGCGACCTCATGGCCGCCGGTGGCTGGCCGGGGGCCACGGCCTGGGCGGCGGCGGCGCAGGGCATCGCGCCGACCATCGTCGGCGGGAGCAGGAAACACGGCGGCCCCGACCTGGGCCCGACCCGGGCCCGGCAGGCCTGGGCGGCGCTCGGCGTGGACGGCCTGGGCGTGGCCGACGGCGCCCCGGGCCCCGGCTTCCCGCCGGGCCGGCCGCCCAAGCTGACCGTGCGGATGGTCGCCCGGCTCCAGGGCTTCCCCGATAGCTGGGAGTTCGCGGGCCGCAAGACGGCCGCCTACCGCCAGGTCGGCAACGCCTTCCCCCCGCCGGTCGCCCGGGCCCTGGGTACCGCCATCCACCGGGCCCTGGCCGGATGACAGCTCGGCGGCCCGGTGCGGGTCGCGCCGTATGCCAGGTTCGGCACCGGGGAACTCGCGGCCGGCGCGGTGGCCGGCCTGGCCGGGCGGACCGCGGTGATCCTGGCCAACCACGGCGCGCTGGCCTGCGGCGCCAGTCTGAGCCAGGCCTATGACCGGGCGCGGACCCTGGAGTGGCTGGCCCGGGTGTACTGGTACGCCCGGCAGGCGGGCCATCCGCGCACGCTGACCGTGGCCCAGCTGGACGAGGTGCGGGACAGGATCAGGGAGGCAGGTTACGGCGAGCCCCACCAGGACCGCTGAGAACTGGGCCCTGGCGCGGATTCCGCGCGCCGTTACCATGCTCTCGTGGACGACGCGGCCGGCCGCGCCCCGGCGGGGGTGAGGGAACTGCCCGGCGGCTCCCCGGCCCGCCGGGTCATCCCGCTCCGGCGGCGCTGGGTGGACTGGGTGCTGATCGCGTTCTTCGCGGTCAACCTGTTCTTCATCACCTACTTCATCGACATCGAGCAGCTGACGGTGGCCAACGCGTTCCACTTCCACTACCCGGCCTGGCCGCCACCGGCGATCGTCAACCTGGTCCACAGCTACGGCCGCCACTACGACCCGCTGCTGATGGCCCGGCCCGCGTTCTGGCGGATGACCATCTGGATCGACGTGCTCTGGAACGGCCCGTTCTATGTCGCTGCCATCTATGCGCTCGCCCGTGGCCGGGAGTGGATCCGGGTGCCGGCACTCATCTGGTCGGGGTCGATGACCGCGGTGGTGCTGATCATCCTGGCCGAGGAGCACTCGGGCATCCACCGGACCCCGCACTTCGGCTACGTGCTGCTGCTCAACCTGCCCTGGCTGGCCCTGCCCCTGGCCACCATCATCCGGATGGCGCGGGAGCATCCCTTCACCCAGCCCGCCGCCGCCACCCTGCACGAGCCGGCCCCCCAGCCAGAACCAGCGGGCGGCCCCGGATCAGGGCCACCCTCGCGGCCGTGATGTCCTAGTACTGGGCGTCCGGCAGGCAATGCCCCAGTTGCCAGCACGAGGAGATCACCATGGCGGAGGACCAGCGCATCAGCTACGTGCCACTCGACCAGATGGACGAGGCGATGCGGGCCGAGATGGAACGGTGTGCCCGGGAGGGAACCCCACGCCCGGAAAGCTCGGCGGTCCGGGCCCACGTGCCCGCCTGCTTCTGGTTCTTCGCCCGGTCGTGGGATGAGATCTTCCGGCATGGCGTGGTCGACCACCAGCTCAAGGAGCTGTGCCGGGTCTACATCTCCCGCTCGGTGAACTGCGAGTACTGCGGCAACCAGCGTTCGGTGAAGGCGGCGGCGCAGGGACTGACCGAGGGCAAGTACGACGAGCTGCTGAACTTCGAGAAGTCGGGCCGCTACACCGACCGGGAGAAGGCGGCCCTGGCCTACGCCGAGGCGATCGCCTGGAAGCTGCCAACGGACGACGCCTTCTGGGAGCGGATGCACCGCCACTTCAGCGAGCCGGAACTGGTGGAGCTGGGCTGCGCCATCGGGCTCACGTTCGGCCAGCAGAGCTGGCTGCGGATGCTGAACATCGGCCACCACGAGGTGATGCCGGGCACCGACGCCTCGCTGGCCCCTGGTTTCGAGACGCCGGAAAAGATGGCGGCCACCATATCCAGCGACGGCTACTGGGCCAGGCGCTGAGCAGCCAGGAGACCGGCGGCCCGGTCTTCTCGCCGGGCGAGATGGCCCGGCGGCGGGCGGCGCTGGCCGGCCTGCTGCACGAGCACGGCGCCAGCCACGCGCTCGTCTACGGCTTCGAACGGTCCGGGACGGCCGTTCCCTGGCTCACCGGCTGGCCGGTGACCCGCGAGGCAGCGCTGCTGTTCACCCCGGGCGAGCGGGATCTGCTGTTCGTCAGCTTCAACAACCACGTGCCCAACGCCCGCCGGCTCGCCCCCGATGCCGAGGTCAGGCCGGGGAACGGTTCCGCGCTCGACGCGGCGCTGGCCGTCATCGCCGACCGCATGGGCGCGGCCGGCCGGCTGGGCATCATCGGGCCGGTGCCCGCCCGGGCCAGCGCCCGGCTGGCCGCCGCGGCGGGCGAGACCGTGTTCCTCGACGCCGGCTACACCAGTCTGCGGCTGGTCAAGTCGGCCGAGGAGATCACCTGGCTGCGGCACGGGGCGGCGATGTCCGACGCCGCGGTGGCGGCGCTGGTGGCCGCCGCCCGGCCGGGCCTGTCCGAAGCCGAATGCTGCGCCAGCCTGGAGAGCGCCTACATCGCCGCCGGCGGTCTCACCCACATCCACTACCTGGGCGTGACCGCCATGGCCGAGCCGGTCCTGTGCGTGCCCGCGCAGTGGCCGTCGGCCCGCAGGCTCCGCGCCGGGGACGTGCTCACCTGCGAGGTCAGCGCCGCCTACCAGGGTTATCCGGGCCAGTTGCTGCGCACCTTCACCATCGCCGCCGAGGCCAGCCCGCTGTACACCGAACTGCACGAGGTGGCGGAGGCGGCGTTCGGCGCGATCGCGGGCCGGCTGCGGCCCGGGGCCAGCGCCGCGGAGCTGTCGTCCGCCGCAGCGGACGTCATTCTCGGCGCCGGGTACACGATTTACGACGACCTGCTGCATGGCTACGGCGGCGGTTACCTGCCGCCGGTGATCTCCCGGGCACATCTGGAGACCCGCCGCGCTCCCGACGTCACCTTCGTGCCCGGCATGACGGTCGTGATCCAGCCGAACGTGATCACGCCGGACGAGCGGGCCGGGGTGCAGACCGGCGAACTGGTGCTGGTCACCGGGTCCGGCTGGGAATCGCTGCACTCCTACCCCAGGGGGATGTCCCGGATCGGGGACTGACCGGCCGTCCGTGGGATGCTCGTCCGGTCGTCTCACGTCGGCCAGGAGGCAAGCGTGCCGGTCTGGATCTGCGCGACCTGCGGCAACCACTACCCCGGCGCCGCATCCCCCCCGCGGGCCTGCGTCATCTGCGAGGACGAGCGGCAGTGGGTGCCGCCGGCCGGCCAGCGGTGGACCACGCTGGCCGAACTGAGCGCGGCCGGGCACCGCAGCGTCGTGCGGGAGATCGAGCCGGGCCTCACCGGCATCGGCGCGGACCCGCCGGTCGCGATCGGCCAGCGGGGGCTGCTGGTCCACACGCCGGACGGGAACCTGCTCTGGGATCCGCCCGGGTTCATCGACGAGGCGGCGATGGCGGCGGTGCGCGAGGCCGGGGGTCTGCACGCGGTCACCGCCAGCCATCCGCACTTCTACGGGGCCATGGTGGAGTGGAGCCACGCATTCGGCGCGAGCATCCTGCTGGCCGAGGCGGATGCCCACTGGCTCACCCGGCCCGACCCCGCCGTCCGGACCTGGGCGGGAACCCTGCCCGTGCTGCCCGGTGTCACGCTGGTGCAGTGCGGGGGGCACTTCCCGGGCAGCGCGTGCGCGCACTGGGCGGCCGGGGCCGGCGGGGCGGGGGCGCTGTTCACCGGGGACACGATCTTCGTCACCCCGGGCGAGGACCGGGTCACGTTCGTGTGGAGCGCCCCGAACCGGCTGCCGCTGTCAGAACCGGCGGTCCGGGGCGTGGCCGAGGCGGTGCAGCCGTACCCGTTCGACCGGATCTACGGCGGCTGGTGGACGCCGGTCCTGCGCGCCGGCGCGAAGCGGGTGCTGGCGGCCTCGGCCGAGCGCTACATCTACTTCCTGCGCGGGGACCCTCCCGGCTTCCTGCACAGAGACCCTCCGGGCCCGGCAGTTGGGTAAACGTAGCGGAAACGGTAGGCTCGCGCGCGGACGATCATCGAGTCCGGGCACGTCCGGGCGGCGGGTAGGGGCGGTTCCCATGCGGCGGATCCTGATTGCGGCAATGGCGGCGGCGGTCGGCACTGGACTGGTCGCCTGTGGCACGAGCAGCTCGTCGGGCAGCACGCCGGCCAGTACCGGCGCGGCCGCTGCCTGTTCCCAGACGGGCATCCAGAAGGACCTGTACACCAAGGGCGTGCTCACCGTGGCGACCGACAACCCGGTGTTCACGCCGTGGTTCGTCAATAACAAGCCCACCAACGGCCAGGGTTACGAGAGCTCGGTCGCCTACGCGATCGCCGCCCAGCTCGGCTTCAAGCACTCCCAGGTCAAGTGGGTCACCGAGCCGTTCACCAGTTCGTACGCGCCCGGGCCGAAGAAGTTCGACTTCGACATCAACGAGATCTCCTACACCGCGCAGCGGGCGCAGGCGGTCACGTTCTCCAGCAGCTACTACGACGTGCAGCAGGCCATCGTGGCGCTCAAGGGCTCGGCCATCGTCACCCACCACACCGCGGCCGAGCTGAAGAGCTACCTGTACGGCGACCAGGTTGGCACCACCGGCCTCACCTTCATCACCAACAAGATCCAGCCGACCGCCCAGCCCAAGGTGTTCGACACCCTCAGCGAGGTGTCGGCGGCCCTGGAGGCGCACCGGATCACCGCGCTGGTCACCGACACCCCGACCGCGCAGTACATGGCGTCCGCGCAGCTCAAGGGCGCGGTCCTGGTCGCACAGTTCCCCTCCACCGGGGAGCACTACGGGCTGCTGTTCCACCTGGGTAACCCGCTGGTGACCTGCGTCAACCACGCGATCGCCACGCTGAAGAGCAACGGTACGCTGGCCGCGCTGCAGAAGAAGTACCTGCAGATCTACCTCACCTTCCCGACCATCCAGCCCTAGCCCCGGCCGCGAGCCGTCCGCCGCATGGACGAGGACCAGCAGCCGGTCGATCCACTGGCCGGGTTCCCGGACCGGTCATCCCGGACGGTCGGCGGGATCTGGCAGCCACCCGGCTCGTTCGCGTCGGGCGGCCGCGGCTCGAAGCTGTTCAGCGCCGAAGGCCGCCGCGGCACGGTCATCTCGACCGTCAGCACGCTGGTCGTGCTCGGGGTGCTGGTGGCGATCTTCCTGCTCGCGCCCGGGGCCCGCGCGGTGGAGCACGCCTTCTTCAACCCGCAGGACATGTGGGCCTCGTTCATCGGCAACCCGCGCCAGGGCTACTACTCGGTGGGCGCCGCCATCTGGCTCAACATCCGGATGTTCATCGTCGCCGAGATCCTCATCCTGGTGCTGGCGCTGGCCATCGCCCTGGTCCGGCAGTCCACCCACCCGGCGCTGTTCCCGATCCGTTTGCTCAGCACCGGCTACGTCGATTTCTTCCGCGGCGTGCCGCTGATCCTGGTGATCTTCGCGATCGGGCTGGGCGTGCCCGCGCTCAACCTGCCGGTGGTGTCGAGCCAGTCCGACGCCGTGTACGGGGTCACCGCGCTGGTGGTGTCCTATTCCGCTTACGTGTCTGAGGTCTACCGGGCAGGCCTGAACTCGGTGCACCAGAGCCAGGTCGCGGCGGCCCGCTCGCTCGGGCTGCCCCAGCGGACGGCGCTGCGCTACGTGATCCTGCCGCAGGCGGTGCGGAACATCATCCCGCCGCTGCTGAACGACTTCATCAGCCTGCAGAAGGACACCGCGCTGGTCGGCATTCTCGGCACGATCGAGGCGAACAAGGCGGCCGACATCTACAGCGAGCAGGTGTTCAACTTCTCCAGCTTCACCGTCGCCGCGATCTTGTTCCTGATCCTCACCATCCCGCTGGCCCGGTTCACCGACCGGCTGATCGAGCGCGACCGCAGCCGCCGCCTCGCCGGGGCGGCCCGGTGAGCGCCGGCCCGGGCGGCCAGGCGGGGCCGGAGCCCGGCCCGGCGGTGGCACCGGGCGGCGAGGCCATCCGGATCGAGGGGCTGCGCAAGTCCTTCGGCGACAACGAGGTGCTCAAGGGCATCGACCTGGCGGTCGGCTCGCACGAGGTGGTGTGCCTGATCGGGGCGTCCGGATCCGGCAAGTCCACGCTGCTGCGCTGCATCAACCTGCTGGAGCCGATCAACGGCGGCACCGTCTGGCTGTGGGGCAGCCGGATCACCGGCCCGGGCATCGACCACAATCTGGTGCGCCGGCACATCGGGATCGTGTTCCAGTCGTTCAACCTGTTCCCGCACATGACCGTGCTGCGGAACGTGACGCTGGCGCCGTCGAAGG
The DNA here is from genome assembly GCA_036522155.1 of Streptosporangiaceae bacterium. Classification (GTDB taxonomy): domain Bacteria; phylum Actinomycetota; class Actinomycetes; order Streptosporangiales; family Streptosporangiaceae; genus UBA9676. Next base: position 33,092 of record DATDGI010000072.1, read on the forward strand.
TGCTGGGCACGCCGCCTGCCCAGGCCGCGGAGGAGGCCCGGGCGCTGCTCCTCCGCTTCGGCCTGCTCGACAAGGCCGGCGACTACCCCGACCGGCTGTCCGGCGGGCAGCAGCAGCGGGTCGCGATCGTCCGGGCGCTGGCCATGAAACCGCAGATCATGCTGCTGGACGAGGTCACCAGCGCGCTCGACCCGGAACTGGTGGCCGAGGTGCTTGACGTCATCAGGGAACTCGCGGCCGGCGGCATGACCATGCTGATCGCCACGCACGAGATGGGGTTCGCCCGGGACATCGCCCGCCGGGTGTGTTTCCTGGAAGAGGGGCGGATCATCGAGGACGCGCCCCCGGGCGAGCTGTTCAGCAACCCGCGGGACGAGCGGACGCAGCGCTTCCTGCGCCGCATTGTGGACGCCGGCCGGCTGTGAGGGCCGGCGGGGTGCCGGGGGCAACCGCGACGGCGGGTTACTGTGACTGCGGGCGGACGGGCGGCGAGGTGATGTCAATCGGGACCGGCGGGAGGAATGGCAGACAGGCCTGACCGGGGAGCCGGGTTCCTGGCGCATCGCGGGCTGATCGCGGTCGCCACCGGGGCCGCGCTGGCCGAGGCGGGCCTGCTGATCGTGGTCGCGCCGGCCGCCCGCGCGCTGGCACCGCAGGTCACCGCGTTGCCGCCGCTCGCGGTGTTCCACGATCTGCGCTGGCTGTACGGGGTGCCGCCGTCCTGGCCGGGCTTCGTGCTGGTGCTCACCGGCCTGCTGCTGGCCCGGTCCGCGCTCAACGCGGTCCTGGTCTGGCTGGCCTGGCCGCGCGGGTCAGCCCGGCCATCGCCGCTGGCCGCCTGGCGGTACGCGCTCGGCTTCACGGTCTTCGCCTGCCTGCTGCTGTCCCCACTGGTCAGCCTGACGGTCGGGCTGGCGATCCTGCCGTTCTCCTGGCCGTTCCTGGCCACCATGGCGGTCATGCTGATGATCGCGCTGCCGCTGAGCCACGGCGGGGTGGCAGGCAGCTGGTGGCGGATGCTGCCGCCGCCGGTGGCGGCGAGTTGGCTGCTCACCGACGTCGCGGTGCTGTCCGTCGCGGCCGCTGCCATTGACCGCCTGCCTGCCACCGGCGCGCTGGCGGTCACCACCCTGGCCGGGCTGGTCAATGCGCGCGCCTGGTTCGGGCTGACCACAGCCTGCGTCGCCCGCGCCCACCGCCAGCCAGCGCCGCGGCCGCAGCGGCTGGCCGGGCGGTTGCTGGCCTGGCCGGCCAGAATCCCGGCCGTGCCGGTCGCCACCCTCGCCGCGATCACCGTCGTGACCGTGGCGATCAGGCTCACCTTCCTGGCTAACGCCCCGGTGCCGCAGGCGGCCCATAGCCACGCGGGGACGGCGCTAGCCGGGGTGAGCAAGATGAGCCAACCGGGACGGGGACATGCGCCCACCCAGCGCTGGCGTCAGCCGCCGGTGCTGGAGGTGCCCGGCTTCGGCTCACACTGCTGCGCCGGCCCGCAGTGCTGTGGCTACGGCCGGCCACTGGCCCAGGTCATGCCGGGCACGCTGGTGCAGTCGTTCTCCTACCGCGGGCTGGACCGGGCGGGCAACCCGCTCCCCTACGGGGTCACGGCCAGCAACCTGCCGCTGCCGGTGCTGGGGGACCGCATCGCCGCCCAGGTGTGGCGGCTGTACGCCCGGACCGGACGGCGGGTGGACGTGGTCGCCGAGAGCGAGGGTTCGCTCGGCGTGTACGCGATGCTGGCCCAGCACCCGGGCGTGCCGGTCGCCGCCGTCGTCCTGCTGAGCCCGATCGTCGCACCCGGGCAGGTGGGCTATCCGGTCGGCGGCTCGTCCCTGGTGCCCGGCAGCGAGCTCCGGGCCGTGGTCTGGTTCGTGGGCGGGCTGTCGCCGTTCGGCACCTCGGGCGCGCAGACGCTGATCAGCTCGGTCAGCCGGGTCGGCGCCCGGTTCGCGGCCGCGGCCACCCGGCACCCGCGGCTGCCCTGGCTGGAACTGGTCCCGCTGGCGGACGCGGTCACCCTGCCGGCCTGCCGCCTGCCGCCCGACGTGCTGGTCGTACCCGCCCTCCACGGCCAACTGCTCAGCGACCCGCTGGCGTTGCGCATCGTCAGGGAGTTCCTGACGCATCAGCGGGTCAGCCGGACCAGTGCCCTCCGGGCCACGGCTGAGTTCGTGGCCGCCGCTGCGAGCGCCTGGCGGCTCCCGCAGCCGACGACCCCGTCGCCGCCCTGCCAGCGGTGACGGTCGCCGCGGGCCGGAACGCGCCCGCCCAGCGGCGACGGGCAACCCGGCCGGTCAGTTGCGGGTCAGCGGGACCAGCCCGGAGCCGTGGCAGCGTTCGCACAGCACGGCCACGCACGGGATGCCCCCGGTGACCCAGGCGGTGACCGCCGCGGCCGGCCCGCCGCAGAGCACGCAGGCGGTGGGCTCACCGGTCGCGGTGACGAGGTGGCCCGTGCAGGCCGCACAGCCCAGCACGCCGGCCGGCAGATAGCAGAACGCGGGCTGGTCCGGATGCGGGCAGCGCACGAACAGCCCGGCGGCCAACCTCCGGGCGGTGGCGTCCTGAAGCTGGCCAACGGGTGAGCCGGTGAGCGGGAAGCCGCCGTACCCGCGCACACCGGAGAGTTCGTCGATGGTGGTCACCTCGGGGAAGGGGGACCGCCCACCCTGAAGTGGACGGTGACCTGCGGGAACTCACGAAAATACCGTAAATCCGGCGCCCGGATGGCGCTTTCGGAGCGTTAGCCCGCCGGTGGCCCCGGCATCACCGGCGGCCCCTGGCGCACCCGGGTGAGCGCGTCGGCCGGGCTGCCCCGCCACCAGCCGAGCGCCTCGACCCACCAGGTCAGGCCAGCGGATACATAACGGCTGACGTGTCCACCGCCGCGATCGGCCGCCGAGCCGTCGGTGCGGCCCTCCAGCGCGACGTCGAACGGCCCGGCCGCCGTCCGGTGCGCCAGCGTGTAGCCGACGGCCGCGCGCAGTTCGCCGGGCGGCATCGTCTCGCCGAGGCCATACCCGGTGTGGGTGGGCATGACGCCGTCCCACCGGGCGGCCCGGCGGAACGGCGCCTGGTGGGGCCAGCGCCCGGCGCACCAGACCGGGATGCGTGGCTGCTGCACCGGCCGGGGCCGCATCGTGACGTCGTCGGCGGTCAGGTGCTGGCCGCGGAAGGTCACCGGCTGGCCGCGCCAGAGCAGGTCCAGGAGCTGCAGTGACTCGTCCAGCCGGGCAGCGCGCTCCCGTGGGCCGGCGGGCTCCCCGAACGCGCTGAACTCAGTGGCCAGCGAGCCCAGGCCAGCGCCGACGATCAGGCGGCCCCCGGTCAGGTGATCGAGGGTGACCGTTTCCCGTGCCACCTTGGCCGCCCGGCGGCGCGCCAGCAGGCTGACCATGACGCCGATCCGGATCCGCTCGGTGCGGGCGGCCACCGCGCTGATCACCACGGTGGGGTCGGCGACGTGGCCATCCGGCTCGCGCCACAGCAGGTGATCCCAGATGAAGAAGCCGTCCCAGCCGCTGTCCTCGGCGGCCACGGCCAGATCCAGCAGCAGCCGGGGATCACCGAACATGCCAACGTTGGGCGCCCCGATCGCGTAACGCGGCGGCGGGCTCAGCGCAGCTCCGCCCAGTGCCGCTCCTCCCACCGGCCCTGATGGAACCTGAGGTCGAACCGTTCCAGTTCCTCGTCCTTGGCGCCAAAACCGGCGATCGATTCCAGCGTCGCGTCCCTGGGCAGGAGCAGTGAGGCGAACCGCACCTCCGGGATGTCGGGGCAGTCGTAGAGCGGCACGTCGGAGGCGGTCCCGTCGGCCAGCTTCAGCTCCAGCCGGCGCACCTTCGGGTCGACCCGCGCCAGCACCGCCCGCGGCCCCTCATCACCGCCGCCGGCGGTGACGTTGAGCAGATGCCCGGGCGGAAGCGGCGGGCCGATCCTGGCGCCGCCGTGCAGGATGCGGCCATCCGCGTCGGTGACCCGGATCATGCTGAACAGGTCGCCGTCCTCCGGCTCATGCCGCTTGGCCCAGACGACCCACGTCAGCCCGTCGCCGTGGGTCCCCTCGGCGACCACGTATCGACCACCCATTTGTCTCCCGCCCCAACGCGTGAGCCACTCCTGAACGCGTCAGCCTAACCGCCATAGACCCGAATTGACATTCCCTGGCCCGCGGCCCGGCCGGTGACCCGCAGCTTGACCCGGCAGCACTAGCCGCGGAGCGACGAAGGTGGTTAGTAACGGCTATGGGTTCATCACCCGCACGTGACGTCCGGACTACCGGTTGGCCGCAGGCCAGCGGTGGGCCGATCATGGATGGGTGGCACTTGAGATCCAGGTCCGGGGGGCGGTGATCCCGCCTGAGGAACTGTCCTGGCGTTTCTCCCGGTCATCCGGCCCGGGTGGGCAGTCGGTGAACACGACCGACAGCCGGGTGGAGGTTTCCTATGACCTGGCCGGCTCCGACGCGCTGGGCCCGGTGCTGAAGGAGCGGGCGTTGCGCGTGCTCGCTGACCGGCTGGTAGACGGGGTCATCACCGTGGCCGCCTCCGAGCACCGGTCGCAACTCCGTAACCGGGAGGCAGCGGCAGACCGGCTGGCGGCCCTGCTGGTCGCGGCCACCGCACCGCCGCGGCCACCGCGGCGTCCGACCAGGCCGAGCCGGGCGGCCAGGGAGCGTCGGCTGGCGGACAAGCAGCGCCGTTCGCAGATCAAGCGGCTGCGCCGTCCCGATCACGATTAGCGGCTGGCCGCTTGCCAGCCCGGAGTTCTGGCCGCCGGCCAGGCCGCAGTTACTGCGCCCGGCGGCGGCCGCGGAATCCGAGACCCAGGATCACCAGGCCGATCAGCGCGACCACCGGCCCGATCACGGCCCACAGGGTGGCCCCGGTCATGAAGCTGCCGTTGATGTAGCCCAGACCTTGCAGGGTAAAGATGATCCCGGTCAGCGCGATCAGCGCACCGATCACCGCCAGCACAATTCGCTTCATCAGGGTGCCCTCCTGCCGGGTTCCGGTCCGCATCCTCGCACGCGAGCGCTCATTCTCAGAACGCCCTGGCCGCAGGAAATGGTTCAGGCGCTGGTCAGCTGGCGTCCGGGCTGGGCGGGAAAGCCGGGGGAGGGATCGGAAGCAGCCGGGATGGTCATTGGCATCCCAGCCGCGCCGGTGCCGCCGGGCCAGTACGGTGACTTCTGACTTCGCGCGCGGCCCACCCCGTCGAACGGCCGCGCCCGGGCATCGAGGAGTTCACATGCGCGGCTTCCGCAAGTTCCTGCTGCGAGGCAACCTCGTCGACCTCGCCGTGGCGGTGGTGGTGGGGGTCGCCTTCAACCAGGTGGTGCAGGCGCTGATCAGGGACCTGATCACCCCGCTCATCAGCGCCGCGGGCGGTCAGGCCAACTTCTCCGGCCTGATCTTCTCGGTCAACAAAAGCTCGTTCTTCTACGGCGACTTCATCAACACCGCGCTGTCGTTCATCGTTATCGCCGCCGTCGTCTACTACATGGTGGTCGTGCCGGCCAACCGGATCGCCGCCGTGGCCGAGCGGAACGCCGAGGCGACCGAACGCCCGTGCCCGGAATGCCTGAGCGACATCACCCTGGCCGCCACCCGGTGCAAGTACTGCACCGCCCGGGTCGAGCCCGCGAACGTCCCTCATCAGCCGTCGTCCGGTGGCGCACACCGGCTGCGGCCAACGAACGCGCGGCCGCCTACTTTGCATCCGCGTAGCTAGCCACCACGGCGGTCGTCACCGGGAACCGGACCGGGGTCGGGCCGAACACCAGCCGCCCGGCCTCGGCCGCGGCCGCCCCGACCGCCTCCACCACCGGCCCGGCCAGGCTCTCCTGGCAATGCACGATCACCTCGTCATGCTGGAAGAAGACGAGCTCGGCCGCGTCCCGTGGCCGGCTGCGGGCCGGCTTCACCGCAGCGGTGGACGGCTCCGGGGCCTGATCGGGCCCGGGGGCGACACCGTCGTTAGGCAGGCACATCGCCGCCAGGCGGCGGCGCAGACCGGCGAGCAGCACGATGGCCCAGTCGGCCGCGCTGGCCTGGACGACGAAGTTGCGCGTGAACCGGCCGCGGGCGCGCAACGACCGGCCCGCCCGGGCCTCCTCCGCGTCGGGCTCGTCGGCGACGGCGGTCAGCCCGCGCCAGGCGGCCGATGGCGGCGGGCAGGTGCGGCCGAGCCGGGACCGCACCACCCGGCCCTCTTCTCCGGCCCGCGCCGCGGCCTCCACGTACTGGGCGGCGAGCGGGAACCGGCGGCGCAGCACGGCCAGCAACTGGCCCGCCTCGCCGCCCGCGCCGCCGTACATCGCCGACAGCAGCGCCACCTTGGCCTTGACCCGCTCACCGCCGAACGCCCCGGCCAGCGCCTGGTACAGGTCGCCGGTGCCCGCCGCCGCCGCGAGCGCCCGGTCCTCGGCCAGGGCGGCCAGCACCCGTGGTTCGAGCTGCGCGGCGTCGGCGACCACCAGCACGTGGCCAGGGTCGGCCACCACCGCGCGGCGCAGCAGCCGCGGGATCTGCAGAGCGCCGCCGCCGCGCGAGGCCCACCGGCCCGACACCACCCCGCCGACCACGTATTCGGGCCGGAACCGGCCGTCGGTCACCCACTCGTCCAGCCAGGCCCACCCGTGCGCGGCGTGCAGCCGGGCGAGTTCCTTGTACTCCAGCAGCAGCGGCGCCGCCGGGTGATCGACCTCGCGCAGCACCGCCGACCGGGTCGACGCGACCCTTACGCCGTCGGCCGCCAACGCCCGGATCACCTGCGCGGGCGAGTCTGGGTTGACCGGGCGGCCGAACGCATCGGCGATCCTGGCCGCCAGATCCGCTAGCCGGGCCGGGCGCAGGCCGGGGACCGGGCGGGGGCCGAGTTGCTCGGTCAGCATCCGGTCGTGCACGTCGGCCCGCCACGGCAGGCCGTGGCTGCCCATTTCGGCCGCGATCAGGCCGCCCGCCGATTCGGCCGCTACCAGCAGCCCGAACCGGTCCGGATGCTCGTCCGAGGCCATCCGGCGCAGCTGATCGGCATGCACCGCGACGACCGCGGCCAGCGCGGCCTGCGGCTCTCCGAACGCCGGGTCGGCCGCCTCGAACAGGGCGTCCTGACCGGGACGCGCCGCCGCCAGGCGTGACCCGGTGCCCGCCGCCGGCGCGGTCGTCCCGGTCAGCCGGGCCCAGGCCGCGGCCAGCGACGCGGGCGCGCCGGGCCGCTCCTCCCGCCCGAGCAGCAGCGCCTCGGTCAGGGCCAGGTCATGGCAGCGCTCGACCCGAACGCCCGCCCGGAGCAGCCCGGGGTAGATATCCGCGGTCGCCGCCCACACCCACCGCACGTCACCGCGCCGCTCGGTGTCCGCGACGGCCGCCGGAAGATCTTCATGCCGAACGAAAGGCCCGCGGCTGGTCCCGTCGTCGGAGAGTTCGGCCAGCCAGCAACCGCCTTCTGGGCTGGCGACCACTGCGACCCGCACGGATAGATTCTCGCCTGCCGGTCCGACAGGCACGGCCACCGCCGGGCGGGGCGCCCCGCCCGGCGGGTGCTGGTGTCTGGGCCCGGCCCGGTCCGACACAGACCGGGCCGGGCCCAGACGCTCGATGGCCGTCAGCCGGCCGAGGCGGCCGGTGCTGGCCTGGCAGGACCCGGGCCGCCGAGGGCCGGCCCGCCGGGCCGGGGGCCACCCCCGAACCAGCCCCCGGCCCGGCCGGTGGGCCCCACCTCGTGCATCCGGGCGGGGAAGGATGAGGTGGGGGAAGGCACCGGCGTGGCGGTGGGCCCGGCCGCGGGGGCCACCGCGCATCGGAGGTCGCGGCCGCGGCCGCCATGGCGGCCAGGAGCAGCGGCCCGCCTGGCAGCCTGCGGTTGCCCAGCATGGACGAGCGGCCTCCTTCCGGCCGGCCCGGCTCAGGCCGGCGGTTCAGGAGAAATCCTCATCCGGCGATCTTTGACTTTGCTGAAGAAAGGCTGAGAAATCGGTGTGCCAGAGCCGACCGGTCATGACGCCCAGGATGCGGGCCCGCATTCCAGCACGCGATGCTGGCCCGCGGGGCCGGCGCGCTGTGCCGGTCCCGCGAGGTCAGTACGCGGTGCCGGACCGCGAGTCGCGGTAGGCCGGGGCCGGGACCCCGCCCACGGTCGCCCACGCGGCCAGCCGCGCCGACGCCTCGCCGGGAAGCTCACCAGCGGCCCAGCCAGCAAGTTCGGCCGCGATGGTCCCGCTCACACCCAGGTTCGCGGTGTCCGCGCCAGCCGGCTCGTCCTCGCCGGCCGACGGCTCGTCCAGGCCGGGCGCGGCCGGCGCCGGGGCCGGGACGTCCAGGTCGGCGGGCAGCGGCGCGGTCAGCAAGCCATGGGCCGGCGCTGCCGCTACCAGGCTGCCTGCCGTCACCAGGCCGTCCGCTGTCACCAGGGTGTCTGCCGCTCCCAGGCTGTCTGCCCTCACCAGACGTTCTGCCCGCTGCGGCGGGAGAGCGGCCGCCGGGGCGGTGGGAGCGGAAAGCGGGTCCGCGCCGGGGGCCGTTGCCACGCCGGACGGGACGTCGGTGGGGCGGGCAGGGATTGGTTTCGGCGTGTACGGCCGTCGCCCCTGACGCGACCGGGAATGCAGCGAGGCGCTCCCGTCCGTTGCCGCCGCCACCCGCGGCTGACTGCCGCCGGGCACCGCGGGCCGTGGCTGGTCAGTGGCCGGGGGCTGGGCATTGGGCCGGGACTGGGGAGTCGGCCGTGATTGGGCAGCCGGCCGGGGCTGGCTGGCGGCCAGGGTCTGGCCAGCAGCTGAAGGCTGAGCGGTGGCCGGGGTCCGGCCAGCAGCCAGGGACTGGTGAGTCGCTGGGGTCTGGCCAGCAGCCGAAGGCTGAGCGGTGGCCGGGGTCTGGCCAGTGGCCGGGGACTGGCCAGCGGCTGGGTACTGGCCGGTGGGCGCCGGCTGGCCTGGACCGGGCGAAGGGCGGCCGGGACCGGCGGGCCGGTGATCCGAGCGAGCGGGCTGGTGATCCCGGCGAACTGGCCGGTGATCCGGGCCGGCCGGACGGCCCGGATCGGCGGGCTGGTGGTCTCGATGCGCGGGCCGCTGGTCCGCGGGACGGTCATCCTGGCCAGCCGGACGGGTGGTGTCCTGAGCGGCCACCGGGGCTCCGGCACGCGGCTCTGTACTCACGCGCGCCGGAGTCCCGTTGTGGCCGGGTTGGCTCCCGTCCGCAGCTTCGGCCTCGGCCGGCAGGTTCGTCGCCGGGGTCCCGGCGCTGCCTGGCTCGCGGGCGTGGTCGCCGACGATGGAGCGGCCCGGACCGGTCCTGCCGGTCACCGCGCCGGTCTCCGCCGCCTTGTCCGCGGCCGCGTGGCCGTGTGCCGCGTCGTCCGCCTTCCCGCCGTTCTCTTCGGTCTTGCTGTTACCGGCCCGGTCCGCATCCGCGCGGTCATCCATCACGACGGCGGCATCGTCGTCCGGCCAGTAGCGAGCCGAGGGCCGGGTGGCCAGCTCGGCCGGGGTCCCGTCGCCGGCCAGAACGCTGACGTCGACGGGAGCTAGCCCGGCGGCCGGGTACGACTCCAGGGTGTCGGCCTTGCGCAGGGTGGCCTCATCCGTCCAGGCAGGCCGCCCGGAATCCGGCCGGGCTGGCGTCGTCACGGAACCCGCCGCGACAGCGCCGGTACCGCTGCCCTGATAGGACACCGGGACCCGGATCGCGCCGTCGGCCGGAGCCGCGTACGGATAGCCAAGACCGGCTACCGCCGGACGCGGCCGACCGGGCTGAGCCGCCGCGACCGGCAGGGCCACCGCGACCGGCTGGGCCACCGCGACCGGCTCGGCCGGTGCTACGGGCCGCACTGCCGTCACCGGCTGGGCCGCCGTGGCCGGCTGAGGCGCTCCGGCTGGCTGGGCCGCCGCCGCCGGCTGAGGCGCTCCGGCTGGCTGGGCCGGCGCCGCCGGCTGCACCGCTCCGGCTGGCTGAGCTGCCGCAACTGACTGCACCGCCGTCACCGGCTGCACCGCCGTCACCGGCTGTACTGCCGCGACCGGCTGGGTCCGCGCCACCGGCTCGGCCGGTGCCACTGGCTCGGCCGGTGCCAGCGGCGGGGCAGGTGTTACCGGCGGGACGGCGACCCCAGTCAGTTCCGGGCGGCCGCGATCCGTGCGGATGCCGTTGTTCCCGGGCTGCTGGCGGGCGGCGAGGTCCGGCCGCCCGGCCGGCTCCTGGCTGACGCCAAACCCGGGGTAGTCATGGCTGTCAAGCAGGGCGGCGAGGATCTCCGCCTCGTAGGCGTCCACGCCGAGCACCACCCGGGGTTGTCCCCAGGGCTCGTCGAGGGAGTAGCCCACATAGCTCGACACGGGCGGCATCGGCTCGGCGGTCAGCCCGTGCCTGATGCGCCAGCGTTCCCATGCCCGCTCCAGTGTTGCTGCGGCCCGATGTGCGCGGGAAACCATCTCGGGATCAGGCATTGTGCGATCCTCCCCTAAGATCAGCGCCGCCGCCCACACCAGCCGGGATCTCCCCGCGACGCTGCCGTTCTCCAGGCAGGCGCCCAGGCCTGCCGCCGTTCTACCGCTACTGCCCTGCGATCCGTCCCTGGCGGCCGGGCACGGCCGGCCAGAAGAACGAGTTAAGTATGTCGGACCCTCACCCCGGGCACGGGGGATTACGAAAAGTTGGTTCCTGATTACTCTGAGCTAATGTTTGCCACGAACGCCCGGGGCTCAGATCGCTCCCCCAGGCGGCCGGATCGACCCCGGCAGCGCCTTGGCGGCACATCGCTCGGCTGAGCGGTCCGCTACGTTGCCGCCCCTGCGGCCAGTTGACCGCCGGGGCCGACCCCCCTCGTTTTGCTTGGTTACTGCTCGTGCTGGTGACTGCCGGACGTCCCCCGACCAGCCCCCGGCGTCACGCTGGCCGTTCACAGCCCGGCCACGCGTGAGTCTTTCCTCATTCAGAACGCGGCTGCGGGATGCCCGCGAGCAGGGCGCGGACCTCGGTCTCCCGGTAACGGCGATGCCCGCCGAGAGTCCGGATGGACGTGAGCTTGCCGGCCTTGGCCCAGCGTGTCACGGTCTTGGGGTCCACGCGGAACATCGTCGCGACCTCGGCGGGCGTGAGCAGAGGCTCCGCCTCAGGTGTGCGTGCAGACATAGGTACGGCCTCTCCCTCTGGACCAGTGCTGCGATCCTGCGTTGTTGCTTCCCTGGCTCCGGGGCGGAGCCTGCCGTGGATGTCCTATATGGCCCACTCAGACCATATTGCCATCACCAGCGGTGACAAGTCGACCACCAGGAGCAAAGATTCTCTCGTGACACGTCGCCCCGTTGTTTCCGGTGATCAGGTCACGCTGCGTGATTCTAGCGATACGTATCGTTGCGGCGGCACGGATTCTGAAAAGTCGTCCCTGCTGCTCAGCTGGCATGTTCCAGGCCCGCCAGCGGCTGCCAGCGACGGGTCACCCGGCGGTACATAGCGGTCGCCAATTCAGGCTCTCCGCGAGCGAGTGCGTTCACCGCCGCGGACATCTCGGCCACCGACTGGTCAGCGCGCAGCGCGTCGTCGCTCAGCAGGTGCACCAGGCCGCCGTAGTCGAGCTCGACCAGTGACTGGGGGTCGAACTCGGCCAGCCAGGACAGGATCTGCGCCAGTTCGGCCGGCCCGCCCGCACCCGGCCCGGACCCGGCCCCGGCCCCGGCGGCACCGTCCGCACACCGGCAGCTGTCCAGTGCCGCTCGCACCCGCGCGCGGGCCAGGGGCATCGCTGTCGAGTAGAGGAGTGCGCGGGCCGGCGCCCCGGCCTCACCGGCACCGGCCCGCCCGCCCAGAGGGCCGGGCTGCCCGTCGAGGACCAGCCAGCGCTCGTCCGGCGCGAACGGCAGGAACCAGGCGGGTGGCACCGACCAGGTGCTGGCCTGGATGTGAATCCGCAGGACACCGGGCTGCCCCCGGCAGTTGGCGAAGCCGGTGACGGCCGCGTCCACCGCCGCCGGCGGGAGCGCGGCCAGCCGCAACTGCGGCGCTGTCGCCCGTAGCCGGGACAAGCCCAGCCACGAGCGCAGCCGCGTCTGCCAGGGGCAGATATAGGTGATCCCGTCCACCCAGCGCACGTACGCGTCGCCGCTTTCCCACTCGGGCGCCGCGACCGGCGTCATCGCGGTGAGCCGCCGCAGCGCGTCCGCGTGCTCAGCAGCGAGCGCGCCTGCCCGGCGTGGCCGGTCAGCCGATGCCGCATAGGCCGCCCAGCGCGTGCTGTCTGGCTCAGTGAAAGCCGACAGCGGCTCATAGACGCGCAGATATGCGACGTAGGGGAGCACGAACGCATCGTGACACGGCGTCTCCGCCGGGCCTACGCACGACACGTAACGAGATCATCACCGTAGCTGCGCAGGCCACAGCGGCCGTGACGGCGCACCGGACAGCGTCCCGGCGACGGCATACGCTTGTTTCGACCGCATCAACGAGGACGCGGGACAAATACAGGAGTCACCACCGTGACGGATGTGTTCGCGAGGTTCCCCGAGCAGCCGGGCACCGGCCAGCATCCCCAGGCGGCCGGGCAACCCGGCCAGCCGGCCGCCGACCCCAGCTCCGGCTTCACCGGCAGCCAGGCGGGGCACGAGCAGGTCGTCTTCTGCCAGGACAGCCGGTCCGGGCTGCGGGCGATCATCGCCATCTACTCCACCGCGCTCGGCCCGGCCCTGGGCGGCACCAGGTTCTACCCCTACCCGAGCGAGGGCGAGGCCCTCGCCGACGCGCTCAACCTCTCCCGGGCGATGGCCTACAAGAACGCCATGGCCGGGCTGGACCTGGGCGGCGGCAAGGCCGTCATCATCGGCGACCCGGACCGGGACAAGTCCGAGGCGCTGCTGCGCGCGTACGGCCGGTTCGTCGAATCCCTGGGCGGCCGCTACATCACCGCCTGCGACATCGGCACCTACAGCGAGGACATGGACATCGTGGCGCGCGAGTGCCGCCACGTCACCGGCCGGACGGTACCTAACGGCGGTGCCGGCGACTCCTCGGTCCTCACCGCGGCCGGCGTGTTCGAGGGCATGCGCGCCGCGGCCGGGCACGCCTGGGACGACGCCAGCCTGGCAGGCCGGCTGGTCGGGGTGGAAGGCGTCGGCAAGGTCGGCCACCGGCTGGTCGGTCATCTGATCGGGGCCGGTGCCCGGGTGGTGATCAGCGACGTGAACGCCGGCGCCACCAGCGCGGTGCTGGCCCAGCATCCCGAGGTCGAGCTGGCCGCCGACCGGGCCGCGCTGCTGGCCAGGCCGCTGGACATCCTCGCGCCCTGCGCGATGGGCGGCACGCTGGACGACGACACGGTGGCGGTCCTGACCGCCAGGATCGTCTGCGGCGGGGCCAACAACCAGCTCGCCCACCCCGGGATCGAGAAGATGCTGGCCGACCGGGGCATCCTCTACGCGCCCGACTACGTGGTCAATGCCGGCGGCGTGATCCAGGTGGCGGACGAGCTGGCCGGGTTCAACTTCGAGCGGGCCAAGGCCCGGGCGGCCGGGATCTTCGCCACCACCAGGAAGATCTTCGCCCTGGCCGACGAAGAGGGCGTGCCACCGGCGGTGGCCGCGGACCGGCTGGCCGAGCGGCGGATGGCCGAAGTCGGGCGGCTGCGCGGCATCTGGCTCGGCTCCTGACCACTTGCCGGACAACTCCGCCTTCGGCGTACCACCGGCACGAGGGCAGCGCTCGCGGCGCAAAGCAGGTACGGTTATAGGCGTATGCAGGCTCGAATGCACGCCGTGCTCCTGGCGGTGGAGTCACGGCGCGTTTGCGCGCCGTGCGGCCGAGCCCGTCATAATTCAGTGCAGGGAGCAGGAGCCCGGCCGGGTTCCGCATGTTCGAGGGGGTCGAGCCAATGGGGCGCGGCCGAGCCAAGGCCAAGCAGGTGAAGGTGGCCCGCCAGCTGAAGTACAACAGCGGCGGCACCGACCTTGACCGGCTGCGGACCGAATTGGGCGTAGGCAGGGGCGACGAGAACGAGGTCGACCCCGGCTACGAAGACCTCGTGGACCGCTACCGTGACGTTGCCGGCGCCGACGGCGAGGACCCCGGCGAGGACGACGAGTAGCCTGCCCATTCCTGCCGTCAGCCCAGAGCCGCGATCAGGCCCGCCGAACGGCACACGGCGAAGGCCGCACCGGCAGCGCCGCCGTCGGGCCATCTCCTAACCGATCTTCAGCGCACTGACCCACCGCCAGGACCCGGCCGGGCCCGGCCTACCTGGGATGCGTGCCGGTCAGCCTGACGCCTTGGCCGCCGGCGGTGATCTGCCCCAGCACCCAGGCGCTGACGCCGCGGGCTGCCAGCAGCCGCAGCGCCCGGTCGGCGTGGGCGGCGGCGACCACCGCGGCCATGCCGACGCCCAGGTTGAAGACCCGTTCCATTTCCTGAGCGGCGATCCGGCCGCGCGCCGCCAGCAGGCCGAACACCGGCGGTGGCCGCCAGCTGCCGCGGTCAAGCTCGGCACCCAGGCCGGACGGCACCACCCGCGCCAGGTTCGCCGCCAGCCCGCCGCCGGTGATGTGCGCCAGCGCGTGTACCTCACAGCCCGCCGCCAGCGCCAGGCAGTCCTGGGCGTAGATCGTGGTCGGGGTCAGCAGTTCCTCCCCTAGCGGCCGGCCCAGCTCCGGCGGCTCGGCGCCCAGATCCAGCCCGCTGCCGTCGAGTATCCGCCGGACCAGCGAGTAGCCGTTGGCGTGCAGCCCGGACGAGGCCAGCCCGAGCACCACATCGCCGGCCCGGACCCGGTCCGGGCCGAGCAGGGCGTCCGCCTCCACTACCCCGGTGGCCGCGCCGGCCAGGTCGAAGTCGTCCGGCCCGAGATGACCCGGGTGCTCGGCCGTCTCGCCGCCGAGCAGCGCACAGCGGGCCCGCACGCACCCCTCGGCCACCCCGGCCACCACCGCCGCCGCCCGCTCCGGGCGGAGCCGGCCGAACACCACGTAGTCGGTCAGGAACAGCGGCTCGGCGCCGCAGCTGACCAGGTCGTCCACCACCATCGCGACCAGGTCGATGCCCACCGTGTCATACCGGCCGAGCCGCTGCGCGATCACCACCTTGGTGCCGACCCCGTCGGTGGAGGTGGCCAGCAGCGGCCGCCGGTAGCCGGCCAGCCTGCTGGCGTCGAACAGGCCGGCGAAGCCGCCGATGCCGCCGATCACCTCGGGCCGGCCGGTGCGCGCGACCGCGGCCCGCATCAGCGCCACCGCCCGCTCGCCCGCGTCGATGCTGACCCCCGCGGCCGCGTACTCACCGCCGGGGACCGGGGTGCTCACCGCTGCACTCCCCCGGCCGCGGCCGTCGCCAGGCCGGTCCCGGCCACCGCGAGCGTCACGGCAGCCCCGTCGCGACGTCGCCGCTGGTGGCCCGCGCCACCTCCAGCACGTGCTTGCCCTGCTCGGCCTCGGTGACCGGGATCGGGTAGTCGCCGTCGAAACACGCCCGGCACAGATTCGCCGCCGGCACCGTGGTCGCCTCAATCAGCCCGGCCAGCGAGACGAAGCCCAGCGAGTCCGCCCCGATCGAGGCCTGGATCTCGGCCACCGACAAGTGACCCGCGATCAGCTCGGCCCGGGTGGCGAAGTCGATCCCGTAGAAGCATGGCCAGCTCACCGGCGGGCTCGAGATCCGCACGTGCACCTGCGCGGCGCCGGCCTCGCGCAGCATGCCGACGATGGCCCGCTGGGTGCTGCCGCGCACGATGGTGTCATCCACGACCACCACCCGCTGACCGGCGATCACGCTCCGGAGCGGGTTCAGCTTGAGCCGGATGCCGCGCTCCCTGATGGTCTGGCTGGGCTGGATGAACGTCCGGCCGACATAGGAATTCTTGACCAGGCCCTGGCCGTACGGGATGCCGCTGGCCTGCGCATACCCGATCGCCGCCGGGGTGCCGGACTCGGGCACCGGGATGACCAGATCGGCGTCGGCCGGATGCTCGGCGGCCAGCCGGCGGCCGAGGCCGACCCGGGCCGCCTGCACGCTGCGGCCGGAGATGGTGGTGTCCGGCCGGGCCAGGTACACGTACTCGAACAGGCACCCGCGCGGCTGGGCCTCGGCGAACCGGGACGAGGCCACCCCCCGCTCGTCGATCGCGATCAGCTCGCCGGGCTCGACCTCGCGCACGAAGGCGGCGCCGACGATGTCCAGCGCCGCGGTCTCGCTGGCCACCACCCAGCCCCGGGCCAGCCGGCCGAGCACCAGCGGCCGGAACCCCTGCGGGTCCCGGGCCGCGTACAGCGTCTTCTCGTCCATGAACACCAGCGAGAAGGCGCCCCGCACCAGCGGCAGCGCGGCCCGCGCACTATCGGCCAGGCTGGCGGCGGCCGGATCGGCGAACAGCGCGGTCAGCACGTCGGTGTCGGTAGTGCTGACCGGGCCGCGCCACGCCCCGGCCGTCCCTTCCACCATGGCGGCCAGTTCCAGGGTGTTGATGAGGTTGCCGTTGTGGCCGAGCGCCAGGCTGCCGGACGCGGTCGAGCGGAACGCCGGCTGGGCGTTCTCCCAGGTCGAAGAACCGGTGGTGGAGTACCGGCAGTGGCCGACCGCGATGTGGCCGGTCAGCGTGGTCAGCACCGACTCGTTGAACACCTGGGCGACCAGGCCCATGTCCTTGAACACCATGATCCGGGTGCCGTCACTGACCGCGATGCCCGCCGACTCCTGGCCCCGGTGCTGAAGCGCGTACAGACCGAAATAGGTGAGCTTCGCGACATCCTCACCGGGCGACCAGACGCCGAAGACGCCGCACGCGTCCCGGGGGGGCCGGTCGGCCCGATCGGTGCCATCGTCCAGCCGACCGTCGGGCTTGACCACCCGGCCAGTCTAGTGACCTGGGCGGCCTTCCCCGGGCAGGCCGGGCGGCCGGGCGGCCGTGACGGCGATCACATGAGCGGCAGCCACCCGGACAGGTCGGCGCGCGGGCCGCTGGCGCGGACCTTCCCCGCGGCCACCTGCTCCGCCCAGCCGGACCGGCCGGCCGCCAGTGCCAGCCAGGTCAGCGGGTCGGTCTCCACCACGTTCGGCGGGGTGCCACGGGTGTGCCGGGGGCCCTCGACGCACTGCACCGCCGCATAGGGCGGCACCCGGACCTCCACCGCGCGGCCCGGTGCCAGGTCGGCCAGCACCCCCAGCAGGTAGGTCACCGCCGCCCGCAACGCCGGGGGGGACGGGGCCAGCCCGCGGTCCACCGCGGCCAGCGCCCCGCGCACGCATTCCCGGCCGAGCGCGGCCGCCGTCACCGGGCCCGTCCACGCCGGCTCACCCAGCGCCGTGCGCTGCTCGGCCACCGCGGCCAGCAGCCGCTCGGCGCTCATGGACCGGGCCGGCATGACGGTCAGCCGAACTGGGCGGGCAGCACCCGCCGGTGGGTCTCGGCCAGCTCGGCCAGCGGAACGGCGAACTGGCCGGCCACCTCCAGGCGGTCCCCGCCGGTCTGGCCGAGCACGGTGGCCGGCACCGCGTGCTGCTCGCACAGCACCGCGAACTCCACCTCCGCGCCCGCGGCCACCGCCACCACCAGCCGGCCCGCCGACTCGCTGAACAGCAGCGTGAACGGGTCACCGGTCAGGCCCACCCGGCAGCCGGTCCCCCCGGCCAGGCAGCACTCGGCCAGCGCGATCGCGAGCCCGCCATCGGACAGGTCATGGGCCGCGGCCAGCAGCCCGGCCCGCGCGGCGGCGGCGAGCAGCGACGCGGCCGCCCGTTCGGCCGCCAGATCGGCTGAGGGCGGGCGGCCGCCGAGGTGACCGTGCGCCACCTGCGCCCAGGCCGAACCGCCGAAATCGGCGGTGGTCGTGCCGAGCAGTACCACCGGCAAACCGGGCTGGGCGAAGCCCATCGGCAGCCGGCGCCGCACGTCGTCCAGCACGCCGAGCACCCCGACCACCGGGGTCGGGTGGATGGCCGCGTCCTGAGTCTGGTTGTAGAAGCTGACGTTGCCGCCGGTGACCGGGATGCCCAGGAACTGGCAGCCGTCGGCCAGGCCCCGCACCGCCTCGGCGAACTGCCACATCACAGCCGGATCCTCCGGCGAGCCGAAGTTGAGGCAGTCGGTGACCGCGACCGGCCGGGCGCCGGTGGCGGCCACGTTGCGGTACGCCTCGGCCAGCGCCAGCTGCGCGCCCGCATACGGGTCGAGCCGGCTGAAGCGGCCGTTGCCGTCGGTGGCCAGCGCCACCCCGAGCCCGGTCTGCTCGTCGACCCGGATCACGCCGGCGTCGGCCGGCATGGCCAGCACCGTGTCGCCGCGGACGTGCCGGTCGTACTGCTGTGTCACCCAGGTCTTGTCGGCCAGGCCCGGGCTGGCCAGCAGATCCAGCAGGGTGGCCCGCAGCTCCGGCCCGGACGACGGGCGGGGCAGCCGGGACGGATCGTCCGCGGCCAGCGCGTCCTGGCTGGCCGGGCGGGCGGCGGGACGGTGATAGACCGGGCCCTCAGCGGCGGTCTCCGGGGCGATGTCCACCACCAGCTCGCCGTGCCAGCTGATCTGGAGCCGGCCGGTGGCGGTCACCTCGCCGATCACCGTGGCGGGCACGTCCCAGCGGGCGCAGATGGCCAGGAACCGCTCGACGTCGGCGGGCGCGGCGACCGCCATCATCCGTTCCTGGGATTCGCTCATCAGGATCTCCGCCGGGCCCAGCGCCGGATCCCGCAGCGGCACCGCGTCCAGCCGGATCCGCATGCCCGCCCGGCCCGCCGCGGCCAGTTCGGCGGTGGCGCAGGACAGCCCGGCCGCGCCCAGGTCGCCGAGGCCGGCCAGGAGCCCGGCCGCGCCAAGTTCCAGGCAGCACTCCACCAGCAGCTTCTCCATGAACGGGTCGCCGACCTGGACGCTGGGGCGTTTGGCTGACTCACCGCCCCCGAACGACGCGCTGGCCAGCACCGACGCGCCGCCGATGCCATCCGGGCCGGTCCGCGAGCCGAACAGGATCACCTGGTTGCCCTCGCCCCGGGCGATGGCGGACTGGAGGTCACCGTGCCGCATCACGCCCACGCACAGCGCGTTGACCAGCGGGTTGCCCGCGTAGCAAGGATCGAAGTCGAGCTCACCGCCGATGTTGGGCAGGCCCAGGCAGTTGCCGTAGAACGAGATGCCGGCCACCACGCCGGGCAGCACCCGGGCGGTGTCCGGCGCGTCGGCCGGGCCGAACCGCAGCGCGTCCATCACCGCCACCGGGCGGGCGCCCATGGCCAGGATGTCGCGGACGATCCCGCCCACGCCGGTGGCCGCACCCTGGAACGGCTCGACGTAGGACGGGTGGTTGTGCGACTCGATCTTGAAGGTGACCGCGTAGCCCTGGCCGATATCGACCACGCCCGCGTTCTGCCCGATGCCGGCCAGCAGCGAGGCGGTGGCCGGCGCCTTCTCGGCGAACTGGCGCAGGTACACCCGTGAGGACTTGTAGGAGCAGTGCTCGCTCCACATGACCGAGTAGATGGCCAGTTCGGAGTCGGACGGGCGGCGGCCGAGCAGCTCCCGGATCCGCTGGTACTCCTCGCCGGTCAGGCCCAGCTCGGCGTAGGGCTGGGGCCGGTCAGCGGCGGCCGCCGCAGCCACCGTGTCCGGCGCGGGCCGGGGCTGCGTGCTCCCGCGCACCCGGGCACCACCCGCTGCCGTGGCCCCCGTGACAATGCCCGGCCGCGCCGGCCCGGGTCCGCTCACCCGGCCACCACGTGCCGGATGGCCGAGGTGAAGAAGCCCAGGCCGTCATCGCCGGGCCCGGTCAGCGGGTCGATCGCGTGCTCGGGATGGGGCATGATGCCCACCACGTTCCCGGCCTCGTTCCTGACCCCGGCGATCAGCCGGGCGGACCCGTTCGGGTCGCCGTCGGCGTACCTGGCCACCACCTGTCCCTGCTTCTCCAGCGTGTCCAGCGTGGCCTGGTCAGCGAAGTAGGCGCCCTCGCCACTCTTGAGCACGAGCGTGATCTCCTGCCCCGGCTGGTAGCCGCTGGTCCACGGGGTACCGCTGTCCTCGATCCTGACCCGCAGGCGGCGGTCGATGAACCTCAGCCCGGCGTTGCGCATCAGCGCGCCCGGCAGCAGGTGCGCCTCGCACAGGATCTGGAAGCCGTTGCAGATGCCCAGCACCGGCAGTCCCGCCCCGGCCGCCGGCACCAGGTCAACCATGATCCGAGCGAACCGGGCGATGGCGCCGCAGCGCAGGTAGTCGCCGTAGGAGAAACCGCCGGGCAGGACGACCGCGTCCACCCCGCGCAGCCCACGGTCGGCGTGCCAGAGCGGGACCGCCTCGCCGCCGGCCCGGTTGACCGCACGCGCCGCGTCACGGTCGTCGAGTGATCCGGGGAAGGTCACGATCCCCACGCGGGCGGTCATCGGCGTCCTCGCAGGCCACGGTTCCGGCAGCGGGCACCCAGGGTCCGGGGTACGTTGGCAGGCTACCGGGTCGCAGCCGCCCCGGCGGGCGGGTCGGGCGGCCCGGCTCCGGCCGGCTGTCAGCGTCCGTGACGCGCTGTGCTGGCCGGGGCCGTCAGCCGGCGTCGCGCAACTGCTCGTCCGGCATCATGGCCAGGGGCGCGCCGTTACGCCAGGCAATCCGCTTCTGCAGGGAAACCACGGTGCCGCTTTCCGCGCCACTGATCAGCGTCACATCGTCCACGCAGGCCTGCATGATGGCCAGTCCGCGGCCCGATTCCGGGAGGGCGGCGATGGCCTCATCCGAGGCCATTTCGCCGGCTTCGGTGGCGCGGCGATGGAAACGGCCGAAAGTGACCGGCCGGGCCGGGCGGCGGCGCATCCGCACGACGGGCACCGGCCGCGGCATCACCCGGCGGCGCAGCAGGGGCAGCCGTGCGACCTCGAAGGTCTGGCCGGCGTTCTGCACCTCGATCTGGCAGCCGCCGCGGCCGACACTGGCCACCACCTCGTACTGGGGGCCCGGGCCGCCGTGCTGGACCACATTGGTGCATGCTTCGGTGACCGCGAGCAGCAGGTCGGCGACGCCGTCGTCGTCGGCCCCCATGCCCCGCAACGTGTCACCGAGCACATGCCGCATCACCGGCACGCTCAGCGCCTCACGCGGGAACACCAGGCAGAACTTAACGTCCACGGTCGCCTCCCCGGCACAATCTCATCCGAGTACGCATCCGCTCCTCAGTCCCTGCCTCCTCCGTTTCCCGGTTGCCTCTTAACTGCTTTCCCCGTCAGCACGGCAATAATCGTCAGTTCACAGAATGTTCTATCGCCCCCAGAAGCGAATCAGCCGGCCCGCAACGTGAATTCCTCGATCACCGGGTTAGCCAGCAATTCACCTGCTAGTTCACTCATGCGCGACAGGGCGGTCTCGTCGGGAGTTCCTGAGAGTTCCACTTCGAACCGCTTCCCCTGGCGTACACCCAGGACTTCGCCGAATCCCAGCCGCTGGCAGGCACTCCGGATGGCCTCACCTTGCGGGTCGTGAATCTCCGGCCTGAGCATGACCTCGACAATGATCCGGGCCACTGTGCTGCCTTTCCTCGATGCGGCTACGGGCACGCAGCGTAACTCACGGCGGTGCCGCCCACGGGCAGCCCGGCCGGGCCCCCGAGCGTTCGCCCATCCGACCCCCGTCTGTCACGATGTCGGGTAGAGCAAACCCGGCTGGCCGCGGTGATCCTGGGGCCAGCCCCTGACGCAAGGAGTGGCACGTGGCCGTCGATGCTGACGGTGCGGTCACCGCACCGGGACCGGGAAGCCTGGACGGGCCGACCGGTTCGCGCGCAGAACTCATCCAGCTCCTCACCCCGGAAGGCGAACGAGCCGACCACCCCGACTACCCGCTCGACCTGACCGCCGACGAGGTCAAGTCCCTCTACCGCGACCTGGTCATGATCCGCCGCATCGACACCGAGGCGATCGCCCTGCAACGGCAGGGTGAGATCGGGATCTGGGCCTCACTGCTGGGCCAGGAAGCCGCCCAGGTCGGCTCCGGCCGGGCTCTCGGGCCGCGCGACATGGCCTTCCCGACCTACCGCGAGCACGGCGTGGCGTGGTGCCGCGGCGTGGATCCGGTCAAGCTCCTGGAACTGTTCCGGGGGGTCAGCCACGGCGGCTGGGATCCGGCCGAGCACAACTTCCACCTCTACACGATCGTGATCGGGGCGCAGACGCTGCACGCCACCGGCTACGCCATGGGCATCCAGCGGGACGGGCTGGAGGGCGAGAACGGCGAGGCCGTCATCGCCTACTTCGGCGACGGCGCGACCAGCCAGGGCGACGTGAACGAGGCCTTCATCTGGGCGTCGGTGTTCAACGCCCCGGTGGTGTTCTTCTGCCAGAACAACCAGTGGGCCATCTCCGAGCCGCTGGAGCGGCAGAGCCGGATCCCGCTGTACCAGCGGGCCAGCGGGTTCGGGTTCCCCGGCCTGTGGGTGGACGGCAACGACGTGTTCGCGTGCCTGGCGGTCACCCGCAAGGCGCTGCAAGCGGCCCGGGACGGCCAGGGGCCGACGCTGATCGAGGCCTACACCTACCGGATGGGCGCCCACACCACCACCGACGACCCGACCAGATACCGGCTGGCCAGCGAACTGGAGGCGTGGAAGCTGAAGGACCCGATCGAGCGGGTCAAGGCGTTCCTGGTCCGCACCGGGTCGGCCGACGCGGCCTTCTTCGAGGGCATCGAGACCGAGGCGGACGAGGTCGGCCGTCACGTCCGGCGGTCCTGCCTGGAGATGCCGGACCCGGCACCGGCGGCCATGTTCGAGAACGTGTACGCGCAGCCGACCGCGCTGCTGCGCGACGAGCGGGACGCCTACGCGGCCTACCTGGATTCATTCGTCGGCGAGGAGGCGGCGCGATGACCACCCTGACGCTGTCCAAGGCGCTGAACGAGGGCCTGCGCAAGGCCCTGGAAGACGATCCCAAGGTGATCATCATGGGCGAAGACGTCGGGAAGCTGGGCGGCGTCTTCCGGGTCACCGACGGCCTGCAGAAGGACTTCGGCGAATCGCGGGTGGTGGACACCCCGCTGGCTGAGTCCGGCATCGTCGGCACCGCGATCGGGCTGGCGCTGCGCGGGTACCGGCCGGTGTGCGAGATCCAGTTCGACGGCTTCGTGTTCCCCGCGTTCGACCAGATCGTCAGCCAGCTGGCGAAGATGCGGATGCGGTCGCTCGGCCTGCTCAGCGTGCCGGTCGTGATCCGGATCCCGTTCGGCGGCGGGATCGGCGCGGTGGAGCACCACAGCGAATCCCCGGAGGCGCTGTTCGCGCACGTCCCGGGGCTGAAGGTGGTCGCGTGCTCCGGCCCGGCCGACGCCTACACCATGATCCAGCAGTCCGTCCGCTCCGACGATCCGGTGATCTTCTTCGAGCCCAAGCGCCGGTACTGGGACAAGGCGGAGGTGGACACCGGGGCAAGCCTGGCCGCGGCGCTGCCGCTGGAGTCGGCGCGGACGGTGGCCGAGGGCACCGACGTGACCGTGCTGGCCTACGGGCCGATGGTGCGGACGTGCCTGGAAGCCGCGGTCGCCGCCCGCGAGGACGGCCGTTCGCTTGAGGTCATCGACCTGCGCTCGCTGTCGCCGCTCGACCTGCCCGCCATCGTCGGCTCGGTGCGCAAGACCGGGCGGTGCATCGTGGTCCACGAGGCGCCGGTCACCGGCGGGCTCGGGGCCGAGATCGCGGCCCGGGTGACCGAGCAGTGCTTCTACCAGCTGGAAGCGCCGGTGCTGCGGGTCGCCGCGTTCTCGGCGCCGTATCCGCCGTCGCGGCTGGAGGAGCATTACCTGCCGGACCTGGACCGGGTGCTCGACGCGGTCGACCGAACCTTCGGGTACTGAGGAGGCCGGGACCCATGTCTGAGGTGAAGGAGTTCCGGCTGCCGGATGTCGGTGAGGGGCTGACCGAGGCCGACATCGTCGCCTGGCATGTCAAGCCGGGCGACACGGTGAAGGTCAACCAGGTCATCGTCGAGATCGAGACGGCCAAGGCCGTGGTCGAGCTGCCGAGTCCCTATGAAGGCGTAGTTACCGGGCTGCTGGTCGACGAGGGCGCAACCGTTGACGTTGGGACGCCGATCATTGCGGTCGACGTTGCGCCGGATTCTGGCGGACAGACTGTGGGGGACCGCACGGCCACCATCGACGCCCCGACGGGCTCAACGCCAGCCGCGGCCTCGACGGCGTCCGGCTCTAACCAGCCGGTTCTGGGCGGGGCACGGGTGGATGATCTCGTGCCTGCGCCACCGGCGGAGGGTGCGGTTGAGCCGGGGATTCATGGGAGCCCGGCGCCCAAGGTGGAGCGGCAGGCGGTGCTGGTGGGGTACGGGGTGAAGCTGGGGGCTGCGAAGCGGCGGCAGCGGAAGAGCACCGCTGCGCCGCAGCCAGAGGCATCAGCGGCCGCTGCGGCGCACGTGCCCGAGCGGGTGTTTCCGCCGTCGATCCGGCCAGGGGGTGTGGAGGCGCCGGGGCCGGGATCCACGCTGGGGCCTGCCGGGGAGGGGAATGGGCGGGGGCTGGCTAAGCCGCCGGTGCGGAAGATGGCCAAGGAGCTGGGGGTGGAGCTGGCCGGGGTGGCCGGGACCGGGCCGGGTGGATCGATCACGCGGGAGGATGTGCAGGCGGCGGCGGATGGGGCGGGTCTGGCGGCGCCGGCCGTGCAGCTGATGCCGGTCTTGCCGCGGGAGGAGCGGGTCGCGGTCCGCGGGGTGCGGAAGCATACGGCGGCGGCGGTCAGTGCCAGCGCGTTCACGGCGCCGCACGTGACCGAGTTCCTGCAGGTGGACGTGACCGAGTCGATGGCGGCGGTGGGGCGGCTGCGGGAACTGGCCGAGTTCGAGGGGGTCAGGGTTTCGCCGTTGCTGCTGGTGGCGAAGGCGCTGCTGGTGGCGGTGGCCCGGCATCCGATGATCAACTCGTCGTGGGACGAGCCGGCGCAGGAGATCGTGGTCAAGCACTACGTGAACCTGGGGATCGCGGCCGCCACCGAGCGCGGGCTGATCGTGCCGAACATCAAGGACGCGCACCTGCTCTCGCTGCCCGGGCTGGCGCAGGCGCTGGCGGAGCTGACCGCTACCGCGCGGGCGGGCAAGGCCCAGCCCGCCGACCTGACCGGCGGCACGGTCACGATCACCAACGTGGGGGTGTTCGGGGTCGACGCCGG
The DNA here is from genome assembly GCA_036522155.1 of Streptosporangiaceae bacterium. Taxonomy (GTDB): domain Bacteria; phylum Actinomycetota; class Actinomycetes; order Streptosporangiales; family Streptosporangiaceae; genus UBA9676. Next base: position 58,200 of record DATDGI010000072.1, read on the forward strand.
GACTCCCATCCTGACCCCGGGCGAGGCCGCGATCCTGGCGTTTGGCCAGGTGAGAGAGATGCCGTGGGTGCACGAGGGGCAGATCGCGGTGCGGCAGGTGACCACGCTGTCGCTCTCCTTCGACCACCGGATCGTGGACGGCGACCTCGGATCGGCGGTCCTGCGGGACATCGGTGCGATGCTGGCCGACCCGGTCGCCATGCTGGCCTGGGGCTGACCGGAAAGGACGGCGATGTTCCATCACGTGGTGGTGTTCACCTGGAAGGACGACGCGAGCGAGGCGCAGAAGGCGGCGGTGGCCAGCGAACTGGCCAAGCTGCCGGAAGAGATCCGGGCCGTCCGGCGGTACGAGTTCGGCCCGGACGCCGGGCTCGACCCGGCCAATGGCGACTTCGCGGTGGTGGCCGCGTTCGATGACGCCGACGGATACGTCGCCTACCGCGATCATCCGGCCCACCGGAAGGTGGTCGAGAACTACCTCAACCCGATTGTGGCCAGCCGCAGCCGGGTCCAGTTCGAGATCTAGAACGCCTCCTCGGGCAGTTCCATTAGGTCGAGCGTGGTCTCCTCGGTCTGGGCGCGGTCCAGCGCCAGTCGCGGCAGCACCGTCTGTGCGAAGAACCGCGCGGTTGCCAGCTTGCCCTGGTAGAAGGCCCGGTCGCGGTCGCTCAGGCCGGACTCGCCGTCTGCGTCCAGCGCGGCCAGCGCGATCTCGGCCTGCCGGGCGAGCAGCCAGCCAATGACCAGGTCGCCCAGCGCCATGAGCAGCCGGGTGGTGTTCAGGCCCGCCCGATAGATCTCCTCCGGCCGCTCCAGCGAGGCCATCGCGTACCCGGTCATGGCCGTCACCATGGCCTCGATATCGGCGACCGCCCGGGCCAGGGCGGCGCGTTCCGGCTTCAGGCGCCCGTTCCCCGACTCGCTCGCGGCAAATTCGGTGATGGCACCGAGCAGCGCCCGCAGGGCGCTGCCTTCGTTACGAATGATCTTCCTGAAGAAGAGATCGAGCCCCTGGATCGCGGTGGTGCCCTCGTACAGGCTGTCGATCTTGGCGTCGCGGATGTACTGCTCGATCGGGTAGTCCTGCAGGAACCCCGAGCCGCCCAGGGTCTGCAGCGACAGCGTCAGCATCTCGTAGGCGCGCTCCGAGCCCACGCCCTTGACCACCGGCAGCAGCAGGTCGTTCAGACCGGCCGCGGCCTCGTCGGTCTCGCCGCGCGCGGCCGCCATCCGGAGCGCGTCCTGCTGGGTAGCGGTGTAGAGCACCAGCGCGCGCATGCCCTCGGCGTAGGCCTTCTGCATCATGAGCATCCGGCGCACGTCAGGGTGGTGGATGATCGTCACCCGCGGCGCGGACTTGTCCGCCTGCTGGGTGAGGTCGGCGCCCTGGACCCGGGTCCGGGCGAACTCCAGCGCGGTCAGGTAGCCCGCCGACAGGGTGGCGATCGCCTTGGTGCCGACCATCATCCGGGCGTTCTCGATGATCATGAACATCTGGCGAATGCCGTCGTGCACGTCGCCGACCAGGGTGCCGACCGCCGGGCGATGCGCACCGAACGTCAGCTCACAGGTGGTCGAGGCCTTGAGGCCCATCTTGTGCTCGACATTGGTCACCTCCACCCCGTTCCGGTCACCGAGGTTGCCGCCGGAATCCACCAGGTACTTGGGCACCAGGAACATGGACAGGCCCTTGGTGCCGGGACCGTGGCCCTCCGGGCGGGCCAGCACCAGGTGGAAGATGTTCTCCGACATGTCGTGCTCGGCGCTGGTGATGAACCGCTTCACGCCCTCGATGTGCCAGGTGCCGTCCGGCTGCTCGATGGCACGGGTCCGGCCCGCGCCCACGTCCGAGCCGGCGTCCGGCTCGGTCAGCACCATGGTCGCGGTCCAGTTGCGGTCGATCGCCCACTGCGCGAACTGCTTCTGCCACGGGGTGCCGAGCCGCCATAGGACCTGGGCGAACATCGGGCCGCCCGAGTACATCCAGACCGCCGGGTTGGCCCCCAGCACCAGCTCGGCCACCGCCCAGCCGAGCGAGCGGGGGGCGCTGATCCCGCCGAGTTCGGCGGGCAGGTCGAGCCGGAACCATTCGGAGTCCATGAACGCCCGGAAGGAGCGCTTGAACGCGTCCGGCATGGTGACCGTGCCGGTGGCCGGGTCGAACTCCGGCGGATGACGGTCGCCCTCGGCGAAGGACTCGGCCAGCGGGCCGACGGCGAGCCGGTTCACCTCGTCCAGGATGCTCCGGGCGGTGCCGGTGTCGACGTCGGCGAACGGCTCGGTGCCCAGCACATCCTGACGGCGCAGCAGCTCGAACAGGTTGAACTCGATGTCGCGCAGGTTGCTCTTGTAGTGATCCATCGCCACCCCCGCTTCTGGCCGGCCGGCCATTGGCCGCCCGTACCCTACTCGTGAGTAACTAGTCTTATGCTACCCGCTGGTAACTAACCTTTCAACCGGGGTTCCTCCTGGGCCGACGGCGACCTACAGTGAGCCGCAGCGACCGGAATGTCCGGACTGGCGGCGGCCGGGGAGGTGGGCGATGGCTCTGGCCCTGACCGAGGAACATCTGGCCCTGGCGGAGTCGGTCCGCGGCTGGGCCCGGCGGGCGGCACCCGGCGAGGCGGTCCGGGCGGCGGTGGCGGCCGGGGACGGCGGGGCCGCGCTCTATGCCTCGTCGCTCCGGGCCGGCCTGGCCGGGCAGGGCCTGCTCGGGCTGCACCTGCCCGAGGCGCTGGGCGGGCAGGGTTTCGGGCTGCCCGAACTGGCCATCGCGGTCGAGGAACTGGGGCGCGCCCTGCTGCCGGGTGGTTTCCTGCCGACGGTGCTGGCCAGTGCGGTACTGGCCCAGGCCCGCACCGATGAGCTGCATGGGCTGGTCAAGGACATGGCGGCGGGCACCCTCACCGGCGCGGTGGGACTGGCCGCGGGCATCCAGGCGGAGGCGCCGGACGGCGCGAGCGGGCCAGCCGGCCCGGGCGCGCTGGTCATCGACGGCAGCTGCGGGCCGGTGCCGGGCGCCTGCCTGGCCGGGCTGCTGATCTTGCCGGTGGCCCGCGGCGACGAGCGGATCTGGGTGGCGGTGGATGCCGCCGACCTGGAGATCTCTTCGGTGAGCAGCCTGGATCTGGCCCGCCCGGCCGGACGGGTGCGCGCGGACCGGCTGACAGTGCCGCCCGGCCGGGTGCTCGGCGGCCTGCCACCGGCCCTGGTGACGTCGCTGGCGGCGGCCCTGCTCGGAGCCGAGGCCTGCGGCATCGCCGACTGGGCGGTCGCCACCGCCGCCGGGTACGCCAGGATCCGCCACCAGTTCGGCCGGCCCATCGGCCAGTTCCAGGCGGTCAAGCACCGCTGTGCCTGGATGCTCACGCAGGCGGAACAGGCGGCCGCCGCGGTCTGGGACGCGGCCGCCGCGCTGGCGGACTCCGGGCTCACCCCGGACGGCGAGTCCGCCGCCGCGGTGGCCGCGGTGGTGGCCATCGACGCCGCCGTCACCTGCACGCATGAGTGCATCCAGGTGCTGGGCGGCATCGGCTACACCTGGGAGCACGACGCCCACCTGTACTACCGGCGGGCGCTGTCGCTGCGGGCCGTCCTGGGTGATTCCGGCGAGTGGGCGCGGCGGGTGGCCGGGCTGGCGCTGGCGGGCGATCGCCGGCAGGTCCGCATCGACCTGCCCGCCGATGCCGAGCCGGTCCGCGCCGGGGTGCGGGCGGCACTGGCCGAGATCGCCGCCGCGCCGCCTGCCGACCGGGCCGGGCGGCTGGCGGCCGGTGGCTGGGTGACCCCGCACCTGCCGCCGCCGTGGGGACGGGCGGCCGGCCCGCTGGAGCAGCTGGTCATCGCCGAGGAGATGCGGGCCGCCAGGCTGCGCGCGCCGGGGATGGCCATCGGCGCCTGGGTGGTGCCGGCCCTGGTCCAGTACGGGACGCCCGAGCAGCAGGCCCGCTTCCTGCCCGCCACCTTGCGCGGCGAGACGATCTGGTGCCAGCTGTTCAGCGAGCCGGGGGCCGGCTCGGATCTGGCCGGGCCGACCACCCGGGCCGAGCGCGCGGACGGCGGCTGGCGGCTGACCGGCCAGAAGATCTGGACCTCGCTGGCCAAGGAGGCGGCCTGGGCGATCTGCGTGGCCCGCACCGACCCGGACGCGCCCCGGCACGACGGCATCACCTATTTCCTGGTCGACATGGCTTCGCCCGGGGTGCAGGTGCGCCCGCTGCGGGAGATGACCGGCGACGAGCTGTTCAACGAGGTCTTCCTGGACGAGGTGTTCGTGCCGGACGATCTGGTGGTCGGCGGGGTGAACCAGGGCTGGCGGGTGGCCCGCACCACCCTGGCCAACGAGCGGGTGTCGCTGTCGCAGTCGTGGACGTTCGGCTCCGGCGTGCCGGAACTGGTGACCGCAGTGCAGGGCCTGGGTGAGGACGCCGGGCCGGCGGTGCTGGAGCGGGCCGGGCGGCTGATCGCCGAGGGGCACGCCATCGACCTGCTGGGCATCCGGGTCACCCGCAAACAGCTGTCGGGCACCGAGCCGGGCGCCACCGGCAGCGTGCGGAAGCTGCTCGGGATGCGGTACGCCCAGCAGGTGGCCGAGGAATGCTGGCGGCTGGCCGGCCCGGACGGGGCGCTCGGGGATGGCCGCTGGCCGCGGGCGGTGCTGTTCACCCGGGCGCTGACCATCGGCGGCGGCACCACCGACATCCAGCTGAACATCATCGGCGAGCGGCTCCTGGGCCTGCCGCGGGATCCGGAACCCGGCGGCTGACTCGGCCCCCGCTGACCGGCGGTCAGCCCGCCGCTGACGGGCTGCCTGGCGGCCGCGGATAACGGTTCAGAGCTGGCTAAGCGGCCGTGTCATCCCAGCCTGCCCGTCACGCGTCTTACTGGGGTGAATCCTCATACTGGGGCATTCATACCGCCAGCACCGCGGCGGCTTACCGTCCTACGCCGGTAAAGCCGCACCCCCACTCGGCCTGACTGGAGGCTCAACCGATGTCCCCACGGGGTTCCCTGCTTGCCCGCCGCCCTTCCGCCCGGCGGCTGGTGATCGCCGTGACCGGGCTCGCGCTCGCCTTGGGCGCCCTGCCCGCGGTTACCGGCGCCCTCCTCGTTGGCTCGGCCGCCAGCGCCGGGGCCGACGACTTCACCGTTGCGCAGAACAGCAGCCGGACCGGGTGGGATCCGAACGAGCCGCTGCTTTCCCCTTCGGCGGTGCAGACGTTTTCCACCTCCCCGCGGGTCAATGTCAGCGTCAGCGGGGTGGTCGAGGCGCAGCCATTGATGATCCACTCGCTGAACGAGGTCGTCGTCGCCACCGAGAACGACTACGTGTACGGCATCACCGCCACCGGGCCGTCCGCGGGCCATGTCAACTGGTCAGACAAGCTGGGCAGCCCGTACGACCTCGCCAAGGACTCCACCTTCACCAAGTGCACCGACCTGGTCCCGAACATCGGCGTGACCGGGACCCCGGTCTACAGCGACCCGGCTGCCGGCGGCACCGGCGACCTGTACATGTTCGCCAACATCGTCGACCCGGGCACGAACACGCCCCACTACTACCTGGTCGGGGTGAACGCCACCACCGGGGCAGTCGACCAGAAGATCCACGTGAGTGGCCGGCCCAGCAACGACTCGAACATCAAGTTCAGCGCCAAGTACGAGTTGCAACGGCCCGGCATGCTGCTGGCCAGCGACGGCTCGCTCTGGGCCGCGTTCGGCTCGCACTGCGACCACAAGCCCTACGCCGGGTACGTGGCGCGGGTGGTCCCGTCCACCGGTGCGTTCACCCTGTGGACCGATGAGGCCGCGCTCACCAACGACCAGGCCGGCATCTGGCAGGGCGGCGGCGGCGTCGTGCAGGACCCGCAGGGCAACATCTTCGTCACCTCCGGCAACGGGGTGTCGCCGACCAAGACCAACACCCCGCCCGCCCAGCTGGCCGAGTCGGTGATCCACCTGACCTACGACAGCGGCACCGGCCACATCAAGGCGGTGGACTTCTTCAGCCCGGCCAACGCGCCGTCGCTGGACGCGGCCGACACCGACTTCGGCTCCGGGGGATCGGTCGCGCTGCCGTTTGGCACCAGCGGGACCAGCAGCTACCCCGACCTCCTGGCCGCACCGAGCAAGGACGGCCGGATCTGGCTGCTCAACCGGGACGCTCTCGGCGGCCGCGAGCAGGGCTCCGGCGGGACCGACAACGACCTGTTCGTGATCAAATCCGCGGGCGGTGACTGGGGCCACCCGGCCGTGTTCGCCGACACCACCACGCTGACCCCCAGCAACGCCAGCACGGCCAACAACTTCCTGTTCTACGTGGGCAAGGACGCGCACCTGCAGGTGTTCCGGTTCGGGGTGGCCAGTTCCGGCAAGCCGACGATGTCCAACGTGGCCAACAGCACCCTCACCTACGGCTACGAATCGGGCTCACCGGTGGTGACCTCCAATGGCACCGACCCCACCACCGCGGTCGTCTGGGCGGTGCTCACCGTGAACACCTCGGGCAAGACCGGCGTCGGCGCCTACCTGACCGCGTACGCGCTGGGCAACGTGGCCTCCACCGGCGGCACGCCATCCCCCTGCACCTCGTCCGCGCAGTGCACGCTGACGCCGATCTGGAAGTCCCAGACGTTCACCTCGGCCAAGTTCACCACGGCGGCCACCAGTGACGGCTGGGTGTACATCGGCACCCGGGACGGCCACCTGCTCGGCTTCGCCGCACCCAGCACCGCCGCCCCGGCTCTGGGCTCCACCGTCAACCTCGGCCAGGCCGCGGTCGGCGCCAGCACCAGCCGCAACGTCACCATCACCGCCACGCACCCAGTCACCGTCACCGGCGTGACCGTCAGCACCGATGGCAGCAACGCACCGGTGCCCGGCAACGAGTTCACCAGCAACGGCTCGGTGTACCTGAACGGCAGCAACTCACCGTCGCCGCTCCCGGTCAACCTGGTCAAGGGCGACAAGCTATCCGCATACGTGACGTTCACGCCGGCCGCGCCCGGCGGGGCCGGCGGCACGGTCTCGTTCGCCACGTCATCCAGCACCGACCCGTCGGTGGATGTGGCCGTGGTGGGCAACGGCAGCCGGACCGGGCTGACCCCATCGTCGAGCACGCTCCAGTTCATGGGCGCGCCCGACCAGGGCATCATCCCGGTGGCGGTCGGGATCAACGTCCCGGAGGCGGTCACCTTCACCAATTTCGGCACCATCCCGGTGACGGTGACCTCGGTCACCCCGCCGACCGCGCCGTTCAGCGCCAGCAACCTGCCGTCCACCGGCACGGTGTTCAAGCCCGGTCAGTCGGTCACGGTCCCGCTCAGCTACACCCCTACCGCGGGCGTGCCGTCTTCCGGTCTGCTCAGCATCGGCACCTCGGCCGGCCCGCTGGCGACCGTCCAGCTGAACGGCACCGGGGTGCCCGCGGTCAGCCAGTTCACCGCGGTCCACCCGGTGGTGAACTTCGGCACCATCCCGGTGGGCAAGCAGGCCACCGCCTACGTGCGGATCACCAACTCCGGGAACACCGAGAGCTCGGTGCAGGGTGTGGCCCCGATGGCGACGCCGTTCAAGGCCACGCTCAAGCCGCCGGCCCAGATGCCGTTCAACCCGGGCGCGGACCTGATGGTGCCAGTGACGTTCACGCCGACGAAGAAGGGCACGTTCTCCACCCATTACGTGCTGAGGTGGACCGACGTGAACGGCAACCACTCCATCACGGTGACGCTCACCGGAACGGCGGCCTGACCGGAGAGCCGCCTGAAGTGCGTTCGTCCCAGCGAGCCGGGTGGCCTGGGCCTGAGGGCCCGGGCACCCGGCTCTGCCCCTATCAGGGCCCAACCGCTCGCAGGTCACGATGCGGACACAACCGGAGCCCGGGGTATCCCGATGTACCCAATTCCCGTCTTAAGGTATGAGCGCCCATGAACCGTGGCTATTCCTCGTCAATTGCGCGCCGTGGTCGCAGCGACAGCGCGCGCTCATCATTCGCCAACCTGTCCCGAGGGGTTCGCATGCTGACACGGGGGTCTTTGAGCTTCCATCGCACTTCTGCCCGGCGGCTGATCATCACCCTGGCCGGGCTCGCACTCGCGCTGGGCATGCTGCCGGTCGTGGCCGGCGCCCTGCCCGGTTCCCCGGTCACCCACGCCCGGGCGGACGACCTCACCATCGGCCTGAACAACATGCGGACCAGCTGGGATTCCACCGAGTCGACGGCGACGATGGGCCCTTCGGTGGTGCCCACCTTCGTGCAGCGGTTCAACAACACCGTCAGCGGAGCAGTGTTCGCCCAGCCACTGGTACTGGGTTCCACTGTCTACGTGGCCACCGAGAACGACCAGGTGTATGCCTTCAACGCGGGCACCGGCGCGCAAATCTGGCACACCTCGCTGGGCAGCCCGTTCGTGATCGGCAAGGTGTCCTCGCTGGCCAAGTGCACCGACCTGGTTCCGAACATCGGCATCACCGGCACCCCGGTGTACGACTCCAACACCAACGAGCTGTACATGTTCGCCAACATCGTCGACGCGGGCACCAACACGCCGCACTACTACCTGGTCGGGCTGAACGCCACCACCGGGGCTGTCGTGCAGCAGATCCACACTCATGGCCGCCCGACCAACGACTCACACCTGGTGTTCAGCGCCCAGCAGGAGATGGAACGGCCCGGGCTGCTGCTGCTGCCGGACGGATCGCTCGTCGGGGCGTTCGCCTCGCACTGTGACACCAAGCCGTACGGCGGCTACGTCATGCGGGTGGTCCCGTCCACGGGCGCGTTCACCATCTGGAGCGACGAGTCCGGCACCACCTACGACCAGGCGGGTATCTGGCAGGGCGGCAGCGGGCCAATGCTCGACCCGCAGGGCCGGATCTTCGTGACCTCCGGCAACGGCATCTCTCCCTCGAAGGGTGTTGGCACCAAGCCGCCGGGACAGCTGGCCGAGTCGGTGATCGACCTGAAGGTGAACGGCGACGGGACGCTGTCCCCCACCGACTTCTTCAGCCCGGCCAACGCCCCCTCACTCGACGCGGCCGACACCGACTACGGCGCGGGTGGCCCGGTCGGGATCCCGTTCGCGATGGGCAGTCACGCGAACGTCCTCCTGCAGGTCGGCAAGGATGGCCGGCTCTTCCTGCTGAACCGGGATGGTCTCGGCGGCCGGGAACAGGGCTCCGGCGGGACCGATGCCGACCTGTTCGTCTCCAAGAACTACGGCGGCGAGTGGGGGCACCCGGCGGTGTTCGGTGACAACGCCATCACCAGTTCCAACGCCAACACCAGCGGCGACTACGTGATCTTCGTCGGCAAGGACGACTTCATGCGGGTGTTCCGGGCGGCCATCACCACCCCCGGCGGCGCCCCCTGGCTGAGCAACATAGCGGTCAGTTCGCTCAACTACGGCTACACCTCCGGCTCGCCGGTGGTGACGTCCAACGGCAGTGACCCCTCCACCGCGGTGATCTGGGAGGTCGACACCCCCAACACCAGCGGCAAGACCGGGGTGGGCTCCAAGCTGATGGCCTACTCCCTGTCCTCGGGCACGGGCAGCAGCTGCACGTCGACCAGCATGTGCACGCTCCAGAACATCTGGACCTCACAGACCTTCACGTCCGCGAAGTTCTCCATCCCGGCCACCAGCCAGGGCTGGGTCTACGTCGGCACCCGTGATGGGCACCTGCTCGCGTTCGCCGCACCGGGGACGGCCCCCCCGGCCGTGAGCAGCACGGCCTCGTTCACCCCGACCAGTGTGGGCGCCTCCAGCACCAAGGCCGTAACAGTCACGGCGCAGAAGCCGGTGACCGTCATCTCGGCGCCGACCGCCACCGGCGCGAACTCGAACGGCACCGGCACCAGCCAGTTCGCAGCGGGCCAGGTCACGCTCACCCACAACGGCACGACCACGCCGGTGACCTCGTACCCGGTCACGCTGGTCAAGGGCGACAAGCTGACCACCCAGGTCACGTTCACGCCCAGTAGCCCAGGAGGGAACGACGCCACCCTGTCCGTCCCGACCTCGTCGTCCAGCTTCCCGACGGTGTCGGTGCCGCTGACCGGGGAGGCGACCCAGAGCGGGCTGTACCCGTCGCCCAGCACCGTCCAGTTCATGGGCGCGCCGGACCAGGGCATCATCCCGGTGGCGGTGGGGATCACCGTGCCGCTCACGGTCACCTTCACCAACTTCGGCACGACCACCGAGACGGTGAAATCGGTGACACCGCCGACCGGTCCGTTCAGCGCCTTCAACCTGCCGCTGGTGGGCCAGACGATCAAGCCGGGCGGCACGATTACCGTCCAGGTCCACTTCGCACCCACGGCGGCCGGGCCAGCCACCAGCACGCTCACCGTGGCCGGCAGCAGCGGGCCACCGGCGACGGTCACCCTGAACGGCACCGCCGCCGCCGCGGTCAGCCAGTTCACGCCGGCCAGCCCGACGGTGAACTTCGGGACCATCCCGGTCGGCAAGAAGGCGACGTCCACCGTGTTCATCTCGAACAGCGGCAACACCCAGAGCACTATCCAGGGCGCGGCGCCGGTGACCGGCCCGTTCGCGGCGACGCTCAAGCCGAACCCGAACATGCCGTTCAACCCGGACTCGGACCTGGCCATCCCGGTGACGTTCACGCCCAAGCAGAAGGGAAGCTTCTCCACCCAGTACAAGCTCACCTGGACCGACGTGAACGGCACCCACACGGTGTCGGTCACCCTCACCGGCACGGCGGTCTGAGCCGCACCCCGCTGAGTCTGGTCAGCACCGGTGGCCGGGGCCGCAAGGTCCCGGCCACCGGTGGTTGTGCCCGCGGGCGATCACCCAATGTGCCTGGTGGGAGCACATGAAGTCACCATCTGGCGGTAAGCCGACCGTAGATCACGATGCGGACACAACCTTTACTGAAGTCACCCCAATCCCGGTGATAAACGCCCTAGGGTGATGACCGCCCATGAATTACTAAGTTCTTCCTAACCCCGCGTGCCGTCCTGGTGACGGCTACGACGTGTTTCCATCGGACGACAGATGTGAGGGGACCATGCACACTCGGGGGCACTTGAGCGTTCCTCGCCCTTCTGCCCGGCGGCTGTACCTCGGGCTGGCCGGGCTCGCGCTCACACTGGCGATGCTGCCCGTGCTGACCGGTGCCGCGCCGGGCACCAAGGTGGCCCACGCCCGGGCCGATGACGTCACCGCCTCGCAGGACAACCTGCGTACCGGCTGGGACCAGTCCGAGACGGCGATGGGCCCGTCGGTGGTGCCGGGCTTCTCGACGCTGTTCGACGCGAAGGTGGCCGGCTCGGTCTACGCCCAGCCACTGGTGGTCCCGGTGGCGTCGGGCTCGTCTTCGTCCACCGTCGTGGTGGCGACCGAGAACGACTACGTGTACGGGCTCGACCCGACGACCGGCGCGATCAACTGGACGACCCACCTCGGCGACGCGTTCGTGATCGGGAAGTCCCCGGACCCGAAGCTGGCCAAGTGCGGTGACCTGACGCCGAACATCGGCATCACCGGCACCCCCACCTTCAACGCGTCCAACAACCACGTGTACATGTTCGCCAACATCGTCAGCGGCAAAAACTCACCGAGTTACTACCTGGTCGAGGTCGACCCCGCCAACGGGACCGTGGTCAACAAGACCCTGATCTCCGGGCACCCGAGCAACGACTCGGCCCTCACCTTCAGCGCCGCCTACGAGATGGAACGGCCCGGTTCGCTGCTGCTCAACGGCTGGGTCTACGGCGCCTTCGCCTCACACTGCGACCACCAGCCCTACACCGGCTACATCGCGGGCGTGAACCTGTCCACCCACGCGACCACGCTGTGGACCGACGAGTCGAAGACCAGCGGCGACATGGCAGGCATCTGGCAGAGTGGCGGCGGCGTGATGTCGGACGGTTCGAGCATCTTCGTCACCTCGGGCAACGGCGTCTCCCCGGCCAAGGGCCCGGGCAGCAAGCCGCCGGGCACCCTCGCCGAGTCGGTGATCCGGCTGCAGCCCAACTCGGGCGGCGCGCTGTCGGCTAAAGACTTCTTCAGCCCGGCCGATGCCCCCAAACTGGACGCGTCCGACTCCGACTTCGGGTCCGGCGGCCCGCTCGGGTTCCCGGTCACCATGGGAAACTATTCGGGCGTGCTGGCCCAGGCCGGCAAGATCGGCGTCATCTACCTGCTCAACCGGGCCAACCTCGGCGGCCGCGAGCAGGGCTCGCACAGCAGCGACAACGCGCTGTTCTACACCAAGAACTACGGCGGCGACTACGGCCACCCCGCGTTCTTCGGCCAGACGGCCACGCTGACCCAGTCCAACGCGGGCACCAAGCCGGTCGACAACGACTTCATGTTCTACGTCGGCAAGAACGACGTGATGAGGGTGTTCCGGCTCGGTGTCGCCAGCAACAACAAGCCGGTCATCTCCGATGTCGGCGCCAGCTCGCTCACCTACGGCTTCAGCTCCGGCTCGCCGGTGGTGACGTCCAACGGCACCGACGCGACCAGCGCGGTCGTCTGGGTGGTCCAGGCCGCGGACAACACCGGCACCAATGCCGAACTGGACGCCTACGCCCTCGGCAGCCTGGTCTCCAACGGGACGACGCCGTCGAGCTGCACCTCCAAGAAGGTGTGCATCCTCAAACCGATCTGGCACTCGCAGTCGTTCACCGCCAGCAAGTTCTCGATCCCGGCCACCAACAACGGCATCGTCTACGTCGGTGACCGGAACGGCAACGTGTGGGCCTGGGGCAAGTCAGGGGCCGGGCCCGCGGCGCTTCAGGCGGCCACCGCCACCCTGCCGTCCACCACGGTCAACACCACCACCACCCAGACGGTGTCCATCACCGCGAAGCGGCCGACCACGGTCACCGGTGTGTCCGCGAGCACTGGCGCCTCCAACGCCAAGGTCCCGGTCAGCCAGTTCACCGTCGGCCAGGCGACCCTGACGCCAGCGGGCAGCACCACCTCGCACCCGGTCACGTTCCCGGTCAAGCTGGCCAAGGGGGACAAGCTCAGCGTGCCGGTGACGTTCAAGCCGGCCGCGCCCGGCACCGCCGACGGCACCATCTCGTTCCAGCTGAAGAACGGGAAGACCCGGATCGTGCCGGTGACCGGCACCGGCGCCAGGACCGGCCTGTACTCCGTTCCCGCCGCGGTGGCCTTCCCGCTGTCCACCGACTGGGGGCTGGGCGCGGTGCCGATCGGGGTCCAGGTACCGGAAGAGATCGCCATCATCAACGGTGGCAGCACCACCGACACGGTGCGCTCGGTCACCAAGCCGTCCGCCCCGTTCGCAGCGGCCAACCTGCCCGTGCCGGGCCAGACGCTGGAACCCGGCCAATCGCTGGTGGTGGCGCTCACCTACACACCCACCCAGGCCGGGCCGGCGAACGGCTCGCTGGTCATCACCGACAGCGCCGGGAAACGGCTGGTCGTGCCGCTGTCCGGAGTCGGGACCAGCGATCACCCCCAGGTGAAGGCGACCCAGTCGACCGTGGACTTCGGCTCGGTCCCGGTCGGCACCACCGTCACCAAGAATATTCACGTCCTCAACACTGGCACCGTGCCCACCACGGTGAGCGTGCCGGTCCCGCCGATGCCCCCGTTCCACTCGCGCTACCACGTGTTCGCGGGCACTCCCTTCAACCCGGGTTACGACCTGGCCATCCCGGTCATGTTCAGCCCGACCGCGAAGGGGACCTTCACCTTCAAGTACCTGTTCCATTGGACTGACCGGCTGGGCAACCACTCGCTGACGGTCGTGCTGACCGGCAAGGGCGTGTGATCCCGTCCGGCTGAACTCATAACGAGCGGCCTGGCACCTGCCTCAGGTGCCAGGCCGCTCGGTGTCCCAGCCAGGCTGCGGGCCCACCAGCGCCCCGCCCGGGCAGGCCAGACCCGGCGTCAGGGCCCCGAGGTGGGAACGTTGCCGTCGCCCAGCCCCTGCTCGGCTTCCTGCCGGGTCAGCGCCTTGATCAGCCGCTCGATCTTGTCGGGCCCGTCCGGCCCGGCCCGGCCGGTCCGCTCGGCGTAGACCGCGGCGCCCAGGTCGCGGAACATGGCGTCGGCCTGCCGCCGCGCCTGCACCTGGTCGAGTTTGGCCCGGCCCTCCTGGGCCGCTTCCTGCGTCTTCTGGGCCAGCTGGTTGGCCTGATCTCGCATCCGGTCCATCAGTCCCATGCCGTCCTCCGTGCGCGTCGCGCTTCTGTATCCAGGGTAGGACAGCCCCCACACGCCTCAGCCGGTGGCACCCGGGCCAGCCGGTCGTGACCTGGTCCGCGCCCGGATGTGCCTGGTACTGTCAAAGCCACATGTCGTGAGGCTGGTATGCCCGCTGGCCGGGCCGGAGAGGACCCAGCGTGACCCGCACCACCGGTAGCCACCTGCTGGTGCTCCTCGTCTGCCGCCGTCACGTTGATTTGCTGCGCGTCTCCAGCGCCATCTGTCGCCCTGGCTGCTGACCCAGTCCGCCCGCGCCGCCTCCGGCCCGCCCGCCGCGCCCGAGGCTGCCGCGTCCGCCCGCAGCAGAAGGAACGAGCGACATGCCATCCCCCTCCAGACGGGGCCAGGGCCAGTGGGCCCTGGGCCACCATGAGCCGCTGAACGCGGCCGAGCGATTCAAGAAAGACGACGACGGGCTGCACGTCCGCGACCGGATCATCAACCGCTACTCGGTCCTCGGCTTCGACTCGATCGACCCGTCCGACCTGCGCGGCCGGTTCCGCTGGTGGGGCCTGTACACCCAGCGCCGCCCCGGCATCGGGGGCGGCAAGACCGGCGCGCTGGAGGACGCCGAGATCGAGGCGCCCTGCTTCATGATGCGGGTGCGCATCCCCGGCGGCCAGCTGACGGCCGGGCAGCTGCGGACGGTGGCCGGGATCGCCAAGGAGTACGGCCGCGATCTCGCCGACATCACCGACCGGCAGAACGTCCAGTACCACTGGCTGTCCATCTCCGACGTGCCCGCGATCTGGGAACGGCTGGAGGCGGTGGGCCTGTCCAGCCAGCAGGCCTGCGGCGACGTGCCGCGCAACATCCTGGGCTGCCCGGTGGCCGGGATCGACGCCACCGAGACCCTGGACGCCACCGCCGTGCTGCGCGCCACCGAGGAGGTGGCGACCACCCGGCCCGGGTTCACGAACCTCCCGCGCAAGTACAAGACCACGGTCACCGGCTGCTCCTGGCTGTGCACCGCGCACGAGATCAACGACGTCGCCTTCGCCGGTGTCCGGGGCCCGGGCGGGACGCCCGGGTTCGACCTGTGGGTGGGCGGCGGCCTGTCCACCAACCCCATGCTGGCCCAGCGGCTCGGCGTGTTCGTCGAGCCGGACCAGGTCCCGGAGGTGTGGGCCGGGGTGACCGGCCTATTCCGCGACTACGGCTACCGGCGGCTGCGCAGCCGGGCCCGGCTGAAGTTCCTGGTCGCCGACTGGGGCACCGAGCGGTTCCGGGAAGTGCTAGAGAAGGAGTACCTGGGCGGCGCGCTGCCGGACGGGCCGGCCCCAGAACTGCCGCCGCCGGGCGCGCGCGACCACATCGGCGTGCACCGGCAGCGGGACGGCCGCTATTACCTGGGCGCCGCCCCGAGCGTGGGCCGGACCTCGGGCACTATGCTCTGGCAGGTCGCCGACCTGGCCGAAGCCTACGGGTCCGGCCGGGTGCGGCTGACGGCCCAGCAGAAGCTGCTCATCCTGGACGTGCCGGAAGGCAAGGTGGACGAGCTGTCGGACGAGCTGGCCGCCCGGGATCTGCTGGTTGCCCCGTCGGCGTTCCGGCGCGGCACCATGGCCTGCACCGGGATCGAGTTCTGCAAGCTGGCCATCGTGGAGACCAAGCAGCGGGCCGCGGATCTCTACGCCGAGCTGGAGCGGCGGCTGCCCGGTTTCGACACCCCGATCAGCATCAACGTCAACGGCTGCCCCAATTCCTGCGCCCGCTTCCAGGTCGCCGACATCGGGCTCAAGGGCTCGATCACCGACGGCGGCGAGGGATTCCAGGTCCACCTGGGCGGCTCGCTCGGCGCCGACCCGGGGTTCGGCCGCAAGCTGCGCGGGCTGAAGGTGACCGCCGACGAGCTGCCCGGCTACGTCGAACGGGTGCTGCGCAACTACCTGGCCGACCGTACCGATGGCGAGCAGTTCGCGGTCTGGGCCCGCCGCGCCGACGACGGGTTGCTGACGTGAGCGCCGAGCCGCCCGAAGGGCAGGCCGGGGGGTTCCGGGGGGCCGTCCCCCCGGGCCAGCACGAGCGGCAGATCCCGTTCTACTGCCCGTACTGCGGCGAGGAGGACCTGCGCCCGGCCGGCCCGGATGCCGGGAGCTGGCGGTGCGGTTCCTGCGCCCGCGCGTTCGGGCTGCGCTTCGCTGGGGTCGCCCCGGCGGACCAGCCGGAGGCGAGCCGGTCATGACCTACCCGCTCATGCTGGACCTGACCGGGCGCCGGGTGGTGATCGCCGGCGGCGGGCCGGTGGCGCTGCGCCGGGCCAGGGAGCTGCTGGCCGCCGGCGCGCTCGTGCATGTCATCGCGCCGCGCGTGGATCCTGACCTGGCCCGCCTGCCGGTCACCATCGACCGGCGTCGCTACCGCGGCGGCGACTTGGCCGGTGCCTGGCTGGTGCACGCCGCCACCGATGACCCCGCGGTCAACACCACCATCGCGGCGGATGCCGAACGCCTGCGGGTCTGGTGCTCGCGTGCCGATGACGCGAGCCGTTCGCGCGCCTGGACCCCGGCGGTGACCCGGCACGGGGACGTCACGGTGGCGGTGACCACGGGTGGTGACCCGCGCCGGTCCCAGCGACTGCGCGCCGCGATCGCGCTCGCCCTGGCCGAGAGCACCCTCCCGGTCCGCCCGCAGCGCCGGCCCGCAACCGGCCCCCCCGGGGTGGGCACGGTCGCGCTGGTGGGCGGTGGCCCGGGCGACCCTGGACTGCTGACAGTGCGCGGCCGGCGGCTGCTGGCCGAGGCCGACGTCGTGGTCGCCGACCGGCTGGCGCCCCGTGACGTGCTGGCCGAGCTCGACCCCGGCGTGGAGGTCATCGACGTCGGCAAGACCCCCTACACGCCGCACCTGGCCCAATCCGAGATCAACGCGCTGCTGGTGGACCGGGCCCGGGCCGGGCAGCGGGTGGTCCGGCTCAAGGGCGGCGACCCGTTCGTGTTCGGCCGGGGCGGAGAGGAGGCGCTCGCCTGTGTCCGCGCCG
Organism: Streptosporangiaceae bacterium; assembly: GCA_036522155.1. GTDB lineage: Bacteria > Actinomycetota > Actinomycetes > Streptosporangiales > Streptosporangiaceae > UBA9676. The sequence continues at coordinate 75,390 of DATDGI010000072.1, forward strand.
GGGTGCCGTTCGAGGTCGTGCCCGGGGTCACCAGCGCGGTCGCGGTGCCGGCCTGCGCGGGCATCCCGGTCACCCATCGCGGCATTACCCAGGACTTCGCTGTGGTGTCCGCCCACCTCGACCCGTCCCATCCCGGCGCCACCGTGGACTGGGAGGCGCTCGCCGCCGGCCCCGGCACGCTGGTGCTGCTGATGGCGGTCGGGCGGCTGAACCAGGTCAGCCGGGAACTGGTCAAGCGGGGCCGGGACGCGGATACCCCGGTCGCGGTGATCAGTGACGGCACCACCGACCGGGAGCGGGTGCTGGTGTCCACGCTCGGCCAGGTCGCCGACCAGGTGGCGGCCGAGGGCATGCAGCCCCCGGCGGTCGTCGTGATCGGCGAGGTGGTCAGGCTGCGGGCGGCGCTCGGGCATGCCGCCTAGCCGACGGTGCCCGCCCCCGGCATGAGCCGCCCGGTGCTGCTGGCCGTGGCGCATGGCAGCCGCGACCCCCGGGCCCAGGTGACGACCCGGGCGCTGGCCGGACGGGTCAGCGGCCTGGCCCCCGGCCTCGACGTGCGGACCGCCTTCGTGCAGCACGCCGAGCCGTCCCTGCCCGGCGCGCTGGCGGCGGCCATCGGAGACGGGCGGCCGGAGGTGACCATCGTCCCGTTGCTCCTCGCCCCGGGATACCACCTGAGCCAGGACATCACCGGGGCGGCGGCGCAGACCGGGGTGCCGGTGGCCGGCCCGCTCGGGCCCGATCCCCGGCTCATCCCCGCCCTGGCGGA